>NZ_CAJHBN010000002.1:0-333036 GCF_904846655.1 Psychrobacter sp. NC44 | reverse complement strand
CGACAAACCCCCTTTGCTGACGACAATAGCATGATGGCACCACCTGATCCCTTCCCGAACTCAGAAGTGAAACATCATTGCGCCAATGGTAGTGTGGATTCGTCCATGTGAGAGTAGGTCATCGTCAGCTCTCTATTCTAAAGTAAAACCCCCTTTGACTTATGTCGGAGGGGGTTTTTCTTTGCGTGGGAGATTAATTTTTATTGGAACATAAAATGTTAATATGTGTTTATGATATTGTAGTTAAATTAATATAATTTTATCAAGATGTTGTGAACTATTAGAGTATTTAATTATGAACTGGGTTATTGCAAACAAAGATTGGTTATTTAGTGGAGCGGCTGTCGCTTTACCTCTCTCGGTAATAGGGTGGTTTTTCTTTAATCGAAAAAATAAACAGGTTCAAAAAGGCGGTGATAATTCAACAAATATACAAGTTGGAGGAAGTTTAAATATAGGAAATAAAAAAAATGATGAATAGGCAGAACCAACAAGCAGGTGATAACTCTAATAACCTTCAATCCAAAGAAATGACTGTTAATATACTAGGTATAGATGAAAAGCGAGCTCGTGAGGTTTTTCAAGAAATGAATTTACAGTTGAAAGATAAGTACTCTGAAGAGGCAATGAAAATCGCTCAAATTAGAATTGATGAGTTTGAGAATAGACTGATGCCTAAGATGGAAGATTTAGAAGGTGCTTTAGAAGTATTTGCAGATCCAAGCTTTCAATTATTACTTGTCGAAGCTCAAAAAACAGCTGCTGCTACCGAAAGACCCGTTGACTATGAACTTCTTTCCGAATTGTTAGTACATAGATTCCAAAAGAGAAAAAATAGAGTAGCACGTGCAGGAATCAGCCGTGCTGTAAAAATTGTAGATGAAATAGACGATGATGCCTTACTTGGATTAACGGTGTTCCATAGCATAAATAGTTTCTTACCACTAACAGGAGATATATTTCAAGGGTTAGATGTTTTAAATGAACTATTCGGGAAAGTTTTATATGGAAGTTTACCTTTGGGTAGAGATTGGCTAGATCATTTAGATATATTAGACGCTGTGCGTTTGAGTCCAATTGGTACCTTAAAGAAAATAGAGGATTATTACCCTGAGCAATTATATGGATATGTAGATGTAGGGATAAAGAAAAACTCTGAAAATTTTGATAGAGCAATGAGTATTATTGAAGCAAATAAATTACCTAAAGATATTATAATTGAGCATGCTTTGAACCCTGAATTTGTAAGAGTACCTATTTCAAATAGACAGCATATTGAATCTCTTGTCTTAACAAAACAGCTTTTTCAGCAAGGGTTTTTTATTCCTAAGTCTATAGCTTTATCAGATAGTCAGAAAAAAGCAATCAATACGATATATGATCTTTATTCGCAAGATATAAATATTAAGAATGAAAATACTCGATTATTTATAGAACACTGGGATGAAAGAGCTAATTTAAATACTCTTAAGAAGTGGTGGAATAGTATAAATATAGGTGCTGAAGTTACTTCTGTAGGAAGAGTACTAGCTCATTCCAATGCACAAAGATGCGATAAAAACCTTCCATCTCTTGATTAAAATATATTTTAAACAGTAACATTCACACTGTTTTATAGTTTATAAAGGACAAGCTATGACGACATTAAAAGTGACCTACCAAGGCGATTTGCGTACCACCGCCATTCATTTGCAGTCAAATAATGAAATCATTACTGATGCACCGACTGATAATCACGGCAAAGGCGAAGCATTTTCGCCGACTGATTTATTGGCGACTAGCTTAGCCAGTTGTATGTTGACGATTATCGGTATCAAAGCTCGTGATATGGATATCGATATTGCAGGCACTACAGCTGAAGTGACCAAAATAATGGCTGCTGATCCAAGACGAGTCAGTGAAGTACATGTTGTTATTACTTTTAATCAACCATTAGATGATAAAACGCAAAAGATATTCTATAACACCGCGCTTACTTGTCCAGTTGCGAAAAGTATCCATCCTGATATCATTCAAAAAGTGACTATTCATTCCAGAAGCCATTAATTCTAAGAGCTTTTAATTCTAAGAACTACTGATTCCAAGAATTGTTAATTCCAAAAACCAGTGACCTTTATAAGGATGGTTGAGATGGCTAGCAAAACCTTACTTATTGTTGCGCATGCGCCATCACCTAATACTAAGAAGTTGGCGCAAGCGGCTTATGATGGTGCCAATCATCCTGATATAGATATCAATGTCATAATCAAATCTCCCCAAGATACCCAGCCTGAAGATGTATTGGCAGCTGACGCGCTATTATTAGGGACGACTGAGAACTTGGCTTATATGGCAGGACTGACCAAAGACTTTTTTGATCGCTGTTATTATCGGGCGTTAGAGAAGAAGCAGGGCATGCCGTTTGCGGTATATATTCGAGCTGGGCATGATGGGACAGGTACTAAGCTTGCGCTCAAAACCATTACCACAGGACTGCGCTGGTCATGGGTGCAAGAGGCGCTGATTTTACAAGGTGATTGGCAAGAAATCTTTACTGATCAAGTCGAAGAGCTAGCGATGACACTGGCAGCTGGGGTAGAAGCGGGTATTTATTAGTTTTTTCGACGCTTTGCTTGTCGCCATTATTAATATCAAAGCTACAGTAATGAAGATATATAAGGATATTAGCAGTGTTGAATGATGATTTAGATAATAGCCAATCGATTGCTCCTACTGGAATAGCATTTTCTCAAGCGTGTGAAAATAATAAGCAGCCGATTCTAGAATTTTTACAGCAAGAGTTGCAAGGTTCTATTCATGTGTTAGAGGTTGGGTCAGGTACGGGTCAGCATAGTGTGTATTTTGCCCCTAGATTGACTCATTTAACATGGCAGACCAGTGATATGTTGGCTAATCACGCCACCATCAATGCTTGGCATGCTGCCTATCCTGCCCCTAATTTATATACACCGCTTACTTTTGATGTATCGTGTGATTCAGTGCCAATGAAAAATGCGGTCGATATACCGTATGATGCGGTATTTACCGCCAATACCTTGCATATCATGTCGTGGTCTTTAGTGGCTAAATTATTCCAATTGGTCGGTGATATGCTACCCTTAAATGGTAAGTTCATCATTTATGGACCCTTTAACGAAAATGGCAGTTATAGCAGCGCAAGCAATCGTCAGTTTGACCATAGCTTGCGCCAGCGCGATGCTAACAGCGGCATCCGTCATTTAGAAGACGTTATAGATTTGGCAAATACACATCATTTAACGTTAAATAAGCGTTATGAGATGCCATCTAACAATCAAATATTAGTATTTGAAAAACTCTATTAACGTAAAAATCTGAGTTGGTTCACTGTGATAACACTATGAATCAACTCAGCTTTATGTAAGTTCCAATCAGTAAAGATCAACCTATTTATAAATACTAACCTGTATTGCGTAGCCCTGCTGCCAAAGCGTTGATACTACGAATTAATGCATCTTCGACAGCAGGTCTATCGTCATTTTCCAGATTGTCATTGTCAGTGTTATCGGATTGGCGCATACGCTTGAGTAGCTCAATCTGGATGTAGTTAATGGGATCTAAATAGGCGTTACGCCATTCCAATGAATGAGCCAAGTCTTGTTGGTTTGAGAGTAAAGACGCCTGCTCTAGCAAGGAGTTGAGACCTGCGTGCGTCAGTTCATGCTCATCAATCACTGCCTGCATGACTTGCTCACGTAAGCTTTCGTCTTTACACAGTTGACTGTATGCACGGGCGATATTCATCTCGGATTTGGTAAAAGCCATTTCAATATTACTGATAAAGACATTGAAAAATGGCCAGTTTTTATTCATCTCCTTCATTAACGCTTCGTCTTTTTTGACGCTATCTAAAGCACTGCCCACGCCATACCAAGCGGGAAGGGTAAAGCGCGCCAATGACCAGCCAAATACCCATGGTATCGCCCGAATCGTCGATTTGCTCGGCAGTCCTTTTTTACGGTGAGCAGGACGCGAGCCAATATTGAGCAATGAAATCTCTTGTACTGGTGTGGCCTCAGAATAAAACTGATAGAAGCCCTCTGTATTATCCGTCAGCTCTCGATATTGCTGTTCGCCTGCATCTGCCAAATCAGCAAACAACGCTTCATAGCTATCTAGCTGTTTGGGTTGTTCGACAAATCGTGACGAGCTGGCTTTTAGCGCTCCCGTGATTCCCATGGTTAATTCAAACACGGCAGTATCTGGATTGGCATACTTGGCGTAAAGTACTTCGCCTTGTTCAGTGAACTTGATCTGTCCATGTAAAGTGCCAGCAGGCTGAGCAGCGATGGCTTGATGGGTTGAGCCACCACCACGACTGACGGAACCACCACGACCATGGAACAGGCGGGTGGTGATACCATATTGATTGGCGATATCGGTGATGGTTTGCTGGGCACTATATAACTGCCAAGCGGAGGTAATAATGCCGCCATCTTTAGAGGAATCTGAGTAGCCAAGCATAATCTCTTGAATGTTTCCTGAGTGCTCAAGTAAATCACGATATAGCCGATTGTCCAACACCATTGGCATAATTTTATCGATATTTTTTAAATCTTCGATGGTTTCAAACAGTGGCGCAACTGGTAGGGCAGAAAATAAATGCCCGTTCTTATCAATACCCGATAAACCTGCAAAACGCATCAGTAGCAGCACTTCTAATAGCTGACTGGCGTTATTGGTCATCGAAATTACATAGCTACCAAAAGTATCGTCGCCGACCAGTTTACGCAGTTTAGCGACAGAATTCATCAGAGCAAGCTGTTCGTGTGTTTGCGCGCTTAAGTTGTCGGTATAAATCAGCGGTGCACCTGGCTTTTCTAGCAAACGCGTTAGCCATTCTTGCCGCTCTGTTTCGCTGAGAGTGTGATAGTCGGGCAGATTCGAGGCGCTAGCAAAAATATCTGCAATGACTTCGCCGTGATAACCTGAATCTTGGCGAATATCTAGCGAGGCTAAATGGAATCCACAGGTTTTGACTAGGCGAATGGTATCAAGCAGTAAGCCTTCGCCATGCGCTTTGTCATGAGTATTGACACTTTTGCGAATAAGGCGTAAATCATCTAGCAAGGCCGTCGGTGTTGAGTAAGCCTCTTTTGCAGCCTCCTCATCTGTGCCTTGGCTTTGGATATGCTGGTTGGTCGCTTTTATTTTAGCCAGAATAATGGACAGCAGTCTTCGGTACGGCTCATTATTGTAATCATCAGGATTGTAGCAAAAGACTTTTTGATCGAGTGTGTTGTAGTCTTTGATACGGGTATAAATCTCTGGCGCGATATCGACGATAGTATCGCTATGAATCAGCTCACGACGCAATTTTCTGATCAACACTTGGTAATGGCGTAGCACGGTATTAGCATGCATCAATACCGCCATTTCAGTGGTTTCATGGGTGACGAATGGATTGCCATCTCTATCGCCGCCAATCCAAGAGCCAAAACTGACAAAGGCGGGTAAAGGGTAGTTGATTAACTCAGGATAGATATCGACGATAGCGTCTTTTATATTACGATATACTTTGGGAATGGCAGTGAATAAGCTGGCATCAAAATAGTGTAAGCCGTTGTTTATTTCATCATAAACCAAAGGTTTTCGGCTGCGAACTTCGTCTGACGACCACAGCAAGTCAATGGTTTCTGCTGTCTTTTGCTTAGCTTGCATAAAGGCTAGGCTGCCTTCGGGATAGTCGCTCATGGCATCGGTATGCTCATAGAGGGTTTGCAAGATATTCATGGTGGTGCGTCTACGGGCTTCGGTAGGATGAGCCGTAAAAACAGGAATAAATTTAAGGTGATCAATAAGCTCTTTGATTTGCGCAGGTTCGATTTGCCGCTCACGGCATTCTAACAAGGTGCGGCGAAAGGATCCTTCCCAGCTTTGATTGGACTGAGCACGCATAGTACGGCGTTGCTCACGCAGATAGTTTTCTTCAGTTAAATTGGCAAGGAAAAAGTAAATAGAGAATGCGCGAATGACGTTTTTTAAGGTTTGATTGTCTAATGAGGCAATAAGATCGATCAGCTGCTGTTTGTGTGCTGGATTATGCTCGCGGCGCTCCTGAATAAAGCCCTTGCGCAATGTTTCGATAGTACGTAGGGTATCCTCCCCAGATTGGCGAGAAATGGCCTCACCTAAAAATGCGCCTAACAATCTAACACGCGCACGCAATACGTCGTTCTTCAATAACATAATTGGCTTCCTTGGCTTTTAATCGACTCATTTATCAATGAGATAGGCTGGTTAATAATTAAGGGTCGCTGTTCTTATAGGATATGAATTAAAGTTATTTATATTCATTTGCTAAAAAATCCAAATAGCGTTTCCACGAGCGCTCATCGGCACGTGCATCATATCTATCACTGCCGAACACGCTAAAGGCATGTGGTGCACCACTATATGTCACCATCTCATGCGGTACTTTTGCTGCTTCTAATGTCTTACCCAAAGTTGCGAAGCTCTCTAGAGAGACAGATTCATCAGCAGAGCCATGGAATACTAAGATTTCTCCAGTTGTCTTGTCATAACTTTGACCTGTTGGAATATCGAAGGCACCATGGAAGGGTACAAATGCTTTTTGCTCAAATCCTGAGCGCGCCAGCTCCAGAGCAACGGTACCGCCAAAACAATATCCCATGGTAGTGCCTTTACGCACATCATTACCTTGTAGTCTTCCAGCATTCAACGCACCTTGAAGTATGCGGCGCATTTTATTGCGATTATCGTATAATTCCCCAGTTAAGCGTTTGTTTTCTTCAATAGAAGTAGGACGAACGCCTTGCCCGAACATGTCTGCCGCCAATACGTTGTAGCCCTCCGTGGCTAACATGTCAGCACGTTTGCGCTCATAGTCTGTCAATCCATCCCAATCATGAATGAGTAGGATAAAAGGCGCATTAGCTTTGTCGGCTTTGGCGTAATAGCCTTCGTATGCTTGATCATCCACGGTATAGGTAATATTTTTGGTTGTAATGGCGGCAGCTGTTTGGCTGAAAGTCAGTGCCATTAGTCCGATTGACGCACCCATTAGCAATGAGTGATAAGGTTTTTTGGACGTAGTCTTTGAAGTTGATAACATGGTATGTCGCCTTATAATCGTATAAAAAAGATAAATAGTTGGCTAAAACCATGCCCATTTTATTTATCAACTGTTTTAATGCTTCCTAAGAGCATACCTTAAAAAATCACTACATGACAAGAATCTATCGTCAACGTTGAGGCTCTGTTTAAATACGCTGAAATTACGGCTTTATCACGGCTGCAAACTTTAACCAAATATCAACAAGGAGTGCCATGAATTAGTCATATTTTTTGGCTAATATTAAAGACAGCTCTATACAAAAGTTCTAAAGAAATAGAGCCTACTTTTAATTACTAGCTAGGATGCATAATGAAAAATAATATTGATCATACTGACCCCGCTAAAGATATGAATACGGAACGTGGCAATGGCGGTGAGACTCACCAGCGCGCAGGGGATGACACCAAAGTATTGACGACCCAACAAGGTGTCATCATCTCTGACAATCAAAACTCTCTAAAAGCAGGCGCACGTGGGCCAACCTTATTAGAGGACTTTGTGTTACGAGAAAAAATCCATCATTTTGACCATGAGCGTATTCCTGAGCGTATTGTTCATGCGCGTGGTAGTGCTGCTCACGGTTATTTTGAACTCACTGAGTCGCTCGAAAAATACACCACGGCGAAAATTTTGACTGAAACAGGTAAACAGACGCCTTTATTTACCCGTTTTTCTACGGTTGCAGGTAACAAAGGCTCAAAAGATACGCCACGTGATGTGCGTGGTTTTGCTGTGAAGATTTATACCGAAGAAGGTAATTGGGACATCGTGGGTAACAACATGCCAATTTTCTTTATTCAAGATGCGATGAAGTTTCCAGACCTCATTCATGCGGTCAAACCAGAGCCGGATCGTGGATTTCCGCAAGCTGCTTCGGCGCATGACACCTTTTGGGACTTTGTGTCATTAAGTCCTGAGACCATGCATAATTTAATTTGGCTGATGAGTGATCGTGCACTACCACGCAGTTTACGCATGATGGAAGGCTTTGGTATTCACAGCTATCGTTTAATCAACAAAGAAGGCAAGAGTACCTTTGTCCGTTTCCATTGGAAACCTGTACTCGGTGTACAGTCAACCACGTGGGATGAGGCGGTAAAAATCTCAGGCGCTGACCCTGATTATCATCGCCGTGATTTGTTTGAAGCCATTAATAATGGCGACTATCCTGAATGGGAGTTTGGCGTCCAGTTATTTACTGAAGAAGAGGCTGATAAATTCCCGTTTGATCATCTAGATGCCACCAAGCTGATTCCAGAAGAGATGGTGCCAGTGAAAGTCGTGGGTAAAATGGTGCTGAACCGTTATCCCGATAATTTCTTTGCAGAAACGGAGCAAGTGGCGTTCTGTCCATCGCATCTGCCACCAGGTATCGACTTCAGTAACGATCCATTATTACAAGGTCGTTTGTTCAGTTATCTAGACACGCAATTATCACGTTTAGGTTCGCCTAATTTTGCCCAAATTCCAATCAACGCGCCGAAATGTCCGTTTGCCAATAATCAGCAAGATGGTCATATGCAGATGCAAGTACCTAAGACTCGTGTACTCTATGAACCACAAAGTTTAGACCCAACCAGACCACGTGAAAGCGCCAAGCGTGGCTTTGAATCATTCCATGAGCAGTTGGATGATGGTGTGAAAGGTCGCGTGCGCGCAGAGAGCTTTGCCGATCATTATAGTCAACCGCGCATGTTCTATCGTAGCCAAACACCAGCTGAGCAAGCGCACATTGCTTCTGCTTATGCCTTTGAGCTAGGTAAAGTAGATACGGCGCATGTACGTACGCGTATGCTGAGTCATCTACCGCATATCGATGAAGACTTGGCAAATCGTGTGGCAAAAGCGCTAGGTATGGAACTGCCAGAGCCTGCTGATGCCGCTGCTCCTGTACAGGATATGGCGACATCGAAAGCAGTACAAACGATTGGTCTAACGCCTAAGAGTTTAAAAGGCCGTTTGATTGGTATCTTGGTCGCTGAAGGCTCAAAGCATAGTGAAATCAAAAAGTTCGAAGAGGCGGCAAAAGCGCAGGGTGCTAGCGTGAAAATCGTTGCACCCAATAAGGAAGTTGTCTTAGATGATGAGACGCGCATACAGGCTGATGAGCGTCTCGCTGGCGGTCCATCAGTGATGTTTGACGCAGTCGTGAGTATCATTATGCCAGAGCAAGCTAAGAAGCTAGCCAAAGACAGCTCAGCATTAGATTGGTTCAACGATGCGTATGGTCATTGCAAAGCCATTGCTTATTGCGGCGCGACCGATGAGTTTATCTTAAGTAAGCTACCTATCGAAAAAGATGCCTTTGTCACGCCACTAGCTGAATTGGATACTTTTATTGAGAATGCCAAATCTCGTCTGTGGGAACGTGAGCCAAAGGTTCGTGATTTGGCGTAGTTTTTTTAGACCTCTAATAAAGAACTCAGCCTTAGCGCTGGGTTTTTTATTGAATTTTTAAAGCTAATTTCAGAGTGCTTGGTAGCGCCCAAATATTTGAAAATAGAATAAAAACTCAATGTGTATTTTAGTTGTTTTTTTGTTAAATAAAGTTTAAATTATCTAACAATACTATTCGTCCGGAATTTTTATCGTGAAAACACTTAATAAGAATTTATCACTTAGTTTGTTGATTCTACTGACAGGCAGTCTAGTAGGTTGTGGCGGATCAAGTGGCAGCGATAATGCTGCTTCTAACGAACAGATAAATACTGAAAAACCGAAACCCGAAAAACCCAAGCCAGAAAATTCAAAACCCAGACCTGAAATACCGAAACCTGAAGCAGTAGAGCTAAAAGATACTTTGACCCTACCTTCATTACCTCTCAATAATAAGCCATTAGATATTGAAGCTAATAATGACGGATTGAATGACCTTAAAACAGGAATATTTGATATTGACATTGGTCGCTACGAGGATAATAACCCGCAGGGTTATAGCTGTACGGACAAGAATCGAACATATTGTACTTTTGTTAAACAGTACAAGCTGGACGAAAGTTTAAATAAAATTGTTGAACGCCATTGGATGTATGAGCCTGCATTAAAGCAATGGCTCTCAGTCAGTGATGGTATTACGGAAGACTTTTTTTATAATAGATACTTTACTGGAGATACTCTAAGCTACAATGGCAAATGGGGCAGCCGCGACGAACTTACGTTTCCTGATTATAGAAGTGATTTTAAGGTAGGCGCGGGTAAGCTGATTTTTGATAAAGGCAGCTCAAAATATGACGTTATTATTAAAGCGGTAGGTCTTCCGGGCGGGGCTAAAAGATACAATATCGACTTTATTTTAACGCAAGGTGAGGTAATAACGCTTGAAGATGTGGATTTTTTCTCAGGAAATAATCAATCAGGAGATGCCAACAAGTATTCAACATTAAAAGCGTATCGTGACGCTCACTCAAAAATTGAAGATTTGGTTTGTGCGCTTAAATTGAGTAACAGTGGACTGGTCTTTAACAAAGACATTCTTGGTGCTACTTTGTATAATATACAACCAGTTTGTACTTATGCCATCAATTATAATGTTTCACCTCAAATACTAGAAGAAGGCGTCAAAACAGTAGCTGGGAAAAAAGTAATTTATCTAAATAACCCCACTGATATGTCATTAGAGGCCTCTAAAAATACCAGTGAGCAGCAGTATCTGATGGCAATTGCATTGGGTAGTGATGGAGTTGCTCAAATGGGCCGAGCATATCAACCAGGGTTTGGCTACTCTTTAGAAACCCAGATTTATGATAGAAAAGGAATTTATCAGTATATGGAAATCACCAGTGACGATAAAGAGGCATTGGTTTTACCATTCTAATTTAAAAACAGCATGAATTAATAGGCAGTAAAAACTCAAATAAAAACCTAACATTAATGTTAGGTTTTTGCTTTTTAGCCAATGATGATTAAGCCAAAAAAAGAGCTAAGAAGCAAACCTATTTCAGATAAAGCCCATCTCAAGAAAAATAGTCACAAGCGTTCACTCAAAGTCATTACAAGTTGAATGGTGGGCGCTATACTAAATCCTATTAAGGCGCATTAAAAGCGCCTCCTATAGTAGGGATACTATAACAGTGAGCAATCATGTAGCAGGGAATGCAAATGAGTTTATGTGAAATTATACGTTTAGAAGGATATATCCAAAGTACTTATCTTGCGGTATATCCAGATAAAATCATGCTGCTGGACGGTGGTTGCCGCCCTGATGTAGCGATGGTATTAGATTATATTAGAACGACGTTACAGCGACCAATCAGCGATCTAAAAGTCGTCGTGGTGACCCATATGCATCCTGATCATGCAGGCGGCGCTCATCAATTTAGAAAAGAGACGGGCTGTATCATTGTTTCGGCAGAAAAAAAGCATCAATGGTATCGCGGTATCGGTGGGCATGCCATGCATTTTGTGGATATAAATCTTGCGCATTATGTGGCCAGACGTCAAGGTCGCTCCCTTAAAAATCTGTATTATCCTGCCCATCTTACGCCTGATATTATCGTTAAAGATGGGGATAGCGTGCCAAAATTTGATGAATGGCGAGTACTGGAAACACCCGGTCATACAGATCGTGATTTATCTCTATTTCATATACCAAGTCGGCAAGTCTATACGGCAGATTTAATTATCAAACTGCGTCATAAGTTCGTGGCGCCTTTTCCTATTTATGATCCTAAAGTCTATATTCAGTCACTACAAAGAATAAAGGCGTTAAAACCTTCTATGGTCATGATGGCACATGGATGTGAGCTGGCAATCGACGCAGAAACGTTTGATATGCTGATTACGCAAGCACCCAAGCATCCACGGACGATTAAAGACACGATTAAGCATAAGCTACTGTGGCGAAAAGACGCTGACTTCACTATTTTTAAACGAAACCGTAAAAAATAAAGTGAAATTTTAAACAAAAAAAAGCCCAGTCACTATTAACATAATGACTGGGTTTTCTAAATATGGTGGGCCGACCGCGACTCGAACGCGGGACCAATTGATTAAAAGTCAACTGCTCTACCAACTGAGCTATCGGCCCTGAAGAGTATATAAAAAAGCATGGCTTTTTTAACTCTGCAAGTGAATTTACAACTTCGTAAATTCGGTGAAGTTTTCTAAAAGAAAGCTTCTTAAACTTTGTTACTTATTATGCCAATACCTGATAGGGCAATGTACATAACAAGCATAATACTAAATATGGTGGGCCGACCGCGACTCGAACGCGGGACCAATTGATTAAAAGTCAACTGCTCTACCAACTGAGCTATCGGCCCTGAGCGAAGATAAAATGAAGTAGTACTTCATCTGAGTGCAAGAGAATTTACATTTTCGTAAATTCTAAAAACTCTATACCTTTACTAGGTTTATATCTACTACAAGATAAATTTCCTTGAAGGCAAACTTATTAAAACTAGACATCTAAAAAATGTCTTTAAACTTAATTTTTAATATTAGGTTAATCAACATTAAAAGAGGCATTAAGTTTGTTTCAACGTTTAAAGAATTTCTATCCCTAAACGTGAGAGCACATTATATACACTATCAGGACAATTACAACCCCGTAATATAAAAAAAGTGCAATTAATGCGAAAAAATGCGTTTTTTTATATAATTTGGCTTATTGGTGGCTGTTTCATGGCAGTAAATGCCTATTTAAAACGTCAGTCGCGACGTTTTAGTCCCTAGACAGTGCTTCAACAGGATCTAATTTAGCAGCATTACGCGCTGGCAAGAATCCAAATACGACACCAATCAGTGTTGAACATATAAATGCAGCAATGATAGAGGTTGGTGAGTAAATCACTTTAAAGCTATCACCAGCAAAATTATTAATGATTTCACCAATAGCAAAGGCCAGTCCAATACCTAATAAGCCGCCCAAAATACAGACGAGTACGGCTTCTATCAAAAACTGCTGCATGATATCGTTTTGACGAGCCCCAACTGCCATACGTACACCAATTTCATTAGTGCGTTCCGTGACCGATACTAGCATAATATTCATCACACCAATACCACCAACGATCAATGAGATAACAGCAACCGATGAGATGAGCAGTGTCATAGTACCTGTCGTTGATTCAATGGTCTGACGAATAGAATCTGAGTTAATAATATTAAAATCATCTTTACCATGGCGACCTTCTATTATGTCGGAAATAGCTGACTCAGCTACACTAGATGAGACACTATCATCTAACAGTGCTATAAAACTATCAATATTTGCACTACCAGTTATACGTGACATCACAGTGGTATAAGGCATATATATGACAGGTGTCGTGCTACTTGGTCCAAAGCCACCGTCGCTTGCCTCAAGGACGCCAACCACGCGTCCAGGCACACTACCGATGAGTATGACTTCTCCGATAGGGTTATCTATATCTGCAAAAAAAGCACTCTTGGCATTGTCATCGATAATAATATCTTGACTGCGAAGGTCGATACTTTGCGAATCGAAACCTTGACCTAATGCCAGCGTCTCACCAGTGACCTCTAGATAATACTCACCAACACCATTGATGGTCGAGTCTTCCTGCACGCTGCGATAGCGTACACTAGAGCTGGTATTGACTTGAGGGCTCACATTGATAACATACGGTTGACTGCTGACCGCTTCTGCATCTTCTGGTGTGAGGTTGTCGTCATTATATTTACGTCGCGGGTCGCCTCTAGGGTAGCCGTCATTGACGGTGATGGTATTGGTTCCTAGCGAGCTAATATTTGCGAGAATTTGCTGCTGAGAGCCTTGACCAAGACCAACGATAGACACAACCGCAGCGATACCGATGATAATGCCTAACATGGTCAACAAGGTGCGCATCTTGTGTGCACGCATGGCAAGTAAGGACATTTTAAAAGCTTCGAGCAAACGATCCACAAAACTGCCAAAGGCACTTTTACGATGTCCACCGAGGATAGATTCTGGGTGTTGAGTTGTCGGTTTATAATGCTCAGTTTTGTAATCTGCAATGACGTAACCATCTTTTAACTCAATAACTCGTTCGGCTTGGGCAGCAAGTTTGGGATCATGAGTGACCATGATAATGGTATGACCTTTAGCATTTAGATCATGTAAGATCGCCATCACGTCTTCGCCAGATTTGCTATCTAGTGCACCAGTTGGCTCATCTGCTAAGATAACATCGCCACCATTCATCAGGGCACGAGCAACAGAAACACGCTGCTGTTGGCCGCCTGAGAGCTGGCTAGGACGATTATTTACTTTTTCACCAAGACCTAGATCAGTCAAGAGCTTTTCTGCGCGATTGATTCGTGCCTCAGTGTTCATACCAGCATATACGGCAGGGACGGCAACGTTATCTTTAGCGCTAATGTCACCAAGCAGGTGGTAGCGCTGAAAGATAAAGCCAAAATGCTCTCGGCGTAACTCAGCCAATTCATCTGCCTCTAGCTTGTTTGCTGATTGGCCATAAATCTTATAGTCACCTGCTGTCGCCTGATCTAAGCAACCCAAGATATTCATTAGTGTAGACTTACCAGAGCCAGATTGCCCGATAATCGCGACCATTTCACCTTGATTAATCGTTAAATTAACCTCGTGCAATACGCGAATGGTTTGCTCTCCGGCAGCAAACTCTCGAATAATACCCGACAGCTCCATAATTGGCTTGTCAGCGGTAGCTGCAGTATTGATATTATTCGGTGATTTGGTTTCTATCGAAGCACTAGTGCTGTCAGTCGGCTGTTTAGTAGATTGAGATATAGTCATAGCAATGTCTTTAATCAAAGATAGTGAGTGTCGTGAGAAAAGGGCTAAGTTGCTCAAGCCCTTTTATCGTTAACATAGTCAAAGAATTAATTACATCCTTGGAGTACCAGGTATACGAGTACCACCACCACCACGGTTACCTGGAGCTTTGGCACTAGCTTCGCCGATGATGACTTGCTCACCTTCTTCCAATCCGCTTAAAATTTGCGCATTTACTCGGTTATCAATGCCCACTTCTACTGTGCGAGGTTCTACTGTGCCGTCATCATTTAGTACGCGTACAACCTTGCTGGTTTTTGCTTGACCTTCAGTTTGATTTCTCGCGGGTCTTTCTTGTATGGCTGCTGATGGTACAAGTAGGGTATCTTTGGCTTGATCGATGATGATATAAATCTGGGCGGTCATATCAATACGAAATAATCGCTCAGGGTTAGCTACTTCTACGTAGCCAACATAGTAGATTGCAGAATCGGTTGAGCTGGTCTTGCTAATTTCCTCGGGTGCCGGCTCAATAGCTGTCAGTGTCGCATCATACTGCTTGTCTGGATTACCGATGATATTAAAGTAGGCGGGCATACCAGCATTGACATTGATAACATCGGCTTCGGAGATTTGTGCGTTGATTCTAACAGTAGACAAATCTGCTAAAGTTACGATGGTCGGGGCTGTTTGATTGGCATTGACCGTCGTGCCTTGCTCTGTGGTCACTGAGACGACAGTACCTGATATTGGCGCGCGAATCGTTGTATAGCTAAGGTCTTCTTGAGCCGTTGCGACATTGGTTTGAGACTTTCGTAATGCTGCTTGTTGGCTATTGATGTTTGCAGTGGCTGTTGCAATGGCGGCTTGTGCTGTATCAATAGCAGCGCGGGCATTGGCTACTGATGCCTGAGCGGTAGCAACCTTTGTCGCTTGCGTATCATAATCCTGCTGCGATATCGCATCGATAGCCAGTAAGCCTTGCAAGCGCGCAAAGTCAGACTGTGCTTGTTTGAGCTCAGACTGACGGCTGGCAAGATCGGCATAGGCACTTTTTAGACTCGCTTGTTTGCTTAACGATTCTGCTTGCGCACTTTGTAGCGCGGCTTCACTTTGCTCAAGACTGGCTTGTTCATTGCTCAGGCTGTTCTTCTGAGTCACTTGATCAATCTGTGCAATCAAATCGCCTTGTTTCACCTCGTCACCCACTTCTACATAGAGGTTTGTGACCTCACCAGAAACCTGTGCACCGACATCGACGGTATTAAGTGCTTTAACTTTACCTGATGCCATGACATTGTTTTCGATATCACCAACCTCAACAGGTGCGGTTAAATAACTGGGTTTTTCTTCCTCTGGTTTTAAAAAAGTATAGGCCAAAGCCCCTAATGCTACGATGATTAAGGCGATGACACCCCATTTGATAGCAGACTTTTTGCTTATTTTGCGCATAACAACAATCCAGTCACAATGAAATCAAGTGTACATATAGTAGAGGCTTGAAGTCCAAAAGGGAATGGTAATTAGTTTAAGAAAGGTTAAGAAGTTCAGCAGTAGAGATAAGGCAGACTATATTATGGAAATAATAAACAAAGGAAGAATGTAATGTTAAACCATCAGCAAATTCAAAAAATAATTAACGATTATAGTAAAAAGATAGGGCTAAATATTGATGATGTTATTTTAAGAGATATGCCTTCTGGATTTGGTGAGCCACACTTGGAGATAAGCGGTGGCTATTACCACTATGTAATATGTGAGCGCGGTAGTGAGTTATCTAGAGAATCTTTTTTAGATGTAGACGATTTCATTTATGAGTTTTTTGAGATGGTAACGTCTAGGGTAGCAGGCGAGTATGAGCAAGAGAATAGTGTCATGAGTGAAGATCAAAGAGTTATACGCTTTAATAAGCAAATTGAACTTATGACGCAGCTAAATCATGAATGGGGTAGAAAAAAAGAAGCAGATATAACAGAAACTTTAAAAAAATTTCCTTATTCAGTTAATAACAGAACTTACGATAAGAAAACTTGGTTAAATAAGTTATTGAATTTTTTCAACCAATCAAACGGCAAACAGCCGCTTACCTGATAACTCAAGCGCTGCCTGCAATAATAACTCCCACGCTGGCTGACGCACGAGTCCTTTGATGGCTTGGTCACATTTATAAAGCAGGGCAGGCCATTCAGCCGTTTGAGTTTTTGACTGGCGACGGCAAGCTTGCTGGTACAACCCTTGTTTGCTACGCCAAATACCAAGCGCTTGCGGATCTTGCCCATCCATCAATTGCATAATTTGCCGCATGTCTTTACTAATCGCCCATAATACCAAGGTGGTTGGCTCGTCGGTGGCTTTCAGCTGAAACATGATTTTGGCGACTTGCGTGCTGTTACCGGCAAGCATGGCATCCGATAAATCAAAGACGCTAAATTGTGCATCACTGACCAACGCGGCTTGTAGATCCTTAATGTCTAAGGCAACATTGTTTGGAAGTTGTGTAGAGTGATCAGCCTGATGATTAGCCTCAATATTCTTAGCGACTAGCTGCGGCGCAAATAAATAGGAGAGCCGCCATAAGGTCTGATAAGCGCTTAGCAGATGGTGCTCAGTATGCGACATAAGCAGCTGCCACGCCTCTTGCGATAGCCGTAAACCAAACTGCTGAGCTTGTATTTGCAGTAGCTGCTGTCGTTGCTGCTCATTATATAAATTGCAATCAATGACATGACCATATTGAGCAAATGGCGTAAACCACTTGCTGCTTTGCGCTCGTTTGTCTTGCTTGGGCGTGAGCCATAATAAACTATGACTGTGCGTCCCTGTTTGAGCTTCAACGGCAAAGTGCTCAAGCTCAGTGATGACCGCCTTGTCAGGCTTATGGTTACCCGTCACGATGAGTGCACTGGCATCATCAAATAAAGACTGGCTACCAAGCTCTGACAATACTTCTTGCCAGCTCTTGACTGATATCAGCTCAATACGCTTAATCGCGTAATTCTGCGCGCGCCAATGTGGTCGCAGGGCATCGATGAGCCATTGACTGAGTAGTGGCTCATCACCATGCGCCAGCCACAAGCCCGCGACTGCAACGGAAGGCTGTAGTAGCTTTGGGTAGGCTTGTATAAAGGTATCTTGCATAGGGTAATAAGTACACAGATTGATGAAAATAAACGTGGAATGTGTTGCGCATTATAAACTATGGGTTTGGCACCACCACCGCGATCGATGTTGAGCCATTACCGCTTTGCACAGATTGTCTGACTCCAGAAGAGCTGACCTTTGGTAGGGAGATGGCGACATATTGATCAGTAATTCGGCGTGCCAAACTGTCATAGAGCCAGTCACGAATTTGATCGCCTTGCTGATCATCAGTGCTTACCGATGCTTCATTATATTGATAGCTACGCTCGACTTGGATAGGGTTGCTTAGCGTAATTGGTTTGCCATTTTCCATGGTCTGATAGCTGACATCTGCTGAAAGTACCAAGCGGATCTCTGTCAGTACACCGACCAGCTCATAACGCTTAAAACGGACGTTATTGATGGTGATAGCGGCAATAGGTTCAGCATTTGCTTGTTTGTTATTGTTCGCAACATCAGCTGCTGTCATGTTGTCAATGACCTCAACACCTAAAGTTTTTAGGCGTCTTGTCAATGGCAGCTTAAGCGGAAATGAGGTGCGATTGTCTTCGAGAATCACGGCTGTTTTGGCGACATCAAGCAGCATCGGCGCATCATAGCCACGCAGTTGAAAGCCGCAGCCACTAATAGCTGCCGTTGCACTTAGTAGCGTAAACATTGGCAGGGCAGTTAGAAAAGCCGCCGCCAGTTTTTGTCCGTTTGATTTTTTGGCAAAAGCGTCTTTTTTGCTTAAGCTGGCTTTGGGTGACTGACCTGCTCGATATTTATACGACATAATCGCTATCCTAATATTATGAAAAGGCTCAGACTAATCATTAAACTAATAAAAAGTACTGAGCCTAAAAAATCTAGCCTACCACCACGATGTTTACCAGCTTATTAGGGACGACGATTTCTTTTTTGATGTCGCCAGTCAAGAATTTTGCCACACTTTCCATTGAGCGTGCTTGTGCTTTTAGCTGTTCTGGATCGCTATTTGGGGCTACGTCCATTTTACCGCGCATTTTACCATTGACCTGTACCACCATCGTGATCATATCTTGTACCAGAGCATTTTTATCAACTTCTGGATAATTCAAGGTAATGGTATCTAAACCCAATTGCTCAAGTAAATGTTCACCAATGTGCGGCGCATATACGGATAGCATAATCAGCAGATCCGTCAATGCCTCATGCTGTACCTGTAGGTCTTGCTTGCTATTGGCCTTAAAACCAGTCAGCTCGTTGGTAAGCTCCATCAAACTTGATACAGGTGTGTTCAATGCCAAACGATCACCCAAATCACTATCAATTTTAGCAATGGTTTCATGGGTTTTACGGCGTAAGTTTTTGGCTTCTTTGCTTAAGCCATCAGTGCTCAAAGCTTCATTGTTCAGCGTCTCGATACTTAGGTTCGCGGCAGTAAGCGCTTGCATGTGTTCAGTAGCAATACGCCATACTTTTTTGACGAAGTTATAAGGGCCTTTGAGCGCATCATCTGACCATTCTAGCGTTTGATCCGCAGGTGCGGTGAAAAGCGTATAGAGGCGAACGGTATCAGCGCCATATTTATCGATGGTAATTTGCGGATCGACACCGTTATTTTTTGACTTAGACATTTTCTCGATTTTGCCAATGGTCACCGGCTGCCCATCAGATTTTAAGATGGCTTTAATCGGTTGACCACGTTCGTCATAGTCGATATCAATGTCTTCTGCAAAATAGTAGGTGGTACTGCCATCCGCATTTAGGCGATAGAATGTCCCTGCCAATACCATGCCTTGCGTCATCAAATTAGCAAACGGCTCATTTCCTGACACCAAGTCTTCATCACGCATCAGTTTATGGAAGAAGCGTGCATAAAGTAGATGCATCACCGCGTGCTCAACACCGCCGATGTATTGATCGACAGGCAGCCACTTATTGGCGGCAGATTTGTTGACCATGCTTTGCGCATCATTTGGGCTTGCAAAGCGTGCATAGTACCAGCTTGACTCCACAAAGGTGTCAAAGGTATCGGTTTCGCGCTCGGCAGGATTACCGCATTTAGGACACGTCGTATTGACAAACTCTGGAATATTTTTTAACGGATTTCCGCGACCATCAGGAACGACATCCGTTGGCAAGACAACGGGCAAATCTTGCTCTTCGACAGGTACGGTGCCGCAATGCTCGCAATTGATCATTGGGATAGGACAGCCCCAATAACGCTGGCGAGAAACACCCCAATCACGGAGACGGTATTGGATTTTTTTCTTAGCAAGCTCTTGTGGTTCTAGTTTGGTCAGCATCGCTTCAAATGCTTGCTCAAAGTCTAACCCATCAAATTCATCTGAATTGACCAAAGTATTGCGTTCGGTATAAGCACGATTAATCTCAGTATCGTTCGCCTTTGCATCTGCTTCTAACGCATCGAAATAGCCGACAGGGATATCGATGACTTGTTTAATGGGTAAGCTGTATTTAATAGCAAACTCATAATCACGCTCATCATGAGCAGGGACAGCCATCACCGCGCCTGAGCCGTAGCTCATAAGCACATAGTTGGCAACCCATACTGGCACTTCTTCGCCAGTGAGTGGGTGCGTGACCGTAAGACCAGTAGCCATGCCGATTTTTTCAGCTTTAGCTAGGTCTGCTTCTGCAACTGAGCCTTTCTTGCAAAGCGCACAGAATTGCGCAATCGCTTCATCATGCTCAGCCGCATACTGCGCTAGCGGATGTTCGGCGGCGACCGCCACATAAGTCACACCCATTAAAGTATCAGGGCGAGTAGTGAACACATCTAAGGTATTGGTCTCGCCAGCAAGCTCATAAGGGAAGTGTACTTCCATGCCTGCGCTACGACCAATCCAGTTGCGCTGCATGGTCAATACTTCTGATGGCCAGTGACCTTCTAGCTGATCCAAATCATCGAGCAATTCGTCTGCATAATCGGTGATATTGAAGTAATACATCGGAATGTCGCGCTTTTCGACCGCAGCGCCACTACGCCAGCCTTTACCATCGATGACTTGCTCGTTGGCTAAGACGGTATTGTCAACAGGATCCCAGTTGACTGTCGACAGTTTTTTGTAGACTAAGCCTTTTTTGTATAGCTGTAAAAACAACCATTGTTCCCACTGATAATACTCAGGGCTACAAGTGGCAAATTCACGTGACCAGTCGATTGATAAACCAAGCAGTTTAAGCTGCGCGCGCATGCTGTCAATATTGGCAAACGTCCATTTGGCAGGTGGCGTCTGATTGGCAATCGCCGCGTTTTCTGCTGGCAAGCCAAAACCATCCCAGCCCATAGGCTGCATGACCTCATAGCCCTTGAGGCGATAGTAACGGCTCAGTACATCAGAGATGGTATAGTTACGCACGTGACCCATATGCAGCTTACCGCTTGGGTAAGGGAACATCGACAGCATATAGCGACTTGGCTTATCGCTTGGCTCATTGCTCACTTCAAAGCGTTTATCAGTTGCCCATTTGGCTTGCTGCGCCGCTTCTATCGCTTGTGGGTTATAATGATTATTTTCAGCTTGGTCAGATGTCACAGTATTGCTCATAGTTGGCTCGAGATTGAATATTTTGATAAGAAATTAGATACGCTAGAATAGCGCAAATCGGCAAAAAATGCGATGGGGCAGCGCAATAATAGAGCAGTATTAAATACTATATAAACACTTATGGACTTACAGTAAGGCTAGGCATGCAAAAACTAAAAAAAGGGCAAGTATTAACATATCCTATTGATTTGTATTTATCAAACAAACACATATTATTAATTTTGGCTTTGGGGTTGTTGATTTTTCCGCTGTATTATTACTGCGTACCTATAATGCAAGAGGAGGGCGGTTGGGTTGCCGTCATAATCTTGTTGTTACTTATAATACTTATCGTTTTAGGAGTAATAGTGTCATTACTGGCTTTACTTAGCGGTAAACCTGCCTTACAGATCAGTACGAATGGACTAACCATTTTGCAAGTTCTACGCAAGTCAAAACAAAAATCTGTGTTGTGGCGTGATGTTGAGTGTATAGATATAAGTTATCAGGTTTATGGTAGAACAGAGACTTGGGCATTGGTTATTCAACCAAAACAAGGTAAGGTCATACAGTATCCGTTAAAAACTATGAGGTACAAAGATACGCTACTCAATGAGATGGAGATTTATCATATTGTTAAACTCGCTTTTGAAGGAAAGCCTGCCATACATTATCAGTCGATTGAAATGGAAAGAATAAAGCTGATTACTAAAAAAACCAAATGGCTATTATTAATTATTTTTATACTGTTATCGCTCGTTTATTTTTTTCAGTAAATAAGCATTTAATTTATATTTGACGTTGAGGAGTCTCTATGACCATCACTATTTACGGTATCAAATCGTGCAGCACCATGAAAAAAGCCTTTACCAAACTAGACGAGCTCGGTGTCAGCTATGAATTTCATGATTATAAAAAACAAGGTATCGATAAAGATAGCGTTCAGCGTTGGGTAGCTAAATTAGGCATCGATAAAGTGCTTAATAAACGCGGTACGACATGGCGTAAGCTAGAAGATGCTCAAAAGCAAGCGGCTGATGCTAGTCTAGATAACGCCATTGATTTGCTCGTAGAAAATACCAGTATGATTAAGCGTCCGATAGTTGAAGGTGAGCTGACTGATAAAAATAGGATTATACTACTATGCGGTTATGATGAAGCTGAGTTTGATAAAGTTTTTTCGTAAAAGAATACGGCTACCATCAATAAAGCCCGAGCTAAGAACCTCTTAGCTCGGGCTTTATAACACCTAAAATAAACCAAATCACACTTGCGAGCCATATAAGCAAGACGTAAAAGCGAATTTGTTCAGCATTCCAATCTAGTGCAAACCAATTAATGAGGAAAAATGACTTCCACCCTTCTATCCATTTTGCGCCACCATAGCCAATAATCCACCAGCAATATAGGCTTTCTAAGATAAAAAGCAGACACCAAAGCCATAATGCCATGATTTACTCCTGCTACTCGGCCAATGATGAACCTAAATCACGACTGATTAATGTACCAACCCCTTCATTGGTAAAAATCTCTAACAGTGTGGCATGAGGCACGCGACCATCGACGATCACCGCGCTTTTTACACCGCTACGTACCGCATCAAGTGCACATTGGATTTTGGGAATCATGCCGCCTGAGATAGTGCCGTCTTCAATGAGGCTGTCGACTTTCTTTGGTGTGAGTCCAGTCACGACTTCGCCGTCACGACCCAGCACACCTTTGATATTGGTTAGAAGCATGAGCTTTTCAGCTTGTAAGAATTCGGCTACTTTACCTGCAACCAAGTCGGCATTGATATTGTACGTATTGCCTTCGCTATCGACCCCAAGTGGCGCGATGACGGGAATAAAGTCAGAGGCAATGAGCATGTTAATCACGTCTTTATTGACACTGACCACATCACCGACAAACCCTAAATCTACGGGCACAGCAATCCCATCTGCGCCAATTTTTTCCATCATCAGTTTTTTGGCTAGGATTAAATTGGCATCTTTACCCGTCAAACCGATAGCGCGGCCACCGTGCTTGTTGATTAAGCTAACAATAGATTTGTTGACACTACCACCCAAAACCATCTCGACAATATCCATGGTGCTTTTATCGGTGACGCGCATCCCATCGATACGGTCTGACTGACGCCCCAACTCTTTTAACAAATTATCCACTTGTGGACCACCGCCATGCACGACCACGGGATGAATGCCAACGGTTTTTAACAAGACGATGTCGCGGGCAAATGAGCTTTCAAGCGCAGGATCCGTCATCGCATTGCCGCCGTATTTGACCACGATAAGCTTATCGACAAAGCGCTGGATATAAGGCAGCGCTGTGGTCAATACTTCAGCAGTGTTTTTGGCATCATCTAAATTAAGCGTCATTATAAACTCCTAAGTTATGGTATTAAAAAATCATATTTTTATGTGACAGCAACTACTTTGACGGTAACTGTTTTGATCAAAACTATTCGGCAGGAATAGCGACAATTTGTTCCGCTAGTTTTTTATCAAATGGGCGACATAAAGCGGCAAATTTTGCTTGGATGTCGCGTAAGTCTTCTATGCTATCACCAGCAAAGCGTGTGGTAAGATTGTGACTGGTGTTTGATTGGCGGAGCACCCCAAAACCATGGGCGAAATCCAAACGCACGCCATCAATACAGCTCAGCTTTGTCCCCACTGGCAATAAGCATTTGGCTTGCTTGGACGTCATATATTGTCGACTCATCGAACAACGGCAAAGCGATGGCTGGCTAGTAGCTATCCAATGATCATCAGAATCTTCTGCTACAGTCGCTTCCACAAGTTGGCGTAAATACTGACAAAATTTGGTCAGCTGCTCGACGATAGCATCGTCTTTTTTAAGGGTTTTAGGCATCGGCAAATAATGATCCGCTGTACTGACCATAGCAGGCAATTGCTCTGTAATATCAGTCAGAGATTTTTTACCGTGAGCATCGTAAGTCGCTAGCCAATGCAGCAATCGCAAGGCCGCGTACATGGCGTCATCATAAATAATAAAACGGCTATCGTTAAATATGAAATGCCCTGACAATTCACCCGCAAAGACGATTTGACCAGCAGACTGCTGCATCTGTCGGCGCATAAAGCTGCTGCCCGTTTTACTGAGCACAGGTGTTGCGCCAAGCTCAGATAAGAGCTTCGGTAGATGATGGGAGCATTTAATATCAAAAAGGATTTGAAAAGGCAGTTGTGAATGGCTTGGGCTTTTAGAACAGAGCGTTTCAGGGTGTTCGGTCAGCGCTACTTGCGCTAATAAATATAGCAAGTGATCGGGCGTGACAACTTTACCGCTATTATCGACGATCATTAAGCGGTCGCCATCGCCATCAAAAGCGATACCTATATCTGCTTGATGTTGACGCACACTTCGCTGTAACTGTTTAAGACGGTGTGGTTCAGTGGGATCAGGATTGCCAGAGGGAAAACTGCCATCTGCGGTGTCATTAATCATGATGACCTGCTGGCAAAAATGCTCAAATAAGCGCTGGGCGATATTACTGGTCGCCCCATGCATGCAGTCTATGACTACCACCACATCAAGGGTGTCAGATGGTTGTTGGTTATCTTTGGAGTGTTGTGTATTACAGAGATGGATTTGCTTAAAGACTTGAGCGATAGCCTCAATATAAGTCGTCGCGACTTGTGCATCAGATAAATTGAAAGGTTGATTACAAATAGATTTAGCAGTTGTATTTTTCAGCGTATTTTGAGCATCAACCTGTGCTTGAGCGTGATTGAGGTGGCAAGCATAGGTAGACCGTGTTTTTTGCCAAAGCAACTGAATCTCTGCATGGCTCGGAGATTGATGGTTGACCAACCATTTAATACCTAAAATGTCTTTAGCAGAATGACTGGCGGTAACGATGATGCCATGACCAGAATATTGCTCTGCCCAAAAAACCATCATGGGGGTAGTAATTAACCCCAGCTGGATAACTTGTAAGCCATATTCAGTCAGTATATTAGCCAATCTCTGAGCGATAATATTACTACCGAGACGCACATCATAACCAAGCACAATGACGGTTCTTTTGCGGTCGATACTTGGTTTTGGTAGGCAGACCTTGACAGGAGCTGCGGTTGAGTTGCAATCTGCGGCACTATAAAGCTGAGCAAATGCCTTGCCCAATGCTTGAATAAAGTCAGTGGTAAAATGCTGGCGTGAACCACGAATATCATAAGCACGAAATAAGCATTGCTGCGCAGCAAAAGACGGCATCGCTTACTCTCCTTATGGCGTGATTCACGTGATGGTGATTTTGTGATGACTAAAGTACAATTAAAATGGCAAATCAGTAATGATAACTAATTACTGACGACCAGAATGGCCAAAACCGCCCGCACCGCGCGCACTGGTATCACTAAACTCTGCCACCACTTCAAACTCCGGACGGGCGACTGGTACAACCACATATTGCGCCATACGTTCGGCAGGATTTAGCACAAAATCTTCATTGCTGCGATTCCAAATACTAACCATCAGCTCACCTTGATAATCAGCATCAATCAAGCCGACCAAATTACCCAAGACGATACCATGCTTATGACCGAGACCTGAGCGCGGTAAAATCATGCCCGCAAAATTGGGGTCTTGGATATACACCGCAAGGCCAGTGCCAATCAAATGCGTGGCTCCCGCTTTAATGGTCAAAGGTTCGTCAATGCAAGCGCGTAAGTCGATACCTGCGCTGCCATCGGTAGCACGCGTCGGTAGCGAGAACGCTTTATCTTCAATAATTTTAGGGTTTAAAACTTTAACTTGTACAGCTTGCATAACGCACTCACTTAACGATGTAATGGTTTTTTAAACAGAATGAATCACATTTTTAACTGTTAGGTTTTAAATGCTTAACAACAACTATTAATAGAAATAGCTGCTGATTGTTAACTTTTAGCTTTCAGATTTTCATAGGCGGTTGACTAAAGAATCAACACGCTCGCCAAGCCTAAAAAAGACATAAAGCCGACAATATCGGTCACGGTGGTTAAGATAACCGAGGCGGATAGCGCAGGGTCGATATTCATACGTTTGAGCATGAGCGGAATACTAATGCCTGAAACGTTGGCGGCGGTCATATTAATCGCGATAGCAAGCCCAATGACGGCGCTGATTTTAACATCATGAAACCACAATTGCGCAATAATCGCCATGATTATCGCCCATATGATACCGTTTATCGCGCCAACCCACAGCTCTTTATTTAATAACCATAGGCGATTTGACCCACCGATTTGACCCATTGCCATCCCGCGAATGACCACCGTCAGCGTTTGCGAGCCTGCAATGCCGCCCATACTGGCGACCACCGGCATCAATATCGCCAGTGCCACAACCTTCGCTAGCACCGCTTCGAACTGTCCAATCACAGCGGCCGCCAATAGCGCGGTACATAAATTAATACCAAGCCAAATACTACGGCTTTTGGCACTGGTTAAAATAGGCGCAAACAGCTCTTCATCTTGGCTGACACCGGCAAGGTTTTTCATGGTGCTATCGACATCATCTTGGATAATCTCCATGATATCTTCGCCGTTTAACTGTCCGACCAGCTCGCCGTGGCTGTTAATCACTGGGGCAAAGCGGATATCTTCTGAACGGAAAATCGACGCCGCATCTTGAATATCTAAGCGATCATTGACAGTGATGGCACTATGAATCAAGTCGGCGACTAAGGTGCTTTGCTGGTGTTTAATCAGATCCGCCAGACTTAACAGGCCAAGCAGCTGCTGGCTTTGGTCGACGACTAATAGCTCTTGGCTTTCATCATCGAGCAAATCAGCATTCTCTCGCAGCCAGCTTTGCACTTCTGCAAGGGTGATGTCGTCCCTGACTTGAATGAGGTCAGGATCCATATAACTGCCGACTTCCCAGTCTTCATAAGTATCGAGTTTATTGACCTGCACTCGGATGTCTTCATCCAAGGTTGCCATCACCGAGGTGCGCACACTTTCGGTAACGGTATCTAAAATCTCAGAAATGTCCTGCGCATCAAGGTCTTGGGTAAACAGGGATATCTCTTTTGAAGAAACATTCTCCAACAGCGGCTGGCGGGTATCAAACTCCAGCTCTGCCAGTACTTCACCTTTGATATTTTCTGGTACTTGCGCCCAAATCAGTAAGCGATTTTGGCTCGGGAAAGACTCTAATAGGCTGGCAATCTCATATTCTGATTGCTTTTCTAAAAACTCAGTAATCGCCGCATACGCTTTTTCTGCTACCAATTCTTGCAAATATAATAACTTATATTCGCCGCTTGCTTCTGCCGGATTATAGTCAGCCTGTCGGGTCAATGGTCGTTCAGGATTCGTCGTCGAGGTCGGCATAAAGGTTCCAAATTTTTAAAAGATATTCGTATAAAAATTGAGTTTACCGCTCATGTAAAGAGCGGTAAACAGGGTATCGCTTAAGTTCTAAACTTAACGATTACCTAGTAAAGCACGAATATTGGCCAAGTATTCATCAGCGACTTTTTCAGGGTCTTTGCTGGCTTTTTTCTTTTTTGCCTTCGCTGGCCAGTCGATATGATCTTCTGGCAATTCATCCAAAAAACGCGATTCAGAGGTCACGCGCATTTGCCCGCCTGCACGGCGCTGGGTCGCAAGCGTCAACGTCAGCTCACGGCGAGCGCGGGTAATACCCACGTACATTAAACGCCTTTCTTCCTCAATGGTTTCACTAAGGATAGAGTTGCGGTGTGGTAGCATTTCTTCCTCAAGTCCCATGATATAGACAAAATCAAATTCCAAGCCTTTTGCCGCATGTAAGGTCATCAGGTTCACTTTATTGGTATTTTCTTCTTCTTGCTGCTGCTCGAGCATATCAAGCAAGACCAATTTGCGAATGATGGTATCAATCGTACGGTCTTCGTCTTCTTCAGCGCGATTAATCAATGACTGAATACTGGTATAAAGCATGTCGATATTATCGATACGATTTTTTTCTTGTTGCGGTGTTTTGGCGTCGCTACGGACAAAGTCGATATAGCCGGTTTCGTCAATCATTTGACGGACGATAGGCACGGGGTCGGGGTGCTGATCGAGCTCACGCGTATAATGCTCGATGAAATCGCCAAACTCTTTTAAGGTACCATAGGCTTTTGACGGCAACACATGAGCAAGTCCAGCGTGGGTACAAGAGGCGAGTAGCGAAATGCTATGCTCTTGCGAAAATAGACCAAGCTTTTCAAGAGTAGCAGGGCCCATGCCGCGCTTGGGCGTATTGATAATACGTAAAAACGCGCTGTCGTCTTCGGGGTTTAAAATCAAACGCAGATAACCCATGATATCTTTGATTTCGCTACGGGCAAAAAACGACTGACCGCCCGATAATTTATACGGCACTTGCAGCTGACGCAATTGCGCTTCAAGCATGCGCGCCTGAAAGTTACTGCGATAAAGAACGGCGTATTGTTCCCATTCATTACCAAAACGCAGTTTATGGGTGACGATTTCTTTTGCCACGCGCTCAGATTCATCGTCGTCATTACGACAGTTAATAATGCGAATTTTTTCGCCTTGACCTTTATCTGACCAGAGTTTCTTTTCAAATAAATGCTCGTTATTGGTAATAACAGCGTTGGCAGAGGTCAAAATACGCGTGGTCGAGCGATAGTTTTGCTCAAGCATGACGATTTTGAGTTTTGGGAAATCTTCTTTGAGTAGCGCCATGTTTTCCGGTTTTGCACCGCGCCACGCATAGATAGATTGATCGTCATCGCCAACGACGGTAAAACGCCCTTGCGGTCCGACTAAGTATTTAATCATCTCATACTGGGCGGTGTTGGTATCTTGATATTCATCGACGAGTAAGTAACGAATACGGTTTTGCCATTTATCGCGCAGCTCTCTGTTTTCACGTAATATCTTGGTCGGCAGGACAATCAAATCATCGAAATCAACGGCGTTATAAGCACGCAAATTGCGCTCATATAAGGCATAGAGGGTCGCAAAAATCATGTCTTCTGGATCGTCTAAGGTTTCCATCGCCTTATCCGGTTCAATCAGATCGTTTTTCCAGTCAGAAATCATTTTAATGGCTTTGCCGACCAATTCACGACTTTCAGCGCCGCTTAAATTATCACGCATCATCAGCTCCATCAGCAAACGCTTACTGTCGTCACTGTCCATGATGGAGAAGTTACCCTTGAGTGGTGTATGAATCAGCTCATAGCGCAAAAACTGTAGCCCAAATTGGTGAAAGGTAGACACCGTCAGCCCGCGAGTTTTTTCACTCGGCAGCAATTTACTGACACGGGCTTTCATCTCGCGCGCCGCTTTATTGGTAAAGGTCACCGCGGTGATACGCTCGGCTGGCATGTTGCATTCTTCGATTAGATAGGCAATCTTGCGGGTAATCACCGATGTCTTACCGGAGCCGGCACCTGCTAGCACAAGCAATGGACCGGATACGTAGAGCATCGCTTCTTGTTGTTTGGGATTAAGTTGACTCATAAGGTGACCTGTAAGACAAAAGCAAAAAGAAAGCAAAAAAGGCGAGTGTTGATATCAAGCGTTGCTCAGTGAGATAAAAACAGCACGTATGAGGCAGATCGATAGCGCAAAATGGCAACATAGCATTATAGTTGGTTGCATCATCTCAATATCAAAACATAGCGTCGATAAGGTTAATCAACCTATCCGCTAATCACGCTCATGACCATTAATATTTTGTGACAATTAATCAAGAGAGCCATCGTTAAAACAGCCGCTGATACTACCATGCAATTAGGCGGGTTATTATAAAGCAAAAACTGTCACATTGGGGAGGAGTTCAAGGATCGGCACCCAGTAAAAAAGCGTTAATTTTTCGTGACTTATACTATATATACTAGCGTCCATTCAAAAATGTGGATTTGGGCTTAATATAAGGTAACGTCTATATCATAATTCATGGCAAAAAAAACATGTTTCTTTCACCTATAAAGTGACCGTTCAATACAGTTAAAAACTAGCTTTTAGGCACTGATATGCGTATAGTACGTAAATAATTTATGCCAGTTGTCTCGTCATTGTTGACCACGTGTAATGAGCTATTAAATCAATTAAATAAACTATCGAATATGATATTGATTTAATACGTTGATCTTACGTTGTTAGAAGATGCGTTAGGCGACCAGCCTTTCTCCGTTATACATCGGAGTATCTATAGTTGGTCATGTCTGACATCGTCGTCAATAAGCTTGATAATTGGTTATTACCAGCACAGTATCTATATGAGCCATTGAGTTATTAAGACCCAATGGCAGTTACTTTGTGTTTTCGTCTGCGTTATGCCAGTCGCTATTACCACTCTATAGTTTGTGAGTATGCGCGCTGCGCTTGACACTCGATTGGGTGAGGAGCACGTATTATCATGTCTGCTTTTAATTGGTCAGCCATTGCTTTTATCTTAGCCGCCATTGGGCTAGTGGTCTTTATGCTGGTTGTGCCGCGTTTGCTTGGCGGTCGCTCTCAGGGCTCACAAAAAGAAGAAGTATTTGAAGCGGGTGTTGTCGGAGCTGGCAACGCCCGTATTCGTTTGTCTGCCAAATTCTATTTGGTGGCAATCTTCTTCGTTATCTTTGATTTAGAAGCACTATATTTGTACGCTTATGCTGTTTCAGTACGTGAAGCAGGCTGGCTGGGCTTTGCCGCTGCCGCGATATTCATTACCATCTTGATTATAGGCTTGGTATACGAGCTCAGTCTGGGTGCGATGAATTGGGCACCATCGGACAAGCGCCGCAAGCAACCACGTCTATATGCAGCTCCAGCAGGTTTTAATTTGGCAGATATTACGCAGTTTGATGGCGTCGATGAGCTGATGGTCGATCCAACTGGCAAGATACCAGCCCAGTCTTCAGGGCAGATTAATGTCTCGAACAATATCGAGACCAACCGTCGTCACTTGCAAAATATCGATCATATTAATACTACTGGTAATGTGACTTCCATGGATTTTGCTACATCTGCGCAACAAGACAAAGTCAAACGCTAATTGCTTTTGACGGTCTTGTGGCACGTTACTGCAAAATGGTCGCTTATTAATAATAGAAGTTAAGGCGATAGTGAAAGCAAGATGATTGCTGCGCTTCGCCTAATATAAAGGTTGTATGTTATGAAATACACATTAACAAAAGCCAACCCTGATGCAGATGTCTATCCTGCACAGACCAGTCAAACGGTCAATGATCCAATCGAAGACGAAGTGAATAAAAACGTCTTTATGGGTCGTCTCGAAGACCTCGTCCATTCAACAGCAAACTGGGGGCGCAAGCACTCACTTTGGCCATTTAACTTTGGTACCTCTTGCTGTTATGTCGAATATGCCACCACCCTAACCGCCGTTCATGATTTGTCACGTTTTGGTGCCGAAGTCATTCGCGCGTCGCCCCGTCAGGCGGATGTGATGATCGTTGCTGGTACTTGTTTTGTCAAAATGGCACCGGTTATTCAGCGCCTGTATGAGCAAATGCTTGAGCCAAAATGGGTTATCTCGATGGGCGCCTGTGCCAACTCTGGCGGTATGTATGATATCTATTCGGTCGTGCAAGGCGTGGATAAAATTATCCCTGTTGATGTCTATGTGCCCGGTTGTCCGCCGCGTCCAGAAGCGTTGATCCAAGGCTTGATGTTGCTGCAAGAGTCGATTACTAAAGAGCGTCGCCCGCTAGGTATTCATGTCAATGATCAGGGTATTTATCAGCCACAAATGACGCCTGAGCGTGACCGTAAGCAAGCAGATCGTATCGCTGTGAAAAACTTGCGTAGCCCAGACAGTATTTAATCAGCGAGCCTGTAGCCAAACTGCATGTGATAAACAGCATTTAGGCATAAATTATTTGGCTATATCATGTTTTAGTTTGGCTCAATCATACACAATCCGTAAAAGTGCTCAGTACGCATATATTCATCGTAGTTCGCTTATGTTTAGCGTAGTTCAGTTATGATTAACATGGTTCAGTTATGATTAATGTAGCTCGGTTAGGCTCAACATAGCTCAATGATGATTAATGAAGGAATACATCATTCATGGTCACGGTAGTCGAAAACATAGATCCTAACATTAAGCCTGTTCCAGCGGTTATCACCGAGCTGGAGCAGAAGTATGCCGGTAAGTTTGTCGTGCAGCACACTGTGGATGAGATTCCAACGGTTTGGGTGGCACGTGCTGATTTGCTGGATATTCTTCTATACCTGCGTAAATTACCCCAGCCATACGTCATGCTATTTGACTTGTCAGCGATAGATGAGCGTCTGCGTCAGCATCGCCAAGGGTTGCCTGACAGTGACTTTACAGTGTTTTATCACCTAATGTCGCTTGAGCGTAATAGTGATGTGCGTATTAAAGTCGCGCTGAGTGAAGACGATGTCAATGTACCGAGCGCTACGCAGATTTGGCCAAATGCCAACTGGTACGAGCGTGAAGTGTGGGACATGTTCGGTATTGTCTTTACCGGTCATCCGCATTTGACCCGTATTCTATTACCAAAATACTGGGAAGGTCATCCACTGCGTAAAGAGTATCATGCGCGTGCAACGGAATTTACCCCGTACTTCTTGAACACTGCCAAGCAGCAATACGAGCAAGAAAACTTGCGTTTTGTCCCAGAAGAGTGGGGCATGAAGCGTTCAGGTCGTGATGAAGACTTTATGTTCTTGAACATCGGTCCTAACCATCCTTCTGCTCACGGTGCATTCCGTTTAGTACTACAGCTTGATGGTGAAGAAGTCGTCGATTGTATCCCTGATATCGGCTATCACCATCGCGGCGCAGAGAAGATGGCTGAGCGTCAAACTTGGCATTCATTTATTCCTTATACCGACCGTATCGATTACCTCGGTGGCGTGATGAATGAGCTGCCGTACATCATGTCGGTTGAAAAGCTTGCTGGAATTACGATTCCACCGCGCGCTGAAACCATTCGCGTGATGATGAGCGAGTTTTTTCGTATTACCAATAACTTACTGTTTGTTGGTACGTTTATTCAGGATGCGGGCGGCATGACCCCGGTATTCTATATGTTTACCGATCGCCAAAAAGCCTATGACGTCATCGAAGCCGTGACTGGCTATCGTATGCATCCTGCTTGGTTCCGTATCGGCGGTACGGCTGCTGATCTGCCACGTGGCTGGCAGCGTCTGGTTCGCGAATTCTTGGATTGGATGCCAAAACGCTTGGACGAATATGTCAAAGCGGCATTGCAAAATAGCGTGCTCAAAGGTCGTACCCAAGGTGTTGCGCAGTATAATGCTAAGCAAGCACTTGCTTGGGGCGTGACGGGCGCTGGTCTGCGAGCGACAGGCGTTGATTTTGATCTGCGTAAAGCGCGTCCATACATGGGCTATGAGAATTACGATTTTGAAGTGCCAGTGGGTTACAACGGTGACGCTTATGATCGCTGTATGGTCAAGGTCGAAGAGATGCGTCAGTCGTTACGTATCATTCGCCAGTGTATGGACAATATGCCACAAGGCCCTTATAAAGCCGATCATCCACTCGCTGTACCACCGCCAAAAGACCGTACCTTAAACGATATTGAAACCTTGATTAATCACTTTATCTCAGTATCTTGGGGTCCTGTGATGCCAGCGGGCGAGTGTACGACAATTGTAGAAGCGACCAAAGGTTTGAACAGCTATTACATCACCTCAGATAAGGCGACGATGAGCTATCGTACCCGTATCCGTACGCCGACGTTTGCACATTTACAGCAGATGCCATCGGTGATTAATGGTTCGCTCGTTTCTGATGCCATCATGTATTTGGCATCGATTGATATCGTAATGGCCGACTGTGATCGTTAGTACCGTGATCGCTAATACTTTAGTCTAATGCTTTGATCAGAAAATTATCGTTATTAAAGAAATACGTTTATCAATATATCATTGCCAAATGGCACACCAAAATGCTGATATCTTGCCATGTAGCGACACTCATAAGACTGTCGTTATTAGCTGATAAAGCGTGATGAGTGAGGACAGATAGAAGACTATGAAAATTGTTTCCGACAAAATGCCAAAAGTAGATGTGGCAAGCATCCTCACTAGCGAGGAAATTGCGGCTATTCATGAGTTTATGCACCATTACCCACAAGCGCGTGCTGCTTCGCTCGATGCGCTAAAGATTGTGCAAAAGCGCAACGGCTGGGTCGATGACGCACAAGTGAATGCCATTGCCAATATTCTAGACATTCCGATGTCAGATATGGACGGAGTCGCCACTTTCTTTAACCGTATTTATCGTCAGCCTGTCGGTCGCCACGTCATCCTTATTTGTGATTCAGTGGCTTGTTTCTTGACAGGCTATGAAGCCTTGTCTGCTGAGATCAGATCGCAGCTGGGTATTGAGTATGGTCAGACGACGGCTGATGGTCGCTTTACGCTATTGCCAATTTGCTGCTTAGGTAACTGTGACAAAGGCCCTGCTGTGTTGATTGACGAAGACACCTATGGTCCAGTACAGCCCGAAGAAGTCACGCAATTATTGGAGCTATACGCATGAGATTAACGCTTTCAGAGCAGATTGCTCAACGTAGTCAAGGCAAAGCACCTAGCCAGCTCAATGAGCAGAGCATTCCAATTTATGGTGATAAAGCCACAGCGACTAGCGAAACCAAACCGTTAACATGGCGTCTAGCACATCATGATGCCGTACTAGATTTGACCACCTATGAGTCGTTAAAAGGCTTTGATGGCTTAAAGCAAGCTTTGAGTCAATCGCCTAAAGAAGTCGGGAATATGATCAAAGCTGCCAACGTCAGAGGTCGCGGCGGTGCAGGTTTTAATGCTGGTTTGAAGTGGACATTCATGTCACCACCAGATGGTTTACCTCGTTATCTCATCTGTAATGCTGATGAAATGGAGCCGGGTACCTTTAAAGATCGTCTATTGATGGAGCGTCTACCGTTTCAGCTGATTGAAGGTATGTTGATTACCGCACATGCGATTGGTGCGACTGACGGTTATATCTTTATCCGTGGTGAATATATCTTAGCCGCCCAGCGTCTGGTCACTGCCATCGAAGAATGCTTGGCTAACAATCTCATGGGCAAGAACATTCTAGGCTCAGATTTTAGTTTTAATCTGCATGTGCATACTGGCGCTGGACGTTATATTTGCGGTGAAGAAACCGCATTGATTAATTGCTTAGAAGGTCGCCGTGCTAATCCACGTACCAAGCCACCTTTCCCGCAAATTTCTGGTGCATGGGGTCGTCCAACCGTCGTCAACAACGTTGAAACCTTGTGTAACATGCCAGCCATCCTAAACCATGGTGTTGAATGGTATCAGTCATTATCTAACATCAAAGGCAAGAGCCAGACACCGGGTACCAAACTGTTTGGCTGCTCAGGTTTAGTCAATGACCCAGGTCTGTGGGAGTTACCGTTTGGTTATACGGCACGCGAAATCATTGAAGATTTAGCGGGTGGTATGCAAGATGGTAAAACCCTCAAAGCTTGGCTACCGGGCGGTGCCTCTACTGACTTTTTAACCACTGAGCATTTAGATGTGGTGGTGGATTTTGACACCATTCAAAAAGCAGGTAGCCGTATGGGTACTGGGCTAATTATGGTCGTTGATGAAGCACAAGATATGGTGCCACTCGTTCGTAATCTCGAGATTTTCTTCCAACGCGAATCCTGCGGTTGGTGTACGCCATGCCGTGACGGTCTGCCTTGGGGTGTCAAATTGCTTACCGCTATCAATGATGGTGAAGGGCAAGTCGGCGATGTCGAAAAACTAGAAGGCCTCACGCGTGACTTATGGATTGGTAAAACTTTCTGTGCACATGCGCCAGGTGCGATGGAACCACTGATGAGTGCGATTAAATATTTCCGTCCAGAGTTTGATCAAAAAATCGCGCAGGCGGTTGGTGTCGATGTCATTGATGCGGCAGCCAATCAACAGCCAGAAGTGAAATAAGGAGAGCGGCATGGCAGTCATACATATTGATGGAACCACTGTCGAAGTAGATAGCGCAGATAACTTGCTACAAGCCTGCTTATCACTCGGCATTGATGTGCCGTATTTTTGTTATCACCCAGCCCTTGGCTCAGTAGGGTCGTGCCGTCAGTGCGCGGTCAAGCAATTCCAAAATAAAGAAGACATGGAAGCAGGTCGCGGCCGTCTTGTGATGTCATGTATGGTCGCTCCGGGCGATGACATGTATATCTCTGTCACTGACGATGAAGCCAAAGCGTTTCGCAAGTCGATGGTTGAGCTACTGATGACCAACCATCCACATGATTGTCCAACCTGTGAAGAGGGCGGACATTGCCATTTGCAAGACATGACGTATATGTCAGGTCATAGCCGTCGTCGTTATCGCTTTACCAAACGCACGCATCATAACCAAGAGCTTGGCCCATTCATCGCGCATGAGATGAACCGCTGTATCGCTTGCTATCGCTGTGTCCGTTTTTATAAAGACTATGCAGGCGGCGAAGATTTGGGTGTTTATGGCTCAAACAACCGTGTTTATTTTGGCCGTGACAAAGATGGTCAGTTCGAAAGCGAATTCTCAGGCAACTTAACGGAAGTATGCCCAACGGGTGTCTTTACCGATAAAACGCACTCTGAGCGCTACAACCGTAAATGGGACATGCAGTATGCGCCAAGCATCTGTCATGGTTGCTCAGCAGGTTGTAACATCTCACCGGGTGAGCGTTATGGTGAATTACGCCGTATTGAAAACCGCTATAACGGTGAAGTAAACCGCTATTTCTTATGTGATCGTGGCCGCTTTGGTTATGGCTATGTCAATCGTGACGATCGCCCAACGCAAGCGCTTGAGCGTATCAACGATAAGCATGTCAAAATCAATATTGACTACGCACTCGATGAAACTATTAAGCGTATCAAAGACAAAAAAGTCATCGGTATTGGCTCACCGCGTGCCAGTTTAGAAACCAACTTTGCACTAAAAAATCTGGTTGGCTTTGATAAGTTTTCAACAGGTCTCAATCATCAGCAGCAAGCATTGGTTAATAAATGCATCGAAGTATTGAGTACTGATGGCATTTATAACCCAAGCATGACTGATATCGAAAGCTATGATGCGGTATTGGTATTGGGTGAAGATATCACTCAAACCTCATCACGTGTCGCGCTGTCAGTACGCCAAGCGGCAAAAAATGAAGGCCTGAAAATGGCAGCGGCATTGCAAACGCAGTCTTGGCTTGCAGAACCGGTTAAACGTATTGCTCAAGATGCGTTAAGCCCAGTTTATGTCATCGACGTGGTGCAAACTAAGCTAGAAGACATCAGTAAAGTCAGTGTGGTAGCAACGCCTGAAGACATCACTAAGCTTGGCTTTAAAGTCGCTGATGAGATTGCTAACTTCGCTGATGATTTAGCAGAAATAACAGACCCACAAGCGGCTGATCAAGATGTCGATACTGCTACTAGTACTAATGCCAGTACTGAGACTGACGGTATGCAAGCATTAGCGAAGCAAATCGCTTATGACTTGATTCAAGCGGATAAGCCATTGGTTATCTCGGGTAGCAGTTTATCCTCTACGGCTTTGATTGAAGCAGCGGCGCAGATTACTCAAGCATTGACCCAAAAACGCTCAGCCATTAAAGCGACTGAACAGCAGCAAGTGGACACGTATAATGCTCAAGTCCGTGATGAGCAAGCGCAAATAGAAGATAAAGAGCTATCCGCTAAACCAAACAAACCTGAAACCGGTGTTGATACAGAAACGCAAGACAATGTAGAACGCGCTCCTGCTAAAAAACTTGAGCTGAAAGAAGTAAACAGTAAATATCAGGCACAAGCAGGTATCTACTTAACAGTTACCGATGCCAATAGCATGGGTGTTTGCATGCTTGGCGGTCAATCAGTCGAAGAATTACTGGCGACTGATTTTGATGTGGTCATCGTCGCTGAAAATCAGCTGACTGATGCCATCGATGCCAATAAATTGACGCAGCTATTATCTGATAAAACTGTCATTGCACTGGATCATCAGCTACTTGATTGGCACAAAGATGTCGATATTGTATTACCTGCGGCTAGTTTTGCAGAAGCAGACGGTACGCTGATATCGGCTGAAGGTCGTGCACAGCGCTTCTTCCAAGTTTACGACAACGAATACTATCATCCGATGAGCAGTATTAAAGAAGGCTGGCGCTGGTTACATGCAGTGCATAGCAGCATCGAAGGTCGTGATGTTGATTGGACGCAGCTAGATGACGTCATCAATGCATTGATCGTAACGCACCCTAAGCTTGCTGGGATTAAAGGCGCTGCACCTGATGCCGATTACCGTATGACGGGTCTTAAAATTGCTCGTCAGCCGCGTCGTTATTCAGGCCGTACCGCCATGCGTGCGCCGATATCCGTACATGAGCCGATGCAACCAAAAGATTTAGACACCGGTTTGACTTTCTCAATGGAAGGTTATAGTGGTAAAGAAACCCCAAGCTCGATGATTCCTTTTGCCAATGCGGCAGGTTGGAACTCACCACAAGCGTGGAATAAATACCAAGACAAGGTCGGTGGTCATCTAAAAAATGGCGACCCAGGTGTGCGCATGTTCGATCAGCTAGCACGTTTAGAAACACGTCAATATGTTGCACCAGATGCCATGTCTGCGACGACAACGGATATGCAGGAAGGACAAGCCAAACTGGTGCCTATCCATAATATCTATGCCAGCTCTATGATGGCGTCACGTAGCCCAGTGGTTGCGGAGCAACTGCCTGTTGCTGCATGGCGTATCGGGATGGATGATGCTAAGGACTGGAACATCGCTAATGGCGATTACTTAGCGATTGAAATCGATAAGCAACAAATCACCTTGCCAGTACAGATTGTCGGTTATTTAGCAGAAGGCTGTATCGGTTACCCAGTTGGGCAGGTGAGTATCATTCATCCATCAATGCCAGCGTCGGTTCGCAAAGTGGATGCACCAGTGACGATGATGGGTAGCATGGCTAACGATATGATGAACAATAACGATGCTGCGCAAATGAACACAGCACCGACCACCACACAGGAGGTGTAATATGCAAGTTACCCGTATTATCCCTGATGTGCCAAGCTTCTTGGCTGGTAGCATGAGCTTTGATGCTTGGTCCATTTTATTTATGGTCGGGCAATCACTAGTCATCTTCTTGGTCGTGGTTATGGTTGCCGCTATGATGATTGTCTATGAGCGCCGCATGCTAGCTTTATGGCAGGATCGTTACGGTCCAAACCGCGTCGGACCCTTTGGTTCGTTGCAGCTAGTCGCGGATATGCTCAAAATCTTCTTTAAAGAAGATTGGACGCCAAACTTTACCGATAAGTTTATGTTTACGTTGGCACCTGCGGTCGCGATGTTCACTGCACTGGCCTCATTTGCCATTATTCCTATTTCGCCAACGCTTGGTGTTGCTGACTGGGATATCGGTATTCTGTTCTTCTTTGCGATGGCAGGTATTGCCGTTTATGCAGTGATGTTCGGTGGTTGGGCGTCTGCCAATAAATTCTCGCTACTGGGTGGTTTGCGCTCTGCTGCACAAACGATCAGTTATGAAGTCTTCTTGGGCTTATCACTGATGGGCGTAGTCGCATTGACAGGCTCATTTAACTTGCGCGCCATTGTTGAGGCGCAAATCGACGGCTGGTATATCATTCCGCAGTTTTTTGGCTTTTTGACCTTTGTCGTTGCTGGTGTTGCCGTTACCCATAGACATCCATTTGATCAGCCAGAAGCAGAGCAAGAGCTGGCTGAAGGCTATCATGTCGAATATTCTGGCATGAAGTTCGGTATGTTCTTTATTGGCGAATATGTCAACGTTGTACTGATTTCTGCCTTGATGACGTGCTTATTCTTTGGTGGTTGGCTTGCACCTTTTAATTTAGATATTCCATTTATTCCACCAGCTTTTTGGTTCATGATTAAAACGCTGTTCTTTATGACCATGTTTATTTTGGCTCGAGGCTCACTCATGCGTCCGCGTTATGATCAAGTGATGAACTTTGGCTGGAAAGTTTGTCTGCCAGTAACGCTGATTAATCTGTTGGTTACTGCTGCGGTCATTTTGATCTTTTCCCCAACGTTGTAATCATTACTAGTAGCCATCACTAGCCATCATTGATGAACTAGGGTAAAGCTGATAAGGATAATAATCCCATGTTTACTACCATAAAAAAGACCGTCATTGGACTATTTACCATTGTCCGCAGCATGTGGATGGTCAATAGTCATGCGCTCAGACCGCGTGACACCATCCTTTATCCTGAGGTGCCGGTACCTGTGCCGCCGCGTTTTCGTGGACGTATTGTTCTAACGCGTGACCCTGATGGAGACGAGCGCTGTGTGGCTTGTAACTTGTGTGCGGTGGCATGCCCGGTAGGGTGTATCTCCTTACAAAAAGCGGAACGTGAAGACGGTCGTTGGTATCCAGAGTTTTTTCGAATTAACTTTTCGCGCTGTATTTTTTGTGGCTTGTGTGAAGAGGCGTGTCCAACGACAGCCATTCAAATGACGCCTGACTTTGAGTTGGGTGAATATAAGCGCCAAGACTTGGTCTACGAAAAAGAGCATTTGCTCATTTCAGGGCCGGGTAAATATCCTGATTATAACTATTATCGTGTGACGGGTATGGCGGTAGCGGACAAACCAAAAGGCGCAGCACAAAACGAAGCTGCACCGATTGATCTAAGGAGCTTGCTACCATGATGAATATTTTGAACCATCCTGAACTGGCGGGGTTTTATTCGCTTGCAGCAGTGGCCATATTTGCCAGTCTGCGCGTCGTGACTCAGGCCAATCCAGTGCATGCTATCTTATCGATGATTGTGTCATTACTGGCAATCGCAGGGATATTTTTCGTCCTAGGCGCGCCATTTGCTGGTGCGTTAGAGATTGTCGTCTATGCCGGCGCCATTATGGTGCTATTTGTCTTTGTTATTATGATGCTTAATTTAGGCATGAGCAATGATGAGCGTGAAGAGCGCTGGCTTGATGCGGGCACTTGGGCGCTACCGACAGGGTTAACGATTATTATCGCGGTTGTGCTGTATGCGATGATTGGTATGGGTCATGACGAAGCGGCAATGATTGGTGGCTCGACAATATCTGCCAAAGCAGTCGGTACGGTGCTATTTACTAAATATGTGATGTTGATAGAAGTGGCTGCATTGCTACTATTGGCAGCCTTAGTCGCCGCTTATCATTTGGGTAAAGAGTCTATCGCTGATGAGGTTACTGTTAATGCAAACCACAGTAATGGTAGTCAAGGATCTAATGCTAATGTCGCAAGTATCAAACACTACGATGATCACGGCATGCCGATAGATGCTGACGCGGCGAAAATGGCAGAATCTTACGAATATAAAGATGTTGACCCGCATGACTATGTAAGTATGAATGTAGGTACGCAGCTGGGTGTGAATAAAGTCACGCGCAAGGAGTCAGACTAATGGTACTAGCAGCGAGCGTGGCACAAGATGTGTCAAACGTGCCGTTTGCCCACGAGGTAGCAGGCTTAGTACAGCCAGTTGCTGAGGCGCAGAATGTACTGGGCATGATACCCATGAGCCATGGACTGATTTTGGCAGGTATCTTATTTGCCATTGGTCTGTGCGGCGTCATGGTACGACGTAACTTCCTATTTATGCTAATGAGCCTTGAGATCATGATGAATGCAACAGCATTAGCATTTGTGGTGGCAGGTAGTCGTTGGGTTGATCCAGATGGACAGATTATGTTTATCTTTATTTTGACCTTGGCAGCAGCAGAGGCCGCCATTGGTTTGGCAATATTATTGCGGTTTTATCATCAGCGTGGGCATCTCGATGTCGACAGCGCCAATGAGATGAAAGGATGATGTCATGAGTTTATTACCATTAACCTTTATATTCCCGCTCGTTGGCTTTTTGATTTTAGCCTTTATGCGCGATAAGCTAACAGAGCAGGTGGCAGCGATTGTCGGTGTCGGTAGTATGCTGTTATCAGCACTATGCACGCTAATCGTTAGTTATACTTTTTTAACCAATAATCCAGCAGGAACAGTCATAGAGATTCCGCTGTGGACATGGTTCCAAGTCGGAGATTTTGCCCCAAGTTTCGGTCTGAGCTTTGATGGTTTGGCACTGACGATGACGGGTGTCATCACTGGGATCGGCTTTTTAATCCATCTCTTTGCCGCTTGGTATATGAAAGGCGACACTGGCTTTGCCCGCTTCTTCAGCTATATGAACTTGTTCGTTGCCAGTATGCTATTGCTAGTATTAGCAGATAACTTGTTCTTGCTTTATCTTGGCTGGGAAGGCGTTGGTATCTGTTCGTACTTGCTAATTGGTTTTTATTACCATGACCGCGCCAATGGTCTTGCAGCGATGAAAGCCTTTACGGTGACGCGCGTGGGTGATGTATTCTTAGCCTTCGGTCTGTTTTTATTATTCCGTGAATTCGGTACGCTTAATATTCAAGAAATTATTACTCGTGCACCAGAAGTATTCGATATCAACAATCCAACGATGATGTTGACCACCATGATGTTGGTTGGCGGCGCGATGGGTAAATCAGCCCAACTGCCATTACATACATGGCTGGCTGATGCGATGGCAGGTCCGACGCCAGTATCAGCGCTTATTCACGCGGCAACGATGGTCACGGCAGGTGTTTATTTAATCGCTCGTCTACATCCATTGTTTGAGCTGACCCCTGGTATTTTATTATATTGGGTCGGCGGCGTAGGGGCGTTGACGTTGGTCGTTGCTGGATTCTGTGCACTGGCACAAACCGACATCAAACGTATTCTTGCTTACTCAACCATGAGCCAAATTGGCTATATGTTTTTAGCACTCGGCGTTGGTGCTTGGCAAGGCGCAATCTTTCATTTGATGACTCATGCTTTCTTTAAAGCCCTGTTATTCTTATCATCAGGTGCAGTCATCCTTGCGGTACACCATGAGCAAAACATCTTTAAGATGGGCGGTCTACGTAAAAAGATACCGTTGGTATTCTGGTGTTATATCGTCGGTGGCGGTGCATTGGCAGCGATACCTTGGGTTACCGTTGGCTTTTATTCTAAAGAAGCGATTCTTTGGGAAAGTTATGCAACCGGTCACATGGTTTTATTCTATATGGGCGTATTCGGCGCATTTTTAACCGCACTTTATACTTTCCGTATGATTTGGATTATCTTCTTTGGTGAAGAGAAAACGCACGCGCATAAGTTATCTGGTGTGTCGTATTGGCTGCCACTTAGTGTGTTGCTCGTATTATCAACGGCAGTGGGTGCATTTATCACTCCGCCATTACAAGGCGTCTTGCCAGAGAGTGTTGGGCATTTATTGGAAGTCGCTGGTCAAGCGCATGGTAAGCATACGGCTGAGTTTATCGCCATGGGTGCGATGCTGGCTGGTCTAATAATAGCGGCGCTATTATATGTGGTGGATAAAGGTCGCATGCTCACCCGCTTTAAGCGCTCACGTGTTGGTGGGGCGCTATATCACTGGTGTTATCATGGTCTAGGTTTTGATGCGCTATACGATGTAATTTTTGTAAAACCCTTTTTGTTCATCGGCCACTTATTTAAAGCCGACCCTATCGATAAAGCGTGGCTCGTCTTGCCTAAGCTGGCATCTGCTGGTAATAAGGTATTGTCTGCGACGCAAACTGGGTCACTTCGAGGTTACGCTGCAAGCTTTGGCTTGGGCATGGCTGTATTACTAGTGCTGGTAATGATGACGGTGGTATAAGATGATTGAGTTACAACAAACGTGGATGCTACCAGCATTAATTGCAATTCCCTTTATTGCGGGATTGCTATGTTGGTTGGTCGAGCGCTTTAATAAACGTCTGCCGCGCTGGATTGCTCTAATCGGTATGACGTTGACCTTTGTATTGTCGCTAGTGATGTGGCAATACGGCGACTTTAGTGGCATGAGTAAGCAAGTGATTGCGCCAGACGCTGCTGTGCCTTGGGTCGCTGAATTTAGTGTGCCATGGATACCGAGCTTTGGTATTAGCTTCCATTTAGCGATGGATGGCTTGTCACTGATGATGGTGGCGTTGACAGGATTGCTCGGTATTGCCGCAGTAGCTTGTTCGTGGAATGAGATTCAGCGTCGAGTCGGCTTTTTCCATCTCAACCTTTTGTGGAGTTTGGGCGGCGTCATTGGTGTGTTCTTAGCCATTGATCTGTTCTTGTTCTTCTTCTTTTGGGAGATGATGCTGGTTCCTATCTACTTCTTGATCGCTATTTGGGGTCATGATGTGGTTGGCAAAACCAAGGAATACGCAGCGACTAAGTTCTTTATTTATACCCAAGCGTCTGGGCTTATTATGCTGGTCGGTATTTTGATATTGGTCATTATCAGCTACGCTCAAAAAGGGGTGGTGAGCTTTAATTATAATGATTTGCTCGGTACGTCACTTGGTGGCTGGGAATATCCGATCATGCTGTGCTTCTTTATTGGCTTTGCGGTTAAGTTGCCGATTATTCCGTTCCATGGCTGGTTGCCAGATGCGCATGCGCAAGCACCAACGGCAGGTTCGGTGGATTTGGCAGGGGTGCTCATTAAGACGGCTGCTTATGGTTTGATTCGCTTCGTCTTGCCATTATTTCCAGCAGCATCACAAGATTTTGCGCCGATTGCGATGACCTTGGGTACGATTGGTATCTTCTATGGTGCATGGCTCGCCTTTATGCAGACCGATATGAAGCGTTTGCTCGCTTATACCAGTATCTCGCACATGGGCTTTGTCGTATTGGCAATTTATGCTGGAACCTTACTCAGCTTGCAAGGTCTGATGATTCAGATGTTAGCGCATGGCTTAAGCTCAGCAGCGCTATTCATCATGGCAGGACAGTTATATGAGCGTCTACATACGCGCGATCTAACCTTGATGGGTGGTATGTGGGGTCAGTTCCGTTACTACGCACCGATACTGATGTTCTTCTGTGCGGCATTGCTCGGTATTCCGGGGACAGGTAACTTCATTGGCGAGTTCATGATTTTATTTGGTGCTTTTGCTCAGTATCCAGTATTTGTGGTCTTTGCAACATTCAGTCTGGTACTAGCAGGGCTATACTCGCTTATTTTGATTCACCGTGCATTATTTGGCAAAAACAACATCGAAGCAGTCGCCATGCAAGAAACCAAAGCACATGGTTTGCCTACGCGTCCATTAAAAGATTTGGGTAAGCGTGAGTTGTCATTGTTATTGATGCTCGCTGCAGGCTTGGTATGGCTTGGTCTATATCCACAGCCGTTCCTTGATACCTCAAGTCATGCGATGCAGTGGATCAATAACGCTTATATATACAGTCAAGTCACACAAGTAGATGCGTCGCAACTGCTTGATGCAATGGAGGCACGTTAAGTCATGAATGATATTACGATGAATGATTTGATGGGGTTATTGCCTTATGCGCCAATCATTGCCGTCGTTATTACGGTATTGGTGGTCATGATTGCCATCGCAATTAAACGCTCACATATGGTGACTGGTACGATGACGGTCGTCGGCTTAAATATTGGTCTGTTTACCCTCATTGGGCAAATGACAGGGATTGTGAATAGCGGTACTCTCATACCAAACGCTGAGCAGTTATTCGTTATTGATAACTTTGCTCAGTTTAATATGGTGATTATTTTTATCTGTGCATTGGCTTGTTGTACGCTCTCTTATGCGTATTTGGCAAATCTCAAGGATAATAAAGAAGAGCTGTATTTGCTCATGTTGCTATCGACGATTGGTGCTTTACTGATGGTCAGTGCTCAGCATTTAGCGTCATTCTTTATGAGCTTAGAGATGCTGTCTATACCGCTATACGGTATGCTGTCATATACCTATATGCGCAACCGCTCGCTAGAGTCTGGGCTGAAATACTTGGTGCTGTCAGCGACGGCATCGGCGACATTGCTCATGGGTATGGCATTTATCTATGCCGAAGTAGGCTCGCTCGCCTTTAAGCCAATCAGTATGGTATTGGGTGATGTTTTTGAGTCGCCACTTCTGATACTTGGTGCGGCGATGATGATGTTCGGTATCGCCTTCAAACTCTCTGCTGCGCCGTTTCATATGTGGACACCAGATGTTTACGAAGGCGCTCCAGCACCAATTGCTACCTTTTTAGCATCGGTATCAAAAGTAGCTATGATGGGCTTAGCGGTTCGTTTCTTAATCGATACGTCTTTATTGGCCTTACCCTCGGTACAGATGCTGCTCATGGTCATGGCAACTCTATCTATCTTAGTCGGTAACTTATTGGCAGTACGTCAAACCAGCCTAAAACGCCTATTGGGTTATTCATCCATTGCTCATATGGGTTACGTGTTGATTGTCATCGTCAGTATCGGCGCGGCAGCGGATAGTATCTCTAGTATGTATATGGCGGTTTATGCCTTGACCTCTATCGGTGCCTTTGGCGTCGTAACCTTGATGTCGAGCCCTTATCGCTTGTCTGGTGAAGCTGATGAGCTAACCCATTATCAAGGTCTATTCTGGCGTCGTCCCGTATTGACTGCGGTTATGACTATTATGATGTTGTCATTGGCGGGTATTCCTTTGACGGCTGGCTTTATTACCAAGCTATTTGCGATATTGGCAGCGGTACAAGGAACTAATTGGTTCTTGGCAGCGATGATCATCTTGGGTAGTGCGATCGGCTTATTCTATTATTTACGTGTGATGCTCACCCTCTTTAAACGTCCGAAACAGTTCATTGAGTTTGACGTTTCTAGCCAATGGGCGATGCGTACTGGCGGGATCATGGTTATTGCGGTGACCGCGATGATTATCTTCTTTGGTATCTTGCCAAACAGCATGATTGAATGGGCAAGTCTGGCACGTATTTGGTAAATAGCAAAAGGGTAAGTAGGGGTATGCTGATACCGCTGCTTATCTGTTATTACGGTCAGAAACCCAAGATGCGCCAGCTTTATGATAAGCTTGGCGCATCTTTTATTTTGTGTCGTTCAAAGTCTTGATAAAAATAATGATTACTAAAAAGTGAGTCGATAATTCTTATGAGTGATAATATTCAGACAGTAACCGTGCTTAGTAAGACTACGTGGACGCCAAACCTATTTAGCTTCACTGTCAGCCGTCCTGATAGCTTTAAGTTTACTGCGGGTCAATTTGTGCGTTTGGGCGTCAATCCCAGTCAATTAAAATATTACCAGCAGCAACAAGGCGACACCGTTAACGATGTACCTGATGCTGCATTGAATGAAGACATCTTTCGGGCTTATTCCATCGTCTCTTCACCTTTTGATGAAGTATTAGAATTTTTCTCTATTGTCATCCCCGATGGTGCATTTACGTCGCAGTTGCAGCATTTAGAAGTGGGCGATGAGCTGCTGCTTAATACTATGCCGTTTGGTTTTTTGACGTTAGCACGTTATCAAAAGCCTTTACCAAAAGATTTATGGCTGCTCGCGACTGGAACGGGCTTGGCACCATTTTTGTCAATGTTACAAGATTTGCAGACGTGGGAAGATTACGAGCACATCATCTTGGCTTATAGTGCGCGCTCGATAGAAGAGCTTGCCTATATCGACAAGATTGAAAGCTTGCAAGAAGACTTTGGTTCTCTGGTTGACAATCCTGCAAAACTAATCTTTATTCCCATCGTTACCCGTGAACCTGTCGAAGGCGCAATGACAGAGCGTTTGCCCAAGCTGCTGCTGGATGGCACGCTACAAGAGCGCGCAGGGATTGCCTTAGATATTGATAGCACGCACGTCATGTTATGTGGCAATCCAGACATGGTGGAAGACACCAAAGAAGCGCTCAAGACTTTAGGTTTGGTGATGAATCGTCGCGGCGAGGGAAATATTGCGGTAGAAAATTATTGGTAGTTGCATGATTGATGACGGCACGCTTTAGAAGTCATTGAAAATTTGCTTGATAAAAAAGCGCTGACGCTAAAAGATAAAAATAGTCTCTAAGTGTCAGCGCTTTTCTGATAAGTAAAAAACGTCATTTTTATACTGAGGGATTCATACCTGACTCGGTTCGGTCGCATCATCTATTGGGTTAATAGGGCCTTGCATCAGCTCAGGCTCATCATCATCGCCGATAATATCTTCGTTACTGCTGGCAGCCAATAAATCACGATAATTGATTTGAGTTTTCAAAATCATTTGCTCTTCTTCAAGCTCGCCATAGTTGACTTGAACTTTATGCAAAGTGCTCATGATTTTTTTGTTCTTTTTTAACCAGCGATTGATATCAAGGTAGATAACCTCGTCTTTTGCACGGGCGATATTGATATAAGAGAGAATAAAGCCTAAAGGATCTTTTTTCAGAATAGTGTGATAAAACCAAATAAACAGTTTGATACCTTGGCGCTTAATAAACGACTCACAACGTAGATTTAGCACATCAGTATAAGTCTGTTGACCAAAGACAAATCGCTGGACGTTACGGTCAAGCTGTACATGAATCAAACTAAAATTACTCGCCACCTCTGCATAAATGCCACCAGCATCGACCGTACAGTATAAGCGAAACCAGTCATCATGCATCTCAACACGTAGCTCTAAGATGGCTTTCACATTATCAGTGACGAACTTCTGCAGCGCATCATTGACATAAATCTGTGCTACTGGCAGCGACAACTCATCTTCGAATTTATCAGTCGTTCTATGATATATCTGTTTGATTGATTGGGTAAGGCGTTCCCAACCATCGCTAAATGATTCGTCGAAACGATAGCCCATATTTTCAAAAAATTCATCAAAATTGTCTGAATTATCCCTGTTATCAAAATCACTCAAACTTATTATCCTTATAATTATAGGGGAGGTAGCTGACTCAATGGCATAAAGAGCGACTGATTAAAAAATGACAGACAGACTGTTCTTTAATGAAAGCTGGCGAGTGGTCATTACATGCGTTTTTGCCAAATCAGCAATAATCTGTCCTGTCTATTTACGCCTGTTTAACCCGCCCTAATGACACAAAAATTATAAAACAGTATATAACAAATATGATGGCTTCAAAATGGACACATGGGTTTTGTCGCAAATCATTTAATTGGCAATGCTTATATGTTCAAAATGCGGTCTAGCGATGACATAACCGTATTGGTGTTATATCATTTTTGCTGGTTACGCTCGTCAATAAATTGACCAAAGGAGATAAGTAATGTGTGAGCGGATTAAAATAAGTCGGCAACGGTTGTGCTAGCGACAGAATTCTATGTCATGTTATGATAGCGCCAGCATAAATCCTGCCCATTATCATAACGCTTATTACTTGCTGTCTTGTATTTATAAGCTCATATTCATAAGCTGAGACCCATTGTGGCCTATATCAAAGATTCACAAAGCTATCATTTTTCCGCGCAAGCACCTAAGCGTGATGTTAGTTTACCAGTGGCCATCGTTATCGCTGTGGCCGTACACGCCATTATTATTTTTGGTATTGGCTTTTCGATGGGCAAAGATCCTGCGGCAATGATGCAAGATGTGGCAAAAGCGCTAACTGACAATATGCAGCCAAATGAAGACGCCCACTTTATTGCTAATGCCTCCCAAGAAGGTGGCGGCACAGTGGAGGAGCAATTAAGACAAGAGAACGACCAAATCAGCCCATTGTCTGCTGAGCAAATAAGTGAGACGCAAGATGTGATTAGCCTGCAGCGTCAAGTCCGCCAGCAGCATTATCAAGAAAGCTATCTGCGTACCACCTTAAGCTGGCGTCAAGCGAGCGTGGAGTCTGATAATGATAGCAAGCAAGCACAAGATGATATGATGGCGCAAGAAGAGCGTCTGCGCAAACAAATTGCTACTTTAGAGACACAGCTGTCTCAACGTCAGCAAGTTTATGCAACCAAATCAAAAGTAGTGACGGTCGATAGCAACTCGACGACGCGTGGTGCCGCGGCTGATTATATTAATACTTTCCGTGAGCATGTCGAACGCATTGGGAATTTGCATTATCCCATGCAGGCACGGGCACAAGGTATCACGGGCGAAGTGCGCCTTATGGTCATCATTAGTAGTGATGGTAATATCAAAGCCATACGTCTGCTTGAAAGCTCCAACTCCACATTATTAGATGAAGCAGCAAAGCAATCGGTACGCCAAGCAGCGCCCTTTGGTAAATTTACCAAAGACATGGAAGATATTGTTGAGCTGCGTTTGATACGTACCTATCGTTACAGCGATAAAGTGGATGTTACTTATTAGGGCGAATTCAATATATAGATGATGAGCGTTAGCTACGCTGCAAACAGATAAGATACCAATGTTTATAACAAACGAACACCACACACCGCTATAAAATAAAGAGTCAGTATGGAATTTTTAGGTTTTACAATAGATGTTGCCAACTTAACCAGTAACGCATTAAGCTTGGTCATTAAAGTTGCGCTAGCGATATTAATATTCGTCGTAGGTCGCTGGCTTGCCAAAAAGGCAGTCACCGTTGCTCACAAAATGATGTTGCGTAGTCGCTTAGATGATACCGTTGCGAACTTTTTAGGTCGTCTAATCTACGGAGTGTTACTGGTCGTGGTTGCATTAGCTGCCTTGAGCAAGGTTGGCGTACAGACCACCTCAGTCGTCGCTATATTGGGCGGTGCTGCAGTAGCCATTGGTCTGTCACTAAAAGATCAGTTGTCGAACTTTGCCGCTGGCATCATGATTGTGACGTTTCGCCCCTTTGTGCGCGGCGATTATGTGCAAATCAGCAGCTACACAGGAACTGTAACAGAAATCACTTTGGTCAATACCCACCTAACGACGATAAACAATCACGATATCATTATCCCAAATAGTGATATTACGACTTCAGCCGTTACGAACTATACGGCGCTACCCAACCGCCGTGTCGATATCACGGTCGGTATTGGCTATGATGCCGATATCAAAACTGCCAAAAACGTGATGCTGAGTTTGGCAAAAAATAATCCGTTGGCCTTTACTGACCCTGAACCTATCGTACGCGTCACCAATTTGGGTGATAACTCAGTAGACTTGACGCTAAATATTTGGACAACCAATGCTGACTGGTGGACAATGCAGTGTGATTTGCTGGAGCAATTTAAATACGCCTTGGATGATGAAAAAATAGACATTCCATTCCCGCAGCGTAATGTCCATGTCAAAGGACTGGATCAGATGATTAATCAGATGAGTCAAGCACAAAAGCTACCGATGACCAAAGACTAGTCGCTAAAAATTCGAATTAAGTATAAGGGTTTGGAAGGCTGAGACCTGCTAAAATCTCAATTTCAAACCGTTCCATCTCATCTTGCTCGGCTTGTCCAAGCTCATGATCAAAACCCAATAAGTGCAGCACCCCATGTATCAGTAAATGACTAATGTGCTGTGCGGTTGTCTTTTCTTGCTCTGCAGCCTCACGTACTATGACACCATGACAGATGATCAGCTCACCGAGAGGTAGCGTTGGCATCAGCTCAATAATTGCGGCTGGCAGATCACTTGGATAAGATAAAATATTGGTCGCATAATCCTTACCGCGTGCTTCCAGATTTAATGCCTGACCCTCAATTTCATCGGTAATGTATATGTCTAATACTTTAGATTTCTCTTGCCACAGCTCAGGGTCGATATCTAAAAAATAGGGTAGCGTTAGACCTTCTTTAATGCGCCCATCGATATAATCCAACGCTGCCATCATCACAGACTGTAAGTGCTTACGATCATAAAAAGTGTCTAGTATGTCATCATCAATACTACTGGTGGCACTGATATCCAGTGCTGCCAAACTGGCATCATCGCCAGCACGCTCATTAGCATCATGGTTGTCAAAGCTGTTGTTACCCTTCTCTTGGCTCATGCCATTATCCTTTTACTTTATTGTAAGATGGTGTGCTTTATCATCTGATAGAACTTATGACTAAATCTAAAAAGCTTTCGTCGTAAAAAGCCGGATTACTGACAGTAATCCGGCTTTGCATTTTTATAACATTAAGTAGCAGGCTAGACCGTTTATAGCTTGGCTGCAGCATTAGCAATAACTTGCTTGCGCTCTTGCTCTTTTCTGCGCTCAAACTTACGCTTTTCTTCTAACGCTACTTGTTCTTCATCATAAACATCGTAGGCTTCTACAATTTTCTGTACCAATTGATGACGTACCACATCTTTTGAATCAAACTTGGTGATATGAATTTCTTCAATACCACTTAAGATTTCCATTGCTTGTGCTAAGCCTGACTTATGACCACGTGGCAAATCGACCTGTGTAATATCACCTGTAATTACTGCTCGTGAACCGAAACCCAAACGGGTCAAAAACATTTTCATCTGTTCAGGCGTGGTGTTTTGCGCTTCATCTAAGATGACAAACGAGTTGTTTAACGTACGACCGCGCATATAGGCAAGGGGTGCGATTTCGATGACTTGTTTTTCAATCAGCTTGCCCACTTTTTCAACGCCGATCATCTCATATAGCGCATCATATAATGGACGCAAGTAGGGATCGATTTTTTGCGTCAAGTCACCTGGCAGAAAGCCCAGTTTTTCACCAGCTTCTACCGCCGGACGCACCAATAAAATCCGCTCAATCTCATTACGCTCAAGCATATCCACGGCGCAAGCCACGGCTAAATAGGTCTTACCCGTACCAGCAGGGCCAATACCGAATGAGACATCAGAGTTCAGTACGTTTTGGACGTAGGTCTGCTGATTGCCACCGCGAGGAATGATACGACCTTTACGCGTGCGTAAGCTAACTGGCGTAAACTCGTGAGCTGATTCTAAGTCCGCCTCAGCGTCTGCATTATCCTTGGCTTCTTGCTCATCCGCTTCCATATCTTCATCACGAGAAATGCTCGATTGGATAATAAGATGTAGCTCCGCTGCGCTAATGTCCTTGGTATTTTGTGCCTCGTCTACCAGTTTATAAATAATACGTTCACCGCGCTCGACATTCGATATGTCGCCACTCAAACAGAAGTCACCTTGACGCTGCATGATTTTGATATCGAGGCGTTGTTGGATATATTTCATGTGGTTGTTGTATTCACCAAGCACGGTTTTGAGCTGTGATGGTGTCAATGATTCAAACTTTATACGGCGGCTCATGGAGTCAGTCAAGCGATTATCCTTTTATTATGTACCCCAACGCTATGATTTGGTTTTGATGGCATTGCGGGTTTAAGAGATAAAATGGTCGGTCGTTATGGTCTTGGCTTTACGTTATAGAGATAGAAATGACGGTAGAATTATTATTCGTTTTAGGAGTGATGATAAGTAACGGTCTTGCCTTTATTATGGTCGATAGATTTTAAATTTCAAGCCATACGTCGAACAGATGCCACTGTTTTTGTACGACGATTGCAACCGCTTTTCGACATTGATATTTTTATGTCTACTTTTGAGCGGGTTACAGTATTGCAAATAACGTTTAGAGCGTGACGAAATCAAGCGTTTCAGTTATACGTTTTGGCTACTGTTAAGGCGACAGAATGATGAGTGATTTGTGGTAATCTATGGGTGATGTCATAGTGCTTTATCGCTGAGTTTAAAATATGAATAAAATGATGAAGGCTGATGAAAGCTGACAAAGGTTAGGGCGTATTACGTATTCGACTAAGGCTATGCCGATGTGTGAATGTATCAATGTTAAATATTCCCTATAAAATTAAGATAATTCTAGCGATCATTCATCGCTTATAGTGCGTGCGCCCAACAGCGTAAAATAGACATGAAAATTAGGAATAATAATGCAAAATACTGATGTGAATTTATCGAATGCTAAAAAAAAGTTTGAACATAAAAAGGCAGCTACTGAGCAGCAAGTCCTCATCGCTGGTGGTGGTCATGTGGGATTGTCCTTTGCACTGTTACTAGCGCATCACGGTATTGCTAGCACGTTATTAGAAAAAAATAGCTACCCAACCATCAGTCCAAATGATGACAGCAATCGCAGCCATTATTTAGACAGCCGCAATACAGCACTGTCACGTCGTACAGTACAGATTTATCAAGAGATTGGGTTATGGGATGAGTTGCAAAGTCATGCTTGTCGTATCGATGCGGTGCAGATTAGTGAGCAAGGTAGCTTTGGGCGTGCACAATTAAACAAAGCTGAAGAGCGGGTCGAGTCATTTGGACAAGTGATGGAAAATGCGTGGCTCGGACGTAAGCTTTTATTAGCCGCGCAGCAAGAGCCATTAATCACTTTGATCGATAATGCCAGTGTCAGCGCCGTGACCCAACAAGCGGATGGGGTGACGCTCAGTTTTAACTATTATGGTGAAGAGGAACATGAGCAGCAATTGCAGGCCAGCGTTCTGGTCGCTTGTGATGGTCGCGATTCGACGGTACGCCAATTATTAAATATTGGCACGACAACTTATGATTATCAGCAAACCGCTATCGTCGGTGTAGTAGAAACGGACAAGCCACACGAACATGTAGCGATTGAGCGTTTTAGTCCAGCAGGGCCACTGGCGGTGTTGCCACTGACCGATCCAGAAGGTGACGGCAATGATGACTATCAGACAGGCTATAGACGCTCGGTGGTTTGGGTCTGTCCAAAAGGGGAAGAAAATAAATACTTAGCAGACGATGCGCATTTCTTAGCGACATTGCAGCAAGCCTTTGGTGAGCGAGCTGGCACGTTTGTCGCTGCCGGTCGCCGCGGCGCTTATCCACTGACACGTGTACTGGCAGACAAGCAAGTAGAGGGTCGCTGTGTCATCATGGGCAATGCTGCTCATACCTTGCACCCTGTCGCTGGTCAAGGTTTTAACCTCTGTATGCGCGATGCCCATGTGCTGGCACAAATGATGAGCGCGCAAGTGCTAAAAGGCGAAGACATCGGCGATACGCAACTGTTAAAACGCTATGAGAAAGCACGTCTAAGCGATCAAAAACGCGTCATTCGCTTCTGTGATGCCGTGGTACATGGTTTTATCCATCCTAACCCAGCCATCAAGTTGGCAAGGAATGTGGCCTTGGTTGCCTTTGACAAGCTGCCAAATATCAAGCCACTAGTCGCTAACTATGCTATGGGGTTAAAGTCTTAGTTTGCCATATCACGGTATATTAACGGTCTAGACCAATGTTCTATACGATTGCACTTAACTGTAGGAATAACTTATGAAGAATAATCATACGCTGATTATCGGTAGCGGTATTGTTGGGGCAACGCTTGCTTTACAGTTGGCACAAGCAAAAATGCCCGTGACGTTAATTGATGCTCGCCCTGCACGTGATGACTCAGAATGGCAACAGGTGCTTGGCAAGCGGGATGCGCGCGTTTATGCCTTGAGTCTTGCCAGTATTAACTTACTTAAAGGCGTGGGCGCATGGCAAAAGATAGCAGCATCAGAGCGTAAAGCGGACTACTCGCAAATGCAGGTGTGGCAGCTAAACGGCATGGGCGAGCTATTATTTGGCGACAGGGGTGATAATCATTCTAATACTACGCTACCGCAAATGCTCGGCAGCATGGTTGAGCCTGCCGTCATTGAACATGCGTTATGGCAGCGTTTATCTGAGGATGATGTCAGTGACTATTTAACCGTCATCGCTGGACATAAAGTTATCAATATGGATTGGCTGGGTGCAGAGCAAGGCTACCGTGTGACTTTAGATGATCATACTGCTATAGCAGCGGCTCTGCTGGTTGGTGCCGATGGTCGTGGCTCATTTGTGCGTCAGCAAGCGGCGATTGGGCTCGATACACTTGATTATAAGCAAACCGCTATTTGCTGTGCGATTCACACCGAAAAACCGCATCAAGCGACTGCGCGCCAAGCAATGCTGCCTACAGGTACGCTGGCACTATTACCGCTTGCTGATATTACTGATGCAGATAAAGCCAACCCAGAGCACTGGCAGTCGATCGTGTGGACATTGCCGCGCAATCAAGCATTGGCGTTGATAGAGGAGGACGCGCGCGTCATTGCTGATAAATTGGCTGCTGCCAGTAACTATGAGCTAGGTGCTATCACTCAGATTGAGTCAATCGCGAGTTTTCCACTGACCGCGCAACAAGCGAAAAGCTACGTCGCGGACAACCTAGTCTTGATCGGTGATGCAGCGCATGGCGTCCATCCGTTAGCGGGTCAAGGGTTGAATTTAGGCATGCTCGATGTACAGGCCTTAAGCGAGCAATTGGCACATGATTTTGAACGTAGTGGTGGAACCAGTTGGGGCAGCAATCAAACGTTGCGTAGCTACGAGCGTTTGCGCCGTCCGCATAACAGTCTAATGATGCACAGCTTCTCGGCGCTTAACTGGCTATTTGCAGGGTCACTTGCACAGATGCGTCCTATTCAACAAATTCGTAATGAAGGTATGTATCGCGTTGGCAAAATCAAGCCATTGATGCGTTTGTTTGCTAAACAGGCGAGTGGGGTTTAGAGGTTTGAATGAAGTTATTAACTAAACTAAGGATGGCGTATGAAGACTCAGTCATGGATGGCGATAGCTGTCGTAATAGCTAGTTTTATTTTAGCCTCCTGCCAATCTACACCTAAAAATAATACAATAGATAAAAAGGCAGACAACACACCTAAAGTATTGATAGAACCACTTGCAGATACAGACAATGACGGCGTGCCCGATGAAATTGATAACTGTCCTAACACTGCTGAAGGGGTCAAGGTTGATCCCTATGGTTGTCCAGTGGCGGTCAATTTGATTGGGTCACTAGTAATGGATATTCGAGTCTATTTCACCTCAGATAGTATTACCCTAACCAACGAAGCTTATTTAACTGAAGTACAAAAGGTCGCTGAAAAAACGCGTAACAATCCTGACTTAGTTACCATTTTATCAGGCCATATCTCCAAAGCTGAAGCTGAAAACCGTCAAGCCACTAACGCCACGCCTAATAATAGACGCTTAGCGAGTAATCGCGTGAAATTAGTCAAAGATTATTTAGTAGAGCAAGGGATTGTTGCTGATAAAATTTTGGCGTTTGATTGCAGGGATAAAATTCAGCTTGGTGTTAATAATGAAGGTGCTAATATTGAAACTGAAAAGCATGCTGCTGAAATGTCATTGTTGAATCAAAGAGTTTTTGGGGCGGTAATAGAAGCTGATAAAGCATATTCTAGGAATTACCCTGATGAGCAGCATTCTTTGAAGCATTATAAAGAAGTCTGTCAGCAGCTTTAGAAGAAATAATTTATGAATACGCTATTGAGAAGTATACTTGTTGTTTTAATCAGCGTCTTAACGCTATCCGCATGTCAAACACATGACTTTTCTAACCAAAAAGCTCAAACTATTAATTTGCCAATTATTCTGATTAATTTAGATAGCGACGGCGACGGCGTGCCTGATGATTTAGATCAATGCCCAAATACGACAGAGAACGTGGTAGTGGACGAAAGAGGTTGTCCTGAGATTACAAGTCTTATTGGTATGCCTCCAATGATGGAGTATCGTGCTTTTTTTACCAAGGACAGCAGTGAATTACTGCCACAGTATCATGATGAGCTTGATAGAGTAGCAGAACAAATGAATAACTATGATACGGCTACTATGAAAATTGAAGCTCATGTCTCGAAGGATGAGGTCAATAAAGCTTCTACCTCAATGTTGCAATCAAACTCACTAGCTAAGAATAGAGCACTCATTGTTAAAAACTACCTAGTTTTAAATCACAAAATCGAGTCTAGTCGTCTGACTACTCTCGATTGCGGTATTAAAGGTTCTATTGCACCTTCTGATACCGAGGAAGGCAGATCTATGAATCGTAGAGTTTATAGCTTAGTAACTGATTTAAAAAACTACAAAGCTAATTATCATCAAAATGACCTAGGCTCAAACAGGTGTATCGAGTTTTAGTTTTTGTCATTTATTAATAAATAACCATAAAATAAAAATAACTACTCGAAGGTAAACTTCATGCTCATCCCTAAATACTGGGCGCAACACAAACAGCGCTTTGAATCGCTAGAAACGTCTAGTAAACCTTCCAAGCAAGCCACTATAAAACGTTACGGTTGGTCAGATATCAGCCAAATGGAAGCGCTATCCCATGCTAAATTGCGAGTCAATGAGGCGCATCATCGCTGGCTGGCAGGTGAAGATATCTTACGCCGTGAGCGCAGGGAAGAGTATAACGAAGGCAATAGCATTCCTATTCGTGAAGAGATTATTTATGAGCATGATTTTCCAAAAAATGAATTATCTAATAATAGTGCAGCAGTAACGAAGCTCATTGTCACGCGCAACAGCTATGGCGCACAAGTCGCTAACGTCGATAATATCGCCATTATTGATGTTGATAATGATGATTTATTGCGTCATAACTATCCTGATGATTATAACCATCATGGCTTTATGCCTGCCTTTCTCATTAATCAAAGCAATCCAACAACCAAAATAAAAGTTTGGGCTTTTGTTATTGTCTTTATACTTATTGCCAGTGTCATCGCTTGGCTAGGACTATCATGGTTGTGGTTATTGGCTGTTATGATTGGTGCGACCGTCTATTTGTGGCAGCAAGCCAGTGCAAAAGACAAAGCCCGTGCGCAAAAATATGCCGATGATGCCGCCTCACTACTGCCCTATATGACGGATTTAATCAAAAAACGTGTTGCGAATCATCCTATCGAATGTTTTCGTTTATATCAAACGCCAGCAGGATTTCGCATTATTGCCACACACGATATCATTTCGCCAAGTGATAACGTGGTCACGGAGTGGTTTGAGTATTTCCATGCAGATGCCAATTATGTTCGTCTATGCCAAGCGCAGCAGTGCTTTCGAGCGCGGCTCACTGCCAAGCCGTGGCGTTTGAGTGAGGTTGAAAATAATAAGTTGGCTAAAGATATCCCTGCTAAGGACTTTTGGTTTGGCTCTGATAATACCGATGTGGACAATAGCATTGAGCAACGTCAAGATGAGTTAAAAGCGCGCAAACAATGGATGGCTGATTATGATAAGTATGCCAAAAACTATCGAGCATGCCATTATGTCGAAAGTATGGTTGGTAAAGAGGTTGCTAGGGAAAGTGGCAGTGGAGCACCTTCTCATATTGATGAGTTTATCCAGTGGCATGATAAGGCGTGTCAGGTGGAAAAAAATCTAGAGATGGCTTAGGTTATAATTTTTTTAATTAATTTTTTACGAATGCTAGAGTAGCATTTAATTATATAAAGAAAGGCTACTGATGAGACTTTATAGCGTTTTATTATTAATAGCATCTATTGCTTTAGCTGGCTGCCAAACCACTACAGCTGCGCCGTCTAAAAAGCTACCTAAAGATGAAAATATCAGGACGATGCAAGCAGAGATTGATTCAGATGGCGATGGCGTACTCGATGATATAGATGAATGTCCAGGTACACCTTTTAACGTAGTGATAGATGAAAGAGGGTGTCCAGATTCCTTACTTTTTGGTGAAAATGAATTTATGATGGAAGCTAGAGCCTATTATGATGAAAATAGCAGTGAGATAAAAAGTGAGTATTATGAACAGCTAGATAACGCAGGCAAAAAAATGCAAGTTCATTTGGACGCTGTTATGCATATTGAAGGGCATATATCCAAACGTGAAGACAATAATGCAAATCAAACATTATCAAGATACCGCGTGGAAGGAGTTAAAAATTATATGACCATGACATATAATATTGATCCTGATCGTATTAAGACTTTTTACTATGGATCAGAACGTCCAATTGCGCCAAATGATATCGAAAACAGTTGGCTCAACCAGCGTATCTATGCGCTTATTAGTAATGTTAAGTAATATATTAAACATTTCAAAAAAACTGAAAGTGATGACAGATAAAGCCTTAAATTATTCTGAATGAAAAGAGAGTAGCAATGACAACTAGAAACTATGGAAATTTATTGCTACTGGCATTATTTATTGGTTTAGCTGGCTGCCAAACTAATACAACTGCGCCGTCTAAAAAGCTACCTAAAGATGAAAATATCAGAACGATGCAGGCAGATAGCGATTTAGATGGCGATGGTGTGCTTGATGCTATAGACGAATGCCCTGAAACGCGACCCAATGTAGTAATTGATGCTAAAGGCTGTGAAATAATAATTGAGGGAGGCAAGGCACTTGAAATGGAGTTCAATGGGGTTTTCTCGCAAATGAGCAGTCAGCTATTTGATATCTATGATGCAGTATTTGTGAAAATAGCAGAAAGTCTTAATGATCGCCCAAAAGCCAATGTTTTTATTTTCGGTCATGCAGCGACAAGTGAAATAGATAAAGATGCTTTAGCGACTTTTGGTTTCGATTCTTTATCACGCAATCGAGCGCTAATTATTAAGAATAATTTAGTGTTGTAATATAATATCGATGCTGAGCGTATCCGTACTTATGAGTGCTCAAATAAGATTATAGTTACAGATACAGCGTTTATAGATCCAAGTTTTGAAAAGCTCAATCTTAAAAGTATTGAGGCAAAACAACGCCGCGCAACTTTAATGGCGAGTAGTGAAGTTCATGATTTGATGAATCTTGAATATGATTCTGATATGCAAAAATATGGTGAATATGCCAAGCACTGTGAGTTATTTGAATAACGTTGCAGATGATGGTTAATGACTACCAATCATCAAAATTTAACCTTACCCCAACGCCGAAAACACCACCATCAGCACAGGCGAGACAATATTAATAATAAAGCCAAAGCTAATTGCCAATGGCACTACTTTTAGACCGCCAGATTGCTGAATAATTGGCAGGGTAAAATCCAAACTGGTCGCGCCGCCAAGCCCAACTGCTGCTGATGGATATTTACGCATAAACACGGGAATAAATATCAATGCAAAAAACTCACGCACTAAGTCATTAAATAGCGCGACACTGCCCCAAACCGCGCCATAAGCATCAGTCATCACAATCGCTGATAACGAATACCAACCAAATCCTGACGCCAGTGCCAAGCCTTTGGTCCACGATACCTCACTGAACATCAGCGCAAATATTAAGCCACCAACCAAGACAGCTAGTGTAAAAATGACACTCATCTCAACGCCGCGCTTATTCAGCAGCACTTCTTTTAGCGTAATACCTGAGCCTTTTAAGCCAATGCCGACCAACAAAATTAATATCATCAGCATCACCGTCATGGTATTTTCAGGCGGTATATAATTGTCTGGTAAGAAATAACCAATCACCATACCAATGACCACACAAACGACTTGAGCGAGGCTACCACGGATGCTCACGCGATGTTCTTTAGATTTTACGCTGGGTTTTTTGGCATGCCATGGGCGCAGTCGGTCAAATAACATCAGGGCAAACAAACCACTGGCAATTGTCAAAATCGATAGTATGGTCACATACAGCGCAATTTCGCCTATCTGACTGCCAAGTCCTTCAACTTGTGACAGCTCGATACCAATCAGCGCTAAGATGATAAATACCAGATAAGATAAGCCTTTATCTGCAAGCTTTGTCATGGTTGGATGAGAAGGAATGGCAAAGCCAATAAACATTGGCATTAATACCAGAACAAGGGTAACTAGGCTTTGCATGGTGATTGGCTCGCGGCATTTTCAAAGGCGTTTTTAAGAAGCTGGAAATTGTATCACATGAAACGATCAATGCTGACATGAGCGGCTAAGATTCCTTGTAAAAGCCGACTGTTTAACGACCAAATATTCAGTGTTAAGATAAAATCGTGAATCACTAAGCTGTAAGTCAGGATTTCATTCATGATAATTTGACTGCTAACAACGCTTAAGTATTTACCTGACCAACTTTTGTTGCTACATTAATAGACTTACTATATTTGGCTTGCCTCATGTCGCTATATCAGCTCAAGTCTCAGTTTCAAGATCAGCTGCGCCCAATAAGTGATGTGTTGGTCGAGCAAAAGGTGACAGCAAATCAAGTGACGGTGTCAGCCGTATTATTGAGCCTTGGTACGGCCTATATGATTGCCAAACCCGCAACTGAGCAGCAGGCATTATGGTTGCTGTTACCTTCATCACTGTTTGTGCGTATGGCGCTCAATGCTATCGATGGCATGATGGCGCGTGAGCATGGGCAAGCCTCAAGGCTTGGGGCAGTGCTTAATGAAGTGGGTGATATCGTGGCTGATACGGCGCTTATCGCAAGTTTAGCTCCGCATATTGCTAATGGTAATTTACAAGCGTCGACAGTCAATTTACCAAACCGTATATCAATCCATCAGCGTCATATTATCGGTCTGATTGCGCTTAGTATCAGTACTGAGTTACTAGGTATCACTAGTAATACGATGTTAGACATTAGAGCAAACCAAGGGCCTTTAGGCAAAAGCGATCGTGCTTTTTTACTAGGTTTGCTTGGCGCTTTCATGGCGACTAAAATGCCGATCATGCTATCGCATATCAAAGCGCGTCCACTATTGATACTGACAGAGGCACTACTATTAAAAACCTGCTTGAATCGCCTGCGTTATATGGCAGATTTATACTTGATACGTAAACCACCCGCGCTTCGCTCAAATCACTCAGAAACTCTTAAGTTAATACCAGAGTCATCGTATCAATCTATTTCATCTATCGATTGCCAAGCGATTATTGATCAACCTGATACTTTATCTCCCAATAGCTTTTCATTAAATTCTCCTGTATCGAACTCTCCTTTATCAAATGCTCCTCTATCACATTTTCCTTCATTAAATGCCCCTTTATCAAATTTTGCTATTAAAACTTCCTTTTTGGAGCCTAAGATAATGCCGACCACCCCTCTCAATAATCATGAAAAAGTGGAGCAGGTTAGCGATATGCTCAATTTATCGTCTTCCAAATTGATAAGCGGTGAAAGTTGCTACAATGCTTACGATGGTACGGCGATTTATTACCGTTATTGGCTGACGATGCCTTTAGAAGGTATCAAACAAGCCGGTCAGCAACACACACAACAGCGCCAAGTCATTTTGTTACATCGTGGTCACGAGCATTCGGGACGCTTAGCAGAACTTGGAGAGCGGTTTGCTATGGCAGGTTATCAAGTATTTGCTTGGGATGCGCGTGGTAATGGGCGCTCGGGTGGTATCAAGGATCATGCAGAAAGCGTCACCGAGCTTGAGCGCGATTTAGATGGTTTTGTGCAATTGGTTATCGGGCAAACGGGCATTGCTATCGAGGATACCTTAATTGTCGCCAGTAGTATCGGCGCGGTACTCGCCGCAGCATGGGTACATGATTATGCCCCAAATATTCGCGGGATGATATTGGGTACACCAGCGTTGAGTATTCGCTTATACATGCCATTTGCCATACCGTCGTTAAAGGTGGCTCGCGCGCTTGGACTGATGTCACGCGTGAGCAGCTACGTCAAGGCGCAAGTCTTAACCCATGATAAAGACGCGCAGCAAGCTTATAATGCCGATCCACTGATTTCTAATAGTATTTCAACTGATCTGCTTATCGATACTCATGCAACGGGTCAACGCTTGCTCGATGATGCTAGCGCTATTACTGTACCGACGTTTGTATTATGTGCAGGCAAGGATTACGTGGTCGATAAGCAGGCAGAGCGTGATTTTTATGAGGCGATTAATACGACTGATAAACGCTGGCAACTGTATCCAGATAGCTATCATGCAATCTTTCATGAGACCAATAAAGCAGACGTCTTCGCAGATTGTATTAATTTCGCTGAGCAGGTATTCAGTAAGGACGTTAAAGCACCTGATTTGAGCTTGGCGCATCTGAATAGTGCCAGTAAAGATAAGGTTGACCGTTTAGCGATTAAGCCCTTTAACCCAAGCTTTGCCATTACTCGATTTGCCATGCAAAAATTTGGTCATGTCAGCGATGCTATTGCTACAGGACTGGAGCATGGCTTTGATTCGGGGCACTCGCTCGATCACGTGTACTATAATCAGCCCAGCGGTCAGAATAAATTTGGTCAGGTGGTCGATAAGTTTTACTTAAGCAATATTGGTTGGCAAGGGATTCGTATTCGCCGTGAGCATATATTAGAGCTGGCACGTGAAGCGTTAGCGGATATTGAAGACAAAAACCAGAGCAGTACTAAACCATACCAACCAAAACTACTCGATATCGCTAGTGGACATGGCTTTTACGCCTTTGATTTATTGACAGAGTTTGAAAACTTATATGCTGAGCTACGCGATTATGAGCAGCATAATATCCAAGCCTTACAGGCAAAGGCGGAGCAGTTAGAGATTGCTGATCGCGTGATGACTTGTCAAAAAGATGCATTTGACCCTGCCAGTTATTCTTATTTACAGAAGGAAAGTGACAATACTAAAGGCCTTGATGATAAAAAATTTGATATCGCCATTGCTTCTGGCGTGTTTGAATTATTTTCTGACAATACACTACCAGCGACGGCATTGGCAGGCATTTATGACAGTTTAAAATCTGATGGTTATTTACTTTATACTAATCAGCCGTGGCATCCTGAACAGGAATTCATTAGTAAAACCTTAAACAATCATCGCGGCAGTAGTTGGGTGATGCGCTGTCGCTCGCAAACGGAAATGGATCAATTGGTTGAGAATGCTGGCTTTAAGAAAGTCGCTATGCGTATCGATCGTTTTGGTATCTTTACCGTGTCATTGGCAATTAAAATCACCTCAACCAATCATGAATAATACGCATGCCAAGCCCTATGAGCGTGTGCAACTTTTTTCAGGGGGCGGTTCACGTTTCGCCTATTATTTGGGCAGCTATGCGGCATTGGTTGCTCATGATTTGAAGCCAGATGTCATCGTCGGCACTTGCGGTGGCAGTCTGTCGGCTTATTTGGTCAATCTAGCGCCTGATCCTAAGGATTTGCAGGCGCTCATGTGCAGTCGTGAGTTGTATCGTGTCATTACGGCAATCAGACATGTTGCGCCAGACGAAGCCAACAAACGATTGAAAATACGTTATATGACTCAGGCGCTTGCACGTTGGCGGTTATCAAAGCAAAGAGGTAAAAGACAAAAACAGCAGCAATCAGACAGCTACAAACGACTATTGGCTGAGTTGCAGCAGTTAGCGATGTTTCGGATAGATAACGAGGGGCAATGGCTCGATGAATTGTCTCATTTTTCTCCTAATCACAATAATCTGTATAATCCTACCGCGCCAGAAATAGCCATTATTGCTAGCCGACTTTATCAAACAGCCGATCAAACGCTTACTACTGATAGTTCTGTTTACGATGAGTTTAAGCTGCAAGAATTGTTATTTGCGCCACCGTGTTTGGCAGTATCAGAGCATTTTGATGAAATACTTAACGCACCTGCGCATACGTTTGCCGATAGGCGTATTCATCAGTCAGTAAATATCGTAAAGCAGTGGGAATTCAATCCAGCGGTTCGTGCTTCTATGGCAGATATGTATTATCTACCGCCAACGCATATTGAAACGCTTGGCTGGTGCTTGGGCGGAGTGATTAATCTCACGCCCGTTGAGCTAGCATGTCAGCTAGGACAGACGGTATTTGCAGAGACCAAGGCAGGTTATGATTCATGGCTTGCCGCACCAGCCATTCAACGCGTTTTTGGTTTTGACCCAAATGAGCGTTTGGCACAGGTGCATGGTTATCAGCCAATGGAAACGTCATCACTTATGAAGTCAGAAAGAAATAGCCATCAATTGCATTGGTTACCCTTTGCAGATAATGGTCAGCAGTTGGTAGGACAGCATGTACAAAAGCGTTTTAATATAAATCAAATGACGGTTGAACTCATTCACAGTGACTATGATGGCTTTGTACAGCAGATGCAGGTGCAATGGCAGTATGGGTATCAGCGTACGGCTGACTATATACAGCAGCATGGTCTATGAACTCTAAAATGAAAAACATCACACAGTCGACTTCAACTCATAAGCCATCGCATATTATCGTCTTTGGTGGTACGAGTGGACTTGGCTTGGCGTTGGCGCTGCATCATCAGGCGCTTGGCTGGCAAGTGAGCGTGGTTGGTCATAGCGTAGAGAAGATAGCCCATATCAATAGTCAGCATCCTGACATTGTTACTCACTGCTGTGATTTAACCGATAGAGCGCAAACACAAACGTTGGTAGATAACTTGTCAGATAGCAGTTTTCAAAGAGTGATTTATAGTGCAGGCAGTTATACCAATGAGCGTGTCCATCATCTCAATCAAGCTGACAGCGATAAAATGCTAGCAATTAATCTGCAAGCGTTTGAGCAGGTTTTTAGATGGGCAAGTGAGCAGTTAAAGCGTGAAAGTCGGTCAATAGATTTCGAGGGAAAAAGTAGGCTGAGCCTGATTTGTATCGCGTCTATCGCTGGTACTATGGAGTACCCTTATGCTAGCCTTTATGCCAAAAGCAAACGCGCGATGATTGCGACTGCTAGCGCTTATCGAGCGGCGCTGATGCCTTATCCTATTCAAGTCAATTGCATCGCCTCAGGCTACATCGATACCCAAGCATTACGCGATTTGAATAACGGCGATGCCAGTCATAAGCCATCCATCATCAGTACGCAAACGGCGGTTGAGAATGTTATGCAAGCCATTGATAAAAATATTGAGCTGGCCATATTTCCACGCTCCATGCGCTATATTACTCGGGCGCTCAATCATTTGCCTAAGCCTGTGCTTAATTGGATATTACGCAGTAAGTTGGATAAAACGACTTGATAACAGCTTACCCAAGCAGCCAATAAAACAAGGTAAATAGCGGCACGCCAATGAGCAAGCTATCTACTCTGTCCAATACGCCGCCATGTCCGGCGAGCATCGTACCCGTGTCTTTCACCCCATGCTGACGTTTAAAGGCGGATTCTAATAAATCTCCAGCGATACCACTGACCGCTAAGCCGTAAGCGGCTAATAAGCAAATCCACCAGTTAAAAGGCGTGAGCCAAATGCCTAATAGTGTTGCCAATATCGCCGCTAGCATACTGCCGAAAAGAGCGCCTTCGATACTTTTATTCGGGCTAATAATTGGGGCAAGACCACGCGTAAACAGCTTGTGACCAAGCAATCGTCCGCATAAATACTGGGCAATATCATTAAATTGACTGGCGAATAACACAAAAAATAAAACGCCATACTGCTCGCGCTGCCAGATTAATTGTTTTAAAGCAATAAGACTGACAATCAGTGTGAGAAAAGCAGAGCTAAAGACTAGGTCTAACAGATTTAGACGCGTATAAGTTTGAGAGGAATGCGCAGGATTTTGGCTAAAAGGTATGGTCATGGGCTGTAAACCACGTGCTTGCAGCTTTTTAATCAGCACCGACTTGCTATGTAAGCACCACAAACGTTTAATCTCATAGCAGCCACGCAAACCAATTAAAACGAAAAAAGCGATGAGCAGCCACTGATAAGGGTAGGTAGGAGGCTGCATGGGTTGGCTATTATTCGTTACCTTAGCGATAACGTAACACGCGCAAAGCGCCGCTAACATGAGCCACCATGAGCGCGCGATTAAATAGATTTTCGGTAAGCGCTGACGTAAGCGAGGTAGGGCAAGCATGCCCCAAGTCACACTGACGACCATCATAAGTCCGATCACAAACTGCAAATCAGTAGCCATATTTTTAGCAATTCAAGGTCAATAAAGAACGGCAAGTTACCGTTTTTCATGGCTAAAGTGGCGGCCTCCAATTGCTGTTAGATGTTAGCAACTGTATTTACCACTCTAGCCTCTGTGTCATCGATTATAGGCTGAAGCAGCCAATCAATGCCACCCTCTTTGCTGCCTGTTTTGTCAGCTTCTCTCAACTTCGATAATGGCGCAATCACACTGGTTCGAGGTGTGGATGCCAAATGTGGATAGTCTTGACGATAGTGACCACCGCGACTCTCATAACGCTGATAAGCTGACTGAATAACCAACGTGGCTAATTGTAATTGTCGTGCTAATTGAAATAGTGCCAGCTCATTAGCAGTGATAGTGCCATCTAAAGTACTCATACTGGACTGATTTAACCTAGTTTTTTCAAGCCACTGTTGCCATTGCTGTATCTGTATTAATATTTGCTCTAATGATTCGGCATTTCGAGTGATACCCATATAAGAGGTCATTAAAACTTTTAATTCTGTGACTATTTTGCCCGCATAATCGCGGGTAACGATATCAGTGTCATCACAATGAGATAAATTAAATAGAATGGTAGGAGAAGAAGGAAGCTTAATAGTTTGAATATCTTTGAGCGTTGGTGCTGTCCAAATGGCAGTTGCTGATAAATGTAAATTATCATAAACGTCAACGGTATCTAGATTGTCTAATGCTTTTAAATATCGCGGTAAGTCAGCAGCGATATTGCGCCCAACGACTACGCATTCTAAAAGTGAATTACTTGCTAAGCGATTCGCACCATGCAAACCTGTATAGGCAACTTCGCCTGCGGCATATAAACCTATCACATCGCTCAAACCATTGGCGTCAGTAACCACGCCACCGCAACTATAATGCGCAGTCGGGGCAACGGGGATAGGTTCCCTAGTCATATCAATGCCGAGGTTGAATAATGTTTGATAAATCTGTGGGAAATGCTCCCGTAAAAACTGTTCTGGCAAATGACTGACATCTAAATGTACGTAGCCAAGCCCGTTATTACTGATCTGCTCAGCGATGGCGCGAGCGACGATATCGCGTGGTGCCAATTCTGCCCGCTCATCAATTTTTAACATAAAGCGCTTGCCAGTTTGCGGACAGGTCAGCCGCCCACCTTCACCGCGTAGTGCTTCCGATATCAAAAAGCTGCTGTCATCTAACGCTAAACCTGTTGGATGAAATTGAATGAACTCCAAGTTTGCTAAGCGACAGCCTGCTTGCCATGCCATCATCACACCATCGCCAACACAGACATTTGGTGCACTGGCTCGCTTGAACAGTTGTCCTAAACCGCCACTAGCCAGTACGACTGCGTGACTATAAAAAGTCAGTTGTCGTTGATTATTATGATCAAAAACTTGCGCCCCTTGGCATTGCTTATTTGGATTGGCACTATTTGTTAAAAGGCTCAGCGCTTCATGATAAGGCAAAATAGTGATATTAGCAGCGTTTTGCGCCTTTATAGTCAAGGCTTCCATAATGTGTCGACCAGTCGCATCATCCGCATGTGCGACCCGCCTGCAACCATGCCCGCCTTCTTTGGTTAAATGTAAGTCGGCAGTTTGTAGTTCAGTCTGTAGTTTGGTGACAGGTTCTGCATTATCTTCTTGCGGTATTTGGGTAAAAGGCACACCTTGCTCACATAGCCATTGAACGGCCTGTTGCCCGGCACTTAAAATGCGACTGGTATTATTAGCTTCGCATAACCCTGCGCCAGCGATTAGGGTATCGGCAATATGGTCAGCGACAGAGTCCTCTTTATCCAAGCTTGCCGCGATGCCACCTTGGGCATAATGACTGGAGCAAATCTCTAAGGCGGCTTTGCTCAATACAGTAATATTCAGCGATTTTGGTAATGCTAGAGCCGTGCTTAAGCCTGCTAATCCCGCGCCAATGATAAGCACGTCCGTTTGTACTATAGCAGCAGGGCTATCGAGACCTAATGATTCCGCTGTCAATGCCGCGCTCATATTAGGCAGCCCCGACATTGGCAAATAACTCACGGTCTTTGACAATATCGCCGCTCGTTGCCACACGTTGCTTCTGCGTTTCGGCAAAATCAAGCATGCGTTGCAAGGGTTTTCTAGCCGCGACTGCCAGCTCAGGTGTCATTAATACTTCACCGCTATTATTGATCAGGCATTGCTCGATACCTTGTAGACCATTCATCGCCATCCATGGGCAAAACGCGCAACTCTTACAACTGGCGCTTTCACCTGCAGTAGGTGCAGCTAAGAAGCGCTTATATGGTGAGCGTTTTTGCATTTCGTGCAAAATACCCAAATCGGTGGCGACGATAAAGGTATCGGCATCCATCTCATAAGTCGATTGCAACAGCTTACTGGTCGAGCCGACCACATCGGCGAGCGCCACCACGCTATCAGGGGATTCAGGATGCACCAATACTTTGGCGTTTGGATGATTCTCTTTTAATTGCATTAGCTCGGTCGATTTGAACTCATTATGTACGAGGCACGAGCCTTGCCAAAGCAGCATATCTGCGCCAGTCTCAGCAGCAATATATTTACCTAAATGGCGATCAGGCCCCCAAATAATTTTTTCACCATTCGCATGCAAATGGCGAATGATGTCGATGCCAACCGATGACGTCACCACCCAATCGGCACGGGCTTTGACGGCGGCGCTAGTATTGGCATAAACGACAACTGTACGCTCAGGGTGAGCATCACAAAATGCGGAGAACTCGTCAGCAGGGCAGCCCAAATCAAGCGAACACTCGGCTTCTAGGTCTGGCATCAGTACTGTTTTTTCCATACTTAAGATTTTCGCCGACTCACCCATGAAGCGGACACCAGCGACCACTAAGGTCTGGGCGCTATGCGCTTGCCCAAAGCGTGCCATCTCCAGCGAATCACCCACACAACCACCCGTTGCTAATGCCAAATCCTGAATAAAGGGGTCGACATAATAATGGGCGACCAATACCGCATCATGCGCTTTTAATAGCCGTTTGATGTTTTCCTCGACCATGAGACGTTCAGTACGCGGCAAGTCTGCTGGCATTTTAGCTTTGGCATATTCAATATTCATTTGTATTGCAATGCGATTGTCATTACTCATGATGGGCGCGTCGTAAGGATAAGTTTTCATAGATGCAAACCTTTTAGGCAGTAACGACAAGCAATATGCCGCTAAAAATAAGTCAATTAATATCGCTGGCTAGTCAGATGTTTTGATTATGCTCATTTTGAGCATAAATACAAGTATTTTTTATACATTTATGATTTATAAAGACTCATTTTATATAATTACAACCACGAACTATGATAATCGTTGATTCAAGCTATACTGAGCAAATGGTCAACGGCTTAGCAGTTGAGCTTTATTTAATAATTAAAATAAAAGGTAATCACTAAAGTCATGACGTTGTCTTATTCACACGCGCATCAGCAAGGTAGTGGCACCACAGAAGTCGTGGCCGTGCTAGTCGCCATTACTGAGCATACCGCTAGGGTCTTAACCGTTGATCAAGGAAAGCTGTTACCCAATGGTCCATTGATGCCGTTGCATCGCTCACTGCAAGCTGGCGTGCGCCAATGGGTTGAGGAGCAAACACAGCAACCACTTGGTTATTTGGAGCAGCTATATACCTTTGTCGATACCAATAGGCGCAACGTTGATGGTCACGCATTGGTCTACGTGAGCTATTTGGGACTGGTACAAGAGACACAAACGCAGCAGCTACAAAGCCAAGCATCGTGGCGCGATTGGTATGATTACTTTCCTTGGGAAAATCATTTGGATGGCATACCTAGCATCATTATGAACAATATTGTGCCAGCATTATTGAGCTGGGCAGATAGCACTAAAGATTCAGGCATTCAGCAGCGCCGCCGTCAGCGTATTGGTTTATGTTGGGGTGTAAGTGAAGCGCTCTTAGTGGGTAATATGACCACAAGTGAAAATGCGGATAATGAATACACAGCCTATGAGCATTATGAAAATAGAGAGTGGGTCGCTGAGCATGTGCTACTGCGCTATGAGATGCTGTATGAAGCGGGACTGATACCGGAAGCACCGAACTATCCACCTAGCTATTCAATGAATCATCAAAGCGCTCATCAATCGAGCCATCAGAATAAGCTACCTGAAAGCTGGTCACAGCTCATTGGTGTGCCGATGTATTATGATCATCGCCGAGTGATTGCAACGGCTATTTCACGGCTGCGTGCCAAAATTGAATACCGACCGCTTATTTTTGGCTTGATGCCAGATGTATTTACCTTGTCACAATTACAACAAAGCGTAGAAGCGCTCTCAGGAGTGCGCTTGCACAAGCAAAATTTCCGTCGTCTGCTAGATTCACAAAAACTTGTGATGGAAACAGGACAGAGTAGTAGCGCCCAACGTGGTCGTCCTGCCAAGCTTTATCGCTTTCGTCATGATATTGAACTACAAAGCTTATTGATGGATAGTAAGTTGCCTAAGCGTAAATAGGCGTCAATAGACTACCTTGCTATCTTTATTTTGATGATTATAAAACCCTGTCGGCTGCACAAAATGATGACGGTTCCTTGCGAGGCTGTTAACTTTACGCTATATTTATGCTCATTTTGAGTTTAATTGCATAAGCATATATGAACGCCACGTTTATTTAAGGGTTAAAAATGACAGTTAAAAAAGAACCAGCATTGGATGACGTATTGCTTAAACCTTTAGTTGAAGCTGCGCTAACTGAGGATTTGGGCAGACGCGGGGATGTCACATCACAAGCCACCATTCCAGCCGATATGCAAGCAAAGCTAGAGATTAAAGCGCGGCAAGCAGGCGTGATATGTGGTATGGATTTGGCACGTTTATCGTTTGCGATGGTTGATTCTCAGATTGAGTTTGTGGCTCAAGTTGCTGATGGTGAATGGGTTGACGCGGGTACAGTCTTGGCTAGTGTGCGTGGTAATGCGCGCCATTTACTGACAGCAGAACGTACCGCGCTCAATTTTATGACCCACTTGAGTGGCATTGCGACAGATACCAGAAAAATTGTAGATAGTGTGGCAAACTATCCTGCGCAAATTACTTGTACACGTAAGACCATTCCAGGCTTGCGCATTGTACAAAAGTATGCGGTACGCTGCGGCGGCGGGCGCAACCATCGTTTGGGACTGGACGATGCTATTTTAATCAAAGACAATCATATTGCCATCGCTGGTGATATAAAGACTGCGATTAAACAAGCCCAAGATTTCGCTGGGCATTTAATTCCTATCGAAGTAGAAGTCGATACTTTAGAGCAGCTAGTGCAGGCACTAGACGCTGGCGTGAGCTTGGTGCTATTAGATAATATGTCCCCTGAAATACTAGCGCAGGCAGTAACGATGTGTAAAGGTCGCGCTAGAACAGAAGCTTCAGGTGGTATTACTCCTGAAACGGTGCAAGCAGCAGCAAAAACGGGTGTTGATTTTATTGCCATGGGTTATTTGACGCACAGTACCACGGCATTAGATATCGGTCTTGATTTTAGCGCATGATTTTCAACATGGCTGTCTTTACCTGCCTGTCTTCACATACCTATTTTAGCGATTAGGCTTTATGAGGTTTTTTACCCGCCAAATAGTGGCTGATATGTCAATGTTTAGCCTCTATTTTCGTCGATAGTCTGCTGCCAGAAAGGTAAGCAAAGTTAATGATTTAATTAGCTTATCTGCCTATGATACAATATAAGCTACAAAGTTATTGTTAACCATCTATTGGGTCATCGTTGCACTCGCACGATGACCTTATCTTTTTGCCCGATTTGACTAATAGACAAGCGAGCGCTCAGTGAATACTGAAATCATCAAGATAATCTTAGCCTTTATGGTACTGATTAATCCCTTTAGCGCTTTGACGTTATTTTTGGATTTGACCCGTGGTTATTCGATGAATAATCGACGTAAAGTGGCGCGTGTTGCTTGTTTGACGATTTTTATCACTATTAGTTTCTTTACGGTAGCAGGCGAGACATTACTAAAAGCACTTGGTATTTCTATCGGCTCGTTTCAGCTGGCAGGTGGCATCTTGGTGTTTTTGATTGCTCTTAATATGATGAATGGCGACGGTAATCCCGTGAAGCCCGATCAAGAAAACTTCGATGTTGACCATGTGCAAGACGCGCCGCCCACCATGGCTGCAGCAGTTGTGCCTATCGCTATTCCAATGATGATTGGACCAGGTGGTATCTCGACGGTGATTATTTATTCTTCACAAGTCTCTGGTATTTTGCAAGTATCTGCCATATTGATTGCTGGTTTATTTATCAGTCTGTTTTGTTATCTAGCATTGATGGCGGCAGGTCGTATCAGTCGCTTGCTGGGTGATACTGGATTGAACATCATGAGCCGAATTATGGGGATGTTATTGGCGGCAGTTTCTATCGAAATTATCGTTAATGGCTTACGCACTTTATTTCCTGATTTAGTGTAATGACGCTGCTACCTTATGTTTGTCCGTCAGTTTTTTGACTTATTCCTCAATGGGTGTGTTGAGTATTCAACCCTAGCACTGACAGTGCTGATTTATGCATGTTTAATACGCCCTAATGAAAAGCATGTGCCAACTCATATCAAATTTAAAAACCAAAGATTCGGTTAGAAGCCATTTTTGGAGAATAGTCATGTCTTAAGCTATGGCTAATTAATCACCAAAAGTATTCGAAAAAACACCATTCATAAAAATATGTTACAGTGGACAGACAACTATTATCATAGGAGTTAGTCTTGAGTAATAAAAGAATTGCTATTTTAGGTGCAGGTCCAAGTGGTTTAGCACAATTACGCGCTTTCGAAGCGGCTCGATTGGCTGGTGCAAAAAACTTACCTGAGATAGTGTGTTATGAAAAGCAAAACGCTATTGGTGGCATGTGGAACTATAGCTGGCGCACAGGATTAGACAGAAATGGTGAGCCTGTTCACGGTAGTATGTACCGTTATTTGTGGTCCAATGGTCCCAAAGAGTGCTTAGAATTTGCTGATTATTCGTTTGACGAGCATTTTGGTGAAGCGATCCCCTCATACCCACCGCGTGAAGTCCTAAAAGACTACATTATGGGGCGTATCGATAAACAAGATATCCAAAAATACATCCGCTTTGAATGCCCAGTACGTTGGGTATCATTTGATGATGAGACGCAAAAATTCACCGTGACGGTGATGAATCATAAAACCAATGAGCAAGAAGTGGAAGAGTTTGATTATGTCGTCGTGGCGACGGGTCATTTTTCCACGCCCAACATGCCTTACTTTGAAGGGTTAGAAGCTTTCCCCGGTCGCATTCTGCACGCGCATGATTTTCGTGACGCCTTAGAATTCAAAGACGAAGATATTTTACTCATCGGCAGTAGTTATTCAGCCGAAGACATTGGCACGCAGTGTTATAAGTATGGTACCAAATCAGTCACTATCAGCTATCGCACGCAAGCGCTTGGCTATGATTGGCCAAAGGGTATCAAAGAAGTGCCTTTGGTCACCCATTTTGAAGAAGATGTGGCGCACTTTGCCGATGGTAGCAGCCAAAAATTTGATGCCATTATTATGTGTACCGGTTATCTATTTCATTTCCCCTTTATGCCCGATGAGTTACGTCTGCAAACGCATAACTGCTTATATCCAGCCAACTTGCACAAAGGGATTTTTTGGCAGCCAAACCCAAAGCTCATTTATTTAGGTATGCAGGATCAGTACTTCACCTTTAATATGTTTGACGCTCAAGCATGGTATGCACGCGATGTGATGATGGGCGATATCGAATTGCCTGAATTGGTACACCGTGAAGCAGATGAGAAAAAGTGGTTGGCAACTTACGCGAAGTGCGTGATGGTCAGCGATTCAATCGACTTTCAAGCCGCTTATATTCGTGATTTAACCAATGCGACCGATTATCCAGAATTTGCAGTTGAAAAACAGGGTGAAATCTTAAAAGAGTGGCAAAAAGACAAAGCCGATAATATCATGACCTTTAGAGAAAAGGCGTATCGCTCTACGTTAACAGGCACGCTATCGCCTGAGTTGCCAGAGCCTTGGTTGGACGTCCTTGATGACTCGCTTGAGCATTTTTTGAACTTAACCTTTGTTAAGCCTAAAAAGCGTAAAAAAGTATCGTAAATAGTAAAAGTGTCAGATTTCAAAAAGCCAAACGCATTTATACAAGGTGTTTGGCTTTTTTTATTCTTATATTAATATGTAGGGGCTGTGTTAATGGTTTAGTCTATCACCTATTTTTGCCTTTATCGTTGTTTTTAACTTTGGTACAAATGCCACGCCAAATACAACATCAGTATCCCTACCAAAGCATCGAGTATATTCCACGCTTTTGGTTTGGCAAATAATGGTTTGAGTAATCGCGCCCCATAACCCAACGCAAAAAAGAAAAAGAATGAGGCGCTGACTGCACCGACTGCAAATGCCAGCTTACTACTAGCACCCGTTGAAACCATACCAACGAGTACCAATGTATCTAAGTAGACGTGTGGGTTAAGCCAAGTAAAGCCAAAACATAATAACAGGGCTTTTTTTAAGCTAGTGACGACTTGTCCCTCGACGGTGAGTGCATGTGTGACGCGCACACTGGCATATAAGCTCTGCAATCCATAGCCTAGCAAGAATACGACGCCAGCGAATTTTGCGATATTGACCACTTGCGGATATTGCGCCGTGACCGCGCCAAAACCGCCAACGCCAGCAGAGATTAATAGCGCATCACTGACCGCGCAAAATAAGCAGACAAAAAATATGTGCTCGCGTTTGAGTCCTTGTTTGAGTACAAAGGCGTTTTGTGAGCCAATCGCGATGATGAGCGATAGCCCAAGTAAGAATCCAGAGGTGTAGTCGGTCGCATTCATAATAGTGTGCTTAGCATGGGGCGGATGAGAGGTGTTGACATTTTGCTTACTGGCAGCGCGGTAAAAAGCTGTTAAGATACGCTATTGGATAAATCTATGCAATACGAGCGCAATAAGCGTGCACGGGACGAGGGGCAAGGTAGGTCATGGTGGTAAGTCTGACAAGAATGCTAAAGTCATTTGGGCAAGCTCAAGATGACCTGCCAACGCTAGCAGCCAAAAATGCTCAGGAGATGGCTATCAGTCAAGATATAGAGGTGACTGATAATAATAGTACAAACAATGATAAAAACGATCAAGCTGTCAGTCAGCGTTCTGTACTGACGCCGCCTGAGCGCAGCGAACGTATTTGTGATGCTTTGGCGCAAGTGAGTGATATCAGAACGCCGACACCTTTGACTGATCGCTACCTGTCCAATCGCGCTCAGATGCGCCCGACCAATAGACCACCTTTTGACCCCGATACTTTATGGTATCTCAAACATGGACGCTGCCCGATTATGACTGAGCTTGTTGATGTGGTCGATGAAGCCACCCTAAACGCCATGCCCATCGAGGCGGTTGCGATACTAGACCGTATCAATGGTAAGTTAAAACGCTATCGTGAGTGGAGCAGTGAGCTCAACGAACAGCAGCAACAGCAACATAATGAACGCCAATTTGTCATCGATAAGCTGGTGTCAGAGAGCATTCCAGAAGCGCTACATCATTATGAGCAATTACAGCGTTTTAGCCCGCACCGTACCAAAAACAATATGGTGCAAGGAAAAATGACGGCAGGTGACATGCTGACGGATTTGTTTTTAGAGATTGATTATGAGCTTGATGAATTGTTAGACGAGCTGCATCAAACGGTGATGAATCGTTTGGCTTCAACGCACCGTTATGTCAAAAGCCGGACAAAAAGTTAATTACTAATAGATAATGGCTGTTAATTGGCATTATAAAATTAACATAATTCAGAGCTGTGATTAAATTGGGGACACGCCCTAACATGGTTTTCACACAAGCGACGTAATGCATAACAATATAGGGCTTTAATAGAGCCTTATTTTTTTGTTTAATAATAACTATCTATCTTATTTAGAATAATAAGAAATTTACCAAGCTATTTAGCCAAGCCATTTTATTCAACAATTAGGATACTCTAATGACTCAAGTTACTGCGATGTTTGTCATGTTCATTTTATATGGAGTGTTACCAGTCGCTGGGTTATATCTTGGGTATCGTGGTATCAAAAAAATGACTGCGCCTAAGATGCTTGAGTACAAAGCGATGCCGCAATTGGGTTACATCCCAGAAAAAAGCTTGCCTGTTGAAGTCAAAACAGCACTCGACCAAATCAATGAAAAAGGGGAGAAGCTGCGAGTCATTTATGGCGATACCAATAATGATGGCAAGATAGACGATAAAGACACGGTCAATGAAACCTACATTATGATTCAAAACCTAATGGACAGACATGTGCCACTTGCTGTGACTGACTATCGCCGCTTGCACGACTTAGATGTGGGGGAGGGCGCGCGCGCTGACACGACCAAAATTAAGCACTCTAATGTGACTGGAAAAGAAGCGCTATTAGATGTATTGCGTACCATTAATACTCAGTTTGATGATTTATTGAATGCCTCTTATCATCAAGATGGTCAAAAGCTGCTCGCGACCAACCGCTATCTACAAAAACGCTTTAATAATCCTGCTACTACGACAGATATGCAAAAGCTCGATAGCAATGTTAGTAGTGTCAGTAGTGCTAATATAGAAATTAAAGCGATTGAAGATCCAACTGGCGCAACTGGTGAGAATGTGAGTGCTGAGAATATTAAACTGTAAAGGCAAAGTGGTTTGATTAAACGATGAAGAGTAAGGGTATATGAGCATCTTAATAGGCATTGGCATTGTAACGACCGTTACCACCTTTTATTTGGGTAAAAAAGGCTGGCATGCGCTGCACAAAGCGGTCGGTATTTCGCCAGGTGTACTCACTTATCAGGATTATGATGCACCGTTGTCATTGTCCAAACTCAGTTGGCAGCAACTAAATTTAAATAAAAAATACCTGAAAGATTTGTCAGAGCCACAGCTGCGCCAATTAAAACGTATCGATGAAAAAGTAACCCGCTATCAAGTGTATCAAAAATCACTACAAGCTCAGCATAAAACGCCTGCCGTAACCGAGCAACAGTTTGTATTGAATAAGATGTTGCACACTAGGCTGCCTGAAATGCTTGCCAGTCATCATCATCTAGCGAATATTAATATAAGCGCTGACAATGCAGATAATGAAAAAAAGGCAGAAGCCAATCAGTTATTACAGCAGGTATTTAATAATATTGAGCAGCGTCTAGATAGATTATTAGAACAAATGGGAAGTCAGCAGTTACAAGAACTACGAGTAATGAGGAATTATATTAATAGCCACGATAGCTAAATATAAGTCGTCAGGTTGACAACGACTTTTTGTAAAACTTATATAAAAAAGCTGCCAATGATTATTCATCATTGGCAGCTTTTTTGTGGTCTACTTTAAAACTATTGAAGATTCAAAGTCACACTACATTTTACATTTAGGCGATTAACGCTTGTCGTTGCGGTCACGAGTATTGCGCGTACCACGGCTGGCAGGGCTAGCACTACTTTTAGGCTTCGCGCTGCTGTTACGATTGTCGCTACCACTGCGGCTATCGCTACGACTGTCAGTAGCGCGACGCGCTTTAAGCGGCTTGCTTCTGATACGCTCTTGCTTCTCTTTCGCTGCGCCATGCAGACCCGTACCATAACGAGGACGCAAGCTCACTAGATCGGTCAACGTATTGATGTCTTTTCTGTCGAGTTCTAAGAAACGACCAGTACGTAGCTCTTTTGGTAGAGCAATCGTACCGTAACGCGTGCGCAGTAGACGGCTTACTTTCAGGCCTTGTGATTCAAACAAGCGACGTACTTCACGGTTACGACCTTCTTTTAGTTGGACGTGATACCACTTGTTGACGCCTTCACCACCGCCTTCTTTGATATCTTCAAACTTTGCAAGGCCATCTTCTAGCATAACGCCAGCCGTTAATGCACGTGCAATTTCAGGCGTGACTTCACCCAATACACGTACTGCGTACTCGCGAGTGACTTCACCAGACGGATGCATCAAGCGATGCGCCATCTCACCATCATTGGTAAACAATAATAGCCCGGTTGAATTGATGTCCAAGCGACCAACCATCACCCAGCGATCATGAGTCAGTTTTGGTAAACGCTCAAAAACGGTTGGACGACCTTCTGGATCTTTAGCAGAGCAGACTTCGCCTTCAGGTTTGTAGTAAGCGATAACACGGCGACGCTTTTCGTTTTCAGAGGTGTATTTAATCTGACGACCGTCAACGCGAATCTCATCGCCTTGCTCGACGCGATCACCAATGGTCGCAGGTCCGTTATTAACAGTAACACGCCCTGATTTTATGACTTCTTCCATTTGACGGCGTGAGCCAAGACCCATACGGGCGAGGGCTTTCTGTAATTTTTCATCTTTCATAATCATGTCCTTGAGTCGGTGGGTTTACATTTCTCAATGTAAAAAATTGGATTGACTATTCTACGCTATTTTGATGACTTTAGCACGCAAACCAGTATCTACAAACGGTATCAATTTATCGTTTTACATTAATAAAAGAAAGTTTGCTAAATTAAAAGAGATTTCTAAAATAAAAGTTGATTAGGGTGTTGTGAAACTAAGCTATTTGCACACAAATGCTTATATTTATTTTTTAATAAAACAGTAAGTTCTCTAAGTATTATTAAGATCAGTTAAGCAGCATAACCAATACCAAATTTCTATTTTCGGCAGCATGAACCGTAAAAAATACTGCTAACACCTTTTAATATGTCCTCCTATTTAGATTTTTCTGTCTTTTTGTTTTTATTGATATGCGCTATACATTATTTACGAGAAGGGCTTGCGTAAAATAAATTAACTAAAAAAACTGTTCTTACATCAATGTTTATAAATATTGCGTTATGTATAGTTTAGGTGTATATTCAATAAATACATCCTTTTTTATGAATATATTGATAGCAGCAAGGCACTTATTTTTGATTCACGAATATAAATATGAGTAACTGTTATGGTTTATAAATATTTCATTTCTGTACAAAAGCGCTCCTTAATAGCGAGTGCGTCTTGCTTATTGCTGACAGTATTACTCAGCAGTTGCACCATAAATTCAGGACTTCAGTCTGGAAAATTACCTGAGTCAGGGACATTCACTGCAGAAAACGGTCTACAATTCTATATTCAACCTTTGAGTTTGGCTAATCTACCACCTAAAGAAGCCGTCAATCTTGATCGAGATTTATATCATTTAGTAAAAACATCTGGGCGTGTCAGCTATGGCATTGCTAAAGGGGATGTTCTCAATATTATCCTGACCAATTATCCAGATATTAACGCCTCAACGTCTAGTCTGACCGTTGACCAGCAAGGGTTTATACAATTCCCCTTAGTAGGGAGAGTCAAAGCCAGTGGTCTCAGTGTGCCGCAGTTCACTGCCACTTTGCAAAGCAAGCTTCAACGCTATCTCAAATACTCAGATCCTCAGGTCAAAATCATCAACTACCGTGGTAGTAAGTTTTTCGTAGATGGTGAGGTCAAGCAGTCTGGTGAGTTTGTTATCGCAGATGTGCCCATCTCAGTATATGGCGCTATTTCTATGGCGGGTGGTACGACTGATACGGGTGATTCAAACCATATCGTATTAAACCGTCAAGGCAAAAGTTACAAGCTCGGTATCCAATCATTAAATCAAATGGGGCTGTCTGCCAATCAAATATACTTACAAGACGGCGATGCTATTCATGTCAATAGCCAAAGCCGCAATAAGGTCTATGTATTGGGAGAATTTGGCAAAATTGAGCCCGTTGCTATTCCTGAGCAAGGGCTGAGCCTAGCGCATGTATTAGGTGAGTCAAATGGATTGAATTCTAATACGGCCAATGCGGCCAAAGTATATATCGTTCGGGATAATCCAAAGTATCAATACACCAATATTTATTATGTCGACATGCAGAGCATCACAAGTTTTGCTTTGGCCAGTCGTTTTGACATGCAAGCCAATGACATCCTTTATGTTGATCCAACTGGCTTGGCGCGCTGGAACCGTATTATCAGCGCCATACTGCCTTCAACATCAGCAATCAATGTGATTTCAGGGATATAGGAGTCAGTCATGCGAGCGTTTGATCAGATCTTGGTTGTTTGTGTTGGCAATATATGCCGCAGCCCGATGGCCGCTGCCATATTAACGGCATATTATCCAGAAAAGCACATCGACTCTGCTGGTCTGTCAGCGCTCGTAGGTCACGCAGCTGATGCCAAAGCGGTTGCATTGATGGCTACTCATAATATAGACATCAGTGCTCATATCGCCAAGCAAATTGATGAAGCATTAGTCAGTCAGTCAGATTTAATTTTGACGATGACAACCAGCCAAACCAAATGGATTGAAAGTCAGTGGCCGCACTGTCGCGGAAAAATCTTTCGAATTGGGCATTGGCTTGATAAAGATATTGCTGACCCTTATCAGCAGGATGACTCAGCATTTGAGAAGAGTAGACAAGATATTATCGATAGTCTTGAACAATGGACTGACAAGATTAGCGACGCGCCATCGATTAGAGCGTTGAAGTTCAGCGAATGCTATTAAACGATCAACATTGAGCGATGAGTATATGGTTATGAATAATATGGATTCAAAAGACCTATCAACGTCTACGGGCGAAAAAAACAATGACGACATCGATTTAATGGCGCTGGCTTTAGTATTGTTACGTGGTTGGAAAATTATTGCTCTCATGGCGATATTGGGGCTTTTACTAGGGCTTTTGTATACCCGCTATGTGAATCCCATCTATAAATCAGATGCGCTGATACAGATTGAAGAAAATACTCAAGGAATAGAGGCGCTTGGTGAGAGTATCTCAGAGTTGGTTGGTGCAGAAGTTAGCAAAGCGGAGACAGAAGCAGAGCTGATACGATCACGTATGATATTGGAGCCGGTGGTTGAGCTATTGCACCTACGCATTAAGCTAACAGATCCCAATATTGGTCATCTTGATAGAATAAAAAGCAATCGTACTTACACGCAATTAAACACACCGGATGATGTGTCACTTGATACCGAAAATGGCATAGTAAAAGTCCGCCAATTTGATGTATCACCAGCGTACTTGAACCAACCTTTTACACTAACAAAATCTGCTACAGGGTTTGTTTTGAGCAATGGGTTTGATGAATTTAAAGGTCAGCTTGGTCAGGCGCATCAGTTCAAAGGGTTGGACGGTCAGATTAATATTACTGTCACAGAGTTACCTGCTGATGGTTACCCAATTAATATTAGTAAGCAGACGATAAAGGCTGCGACTGACGCTATCAACGGCGCCTTATCCGTTGAAGAAAAAGGTCAAAAAACGGGGATTATTCAGCTGTCGATGACGGGTCCCAACCAAGAGCAAATCACGACTATACTCAATCAGATTGTCCAATCCTACGTCGATCAAAACCAATCTCGTGGCTCTGAAGAAACGACCAAAACACTTGCCTTTATGGAAACGCAGATACCTCTATTAAAAGAAAAATTAGAGACTTCTGAAGCACTGTTTAATGACTTTCGTAAAAAATATGGCACGATTGATGTGGGTAAAGAAGCTGAATTGTTATTGAATGAGAAGTCGCGCATTGAGGAGCAGCTCAATGAGCTTAGACTCAAAAAAGCAGACCTAACTACTTATTACACCGAAGAACATCCACTGGTCATTCAAATTAATGAACAGCTCAAAGTGCTGAATAATAGAATAAGAGAGATAGACAATACCATTGCAGGTCTCCCTGAAATACAGCGAGAGTTTTTAAAGCTGTCAGAAGATACCGCCATCAATCGAGAAATCTATCTGACGCTGCTCAAAAACTATGAGCAACTTAAAATCGTCAAGGCTGGTCAAATCGGCTATGCCCGTATTATCGATTCACCGACCAGCACCTTTAATGCCATTGCACCAAATAAACTACAAATCCTGATGCTGACCACATTGATAGGCATGATGTTTGGGGTGATGATGGTGCTCTTGAAGAACCTTGTTAGAAATGTCGTAAAAGATCCAGAGCATTTAGAGGTCACAACGGGCATCCCTGTCATCGCAACGATTCCACGCTCACCCTTACTGTCGAGGTTGAGTAAAAAGAAGAATACCACCCCTCGCATGCTCGCTCATGTTGATCACAGTAGTTTGAGTTATGAGGCGATCAAAAGCTTAAGAACCAATTTGATGTTTGGTATGCCAATGGGGACAGCGGTCGGGCAGCCCGCGCAAGTCATATTGATTACTGGGGAGAGCCCTGGTGTGGGCAAGTCGTTTATCGCTGCCAATTTATCAGAGGTATTTGCCCAGCTCAACAAAAAAGTCTTGGTCATAGATGGTGACATGCGCTTAGGTGAGCTGCATAAAATGTTTAATATGAGCCAACATGATGGTCTTGCCGATTATTTGTTGCAGGATAAAAAGCATTTTTCTCCGATTGATGGTACTCGATCAGACAGTGAGGTTCCTAGCTTAGGGGTCGAAAGCTTTATTCACCCCACTGGTATGGAGTTGATTGATTTCATACCGCGCGGACGGCAACCGCATAATCCCACCTCCTTATTGATGGGCGAAAAATTCAATCATTTGATGGCAGAATTAAAAACTCAATACGATTATATTGTCATCGACTCACCCCCGATATTGGCGGCGTCAGATGCTATGGTACTTGCGCAACATGCAGACAAAGTACTCATCGTTACGAAGTTTAATCATTCAATAGAAGGGCAGCTGGTTTATGCGATCAAGCAAATGAATAAAGCCAATGTACAAGTAGATGGCATTATTCTCAATGATGTACAGCAGGGTCTTATGGATAAATATAGCTACCATTATCATTATGCCTATGGAGATAACCGCTAGTTTGCGTGGTTGTCGCTCATAAGCAAACCAACTTAATTGGGTGGATATTATGTTTATAAAAACAGAGTCAAACAATGCTTATCAATCGTCCAGTGGTTTTAATCAATGGTCGAAGCGTATGGCTCTGTATTTATTGTCATTACCACGCCTGACTAAAAGTACCCTCTTATTTAGTATAGATTTTGCCATGTCGATCTTTTGCCTATTATTGGCATTGATGCTACGACAAGGGTATATGGCCTCTCATATCAGTCTTGCAGCATTGGCTTTTTATGCATTCGTGCCGGTTGCTAGCTTATATCTTATTGGTTTTTATCGCAGCGCCTCTCGAGGGTTTTTTGATGCAGTGATGGGTCGTGTGCTGCAACTGTTTTTTTTACTTATTATTGTTTATCAAGTCATCATTTATTTGAGCCCATCAGCGACAATACCGCGCTCAGCCCCCGTTATATTTTTATTTCTATTTTTTATTTGGCTGTGGAATAGTAGGCTCATGATCCGCGCGTTACTGAAACGTCTACAGGGTGCAGGTCAAAGCCGTCGTCCAGATGCCTGTTGTGACAACGTGATTATCTATGGTGCAGGAGAAGCTGGTCGAGAGTTGCTAGAAAGTTTGAGGCATTCTTATCAGTACAATGTGGTGGCATATATCGATGATGATCCGCAGCTTACTGGGGCTTATTTACATGGCAAACAAATATATGCGGCTCACGCGCTTCCGTGGTTGATAGAAAAACTCAATGTGGCGCAGGTGATTTTAGCCATGCCCTCTATGAGCCGTGCTCGTAAAAAACAGATTATGGACAGTCTGTCAGGTATCTCCGTTAAGATAAAAGACTTGCCAAGCTTACGTGAGCTTGCTGATGAGATAGTAACCGTCAGTCATATACGACCCGTTGACATACTAGATGTGCTCGAACGAGAAACGGTCGAACCTGTTGCGGAGTTGCTACAAAAAAATATCACGGGCAAAAATGTTCTCGTTACCGGGGCAGGTGGTTCAATCGGTAGTGAGCTGTGTCGGCAAATCATCAAAAATAAGCCTAAATGCTTGGTGCTATATGAACAGTCTGAGTATGCTTTATACACTATAGATCAAGAACTTGGTAATCTAAAAACAGCGAATGCTGATTATCAAAATATTGAGATTATTAGCATTATCGGCAGTGTCAGTAACGAAAAAAAATTAATCAATATATTCGAAAAAAACCATATAAAAACGATTTATCACGCTGCAGCCTATAAGCATGTGCCTATTGTTGAGTCCAATCCCTTTGAGGGCACCATCAATAATACCAAAGGCACCTACCATTGTGCCCGTGCTGCGATACAGGCTCGCGTTGAGACTTTTGTGCTGATTTCTACTGACAAAGCCGTGCGACCTACCAATGTCATGGGAGCGTCCAAACGCTTGGCTGAGTTGGTCTGCCAAGGATTGAGCCAAAGTAACAGTCAGACTTGTTTTAGCATGGTGCGTTTTGGCAATGTTTTAGGGTCATCAGGCTCTGTGGTGCCGTTATTTACCAAACAGATTGAGCAAGGAGGTCCGATCACCATCACTCATCCAGACATCACACGCTATTTTATGACGATTCCAGAAGCGGCCAGTTTGGTTATTCAGGCAGGTGCGATGGCATTCGGTGGTGAAGTGTTTGTGCTTGATATGGGCGCGCCCGTCAAAATTGTTGATCTGGCAAAACGTATGATTCGTTTGACAGGTTGTGAGCTAAAAGATGAGAGCAATCCCAATGGCGATATCGAAATCGTATTTACTGGCTTGAGACCGGGTGAAAAGCTCTACGAGGAGTTAATCATTGGTGAAGACAATATCGAACCTACTTTTCATCCATTGATTATGCAAGCAATGGAGCACAGCTTTCCTTTGCAAGATATCGAAAATATTTTATTTGAATTTGCAGAAAAAGCAAAGCAGCAGGATGTGGTCTGGCTAAAAACACAGTTTAAGTTTTTTGTCGAAGGTTACCGAGAAGGGTCTGATAAAGATGGCGAGGTAGAGAAAGTAGATACCACACTGACAGATGAAATGGGTTAATAGAGAGAGGCGCGCTGTCATAAATTCCTTACAAGTTCTGTGAGTCACTAAATTGGACAATATGTCATGAGCTCTGGAGTATTTTCATCGATACAGAGCACAATAAACAGGTTGAAAACCAGTCACTTTGTGCGAGATGTGGTCATGGTCGGTGGCGGGATTGCTGCTGGACAGGCCATCGCCATGATTTTTATGCCATTTCTCACCAGACTGTACAGACCTGAGGATTTCGGTATCGCTGCTGCCTTTACTGCTATCGTCAGTATTATTACTCCGATTGCCACTATGGGCTATGCAAATGCAATCGTGATGCCAGACAGTGACGAGGATGCTGCGGCCATTGCCCGATTGTCTATATTGCTCAGTGTGGTTATAGCTGTCCTCTCATTCATTGTTGTCTATGTCGGTAAGTTTCATTTGGCAAGTTGGATGGGTATGGAAAGTACGCCAAACATGCTATATCTCATACCATTAACGCTATTAGTCGGTGCTTTTCTTTCTGTCGCTGATCAGTCTGCTATTAGAGTGGGCTTATTTAAAGCGAAAGCTCGGGCTTATGTGGAAAGCAAGTTTGTGACAGATAGTAGTAAGCTGATAGGCGGTATGCTAGCACCTTCAGGGATGTTACTTATTTTATTGACGATAGCAGGGCAGCTCACAAACTTTATCATGCAGATGCTTCGTGTACCTAGAGTAGGTGTATTAAATGTCCGTCATTGGTTTGGTACTAAGGGTGTTCGACATGCCGCCATATCGCAGCGTGATTTTGCGATATATCGTATGCCACAAAGTATCCTGAATGCGGCTTCAGTAGGGTTGCCAACTATCTTGTTAGCGTCATTATTTAGTGCCTCTTCTGCAGGGCAGTATTCATTAGCTGTTCTTGTGCTTGGTGCACCCGCGATGCTGTTAGGTCAGGCGGTTGGAGAGGTTTTCTATCCTAAAATTACGCGTGCCATCACAGCAAATTCATCTGAGGCTTATCAATTTTTATTAAAAGTAACGTTGATTCTATTGGTGGTTGGTATTGTGCCATTCGGTACGGTGTTCGTTTTTGGTGATTATCTTTTTTCTTTAGTGTTCGGTGCAGAGTGGGCATTAGCAGGTAGTTATTCGCAGTGGCTGTCTATTTGGCTTTTGACCAGCTTAGTGTCTGGTGCGAGTACTGCGGCATTGCCAGCATTACGTTTACAGCGATTCCTTTTGATTCGAGAAGTGTTTGCAGTGGTATTTCGTGCTGCAGCGCTGTATGTAGGTTTTTACGTTTTTGAGTCAGATATGATAGCCATTGCCCTTTTCTCATTTGTTGGGGTTTTGCTCAGTTTATCTATCATTTATGTCGCTTTTCGGCGTCTTGTTCATATCGATGAAGTGAAGCAGTAGGTACGTTTTTTGACTGCTTTGAATGTCACAAAGGATATGTATGAGAAGTCTCAACTTCAGAGGCTCACTATGATTTCAGTTATTATCGCTGCATTTAATGCCGCTGCTACTATTGATCGTTGCATCAACAGTATTGACGTTGCGAAAAAGAGTCACGACATTGAGCTGATAGTCATTGACGATGGTTCTAAAGATCATACTGCTAGCCTATTGCATAGCTGGGCAAATGCTAGGTCATGGATTACGGTGAAATATCAAAAAAATGCAGGCGTGGCAGAGGCTCGTAATACTGGGCTCGATATCGCAACCGGCAATTACATCGTTTTTATAGACGCGGATGACACCATTGATAATTGGTATTTTGATTTTGTCTTTGAAAAAGCTGTAGATCGAGATGTCGAGATGTTGGCATTTGGTCATAAACGCATGATGCTGGATGGCTCTGTTATTGAGCGTCCTAATAGTGCGGCAGAATACTCACGGCAAGATATCGAAATGCTACAACTGAGAGTGACAGAGAATAGACATATATATTGGTACGCCTGCACCAAGGTGTATAGCAAAAATTTAATTGCAGAGCTGCGTTTTGATAGTGACGTCAAATTTGGTGAGGATGGTATTTTTAATATCGCATGTCTAAGCAAAGCGAATCGTTTATCGGTGCTGCCAGACTGTCCATACAACTACTATGAAAATGCGACCTCAATAACAAGCTCACAATACAAATCAGGGCTTTTGAAATCCATTGAAGCGGACTATACAGCCAGAGTCAGGATACATGATTGGTCGATCAGTGCTACTGAAAAGCAAGTGCTATTATCGGACTTTGCTCGTAGTTATGTCGAGCATATGCTGCCATATTTACTTAATAATTTGGCGCATATCGATATGAAAAAACGTCGTGCAGAGCTAGTTAAAATACGCCAGTCTTTCGTTTATCAGAACTGTTTGCCGCATTATTATCAACGGCATCCAGCACGCGGCATTCGTGTATTGATTTTATGTTTTTCACGGCGTTGGTATGTTATGACGCTGGTTTTTCTTCAACTGTCTTGGTCTAAAGCAAAGGTGAAAAAATATGCTTAATATTGATTTGTTGCCTCAGCCTTTACGCAGTGATGAAAAGGGTCAAAAGCGCTGTTGTTTGCTGCAACAGACAACAGCTAGCGGGCAAATGACTGAGAAGGCATTGTGGTTTGTATATCCAGCGAACTTGCCAATGCCAGAAGACGATGATTGTGATGCTTATTTACTGGCCACATTGTTGCCCGCGATGCAGATGCGAGCAGCCATTCATGTGCATGGTAGCGTGTCGCATGAGCTATTAGCCAACCTGACAGAGCTACAGTATGTTTGGAATAAATGGTTACCAGAGCGTTATTTTTTGATCGATATAAAAGTAGATCGTATAAGAGAACAAGACGGCCATATAGATGGTGCTATCGCTGCATTTTCTGGTGGCGTTGATGCTCAGTTTACCGCTTATCGTCATGCGACAGGCAGAGCAGGATACGCCACACGAAATATTAAAGCAGGGGTTTTTGTGCATGGCTTTGATATACCTTTAGAGGATACAAAAGGCTTTGCCAGTGCAGCAAAAACAGCGGCAAACACACTCGCAGATATCAATATCGAGCTATTGCCAGTTGAGACAAATATTCGGGGACTTTGGGATATCAACTGGGAAGACTATCATGCTGCTGCTATCGCTTCGGTCTTATGTGGCTTAAAACGATATGCAGGCATTGGGCTCATTGGTAGTGGTGATTCTTATGATGTATTAATTAGTCCTTGGGGTTCACACCCAATCACTGACCCGCTGCTAAGTTCTGGCGACTTTAGGCTCATTCATGATGGTGCAGGTTTTAGTCGGTCAGAGAAGCTGCAAGCGCTTGCAGAATGGCCATTAGGTATAGAGAATTTACGTGTCTGTTGGGCTGGAGATAAGCATGATAGTAACTGCGGTCGCTGTGAGAAATGTGTTAGGACGCGTCTCAATTTTTTGGTTGCAGGTATAGATAACCCTCAATGTTTTAGCGAGCCCATGGACTCATCACTTTTTAAATCAATGGCTCTAAAGGGCAGGGCTGTTAGCATAGATTGGAAGTTAATTCGTCATGAGATGATTAAGACGGGTAGAGGTCTTGAATGGCTGCCATACATTGAAAAAGCACTCAAACGTAAACCGCCTCCTAACTTGAATAGATTGTTTCCTGTTGGCTCAAGGCGTCGTATGTGGGTGAAGAAGCTGTTAATGAGAAACGAATAAGGGAGCATTAAAAATGAATATTGCTGCTATAAAAAAGCTCGTTCCGCTCAGATTAAAAAAACACTTAGCCGCTTATATGGGGGCGAGAGGTTTACCGTTACCAACTGGTAAACGGTGCTTTATTTTTCTTGCCGCCGACTATGGCAATATTGGTGATATTGCTATTTCTCACGCGCAAAAGCAGTATTTGCAACGTGTGCTGACGGATTATGATGTTGTTAGTGTGGCTATCAGTCAAACCAGATTTGTGCTCAATTCAATTAAACAGCAAATAAAAGAGACGGATATCGTTACTATCATCGGCGGCGGTAATATGGGTGGCACGTATCCTGATATTGAGGAGCTGCGCCAATTAGTCATCAAGTCATTTCCTGCCAATCGTATCGTTTGTTTTCCTCAGACACTAGATTGGAATGATTCTATTCAATCTAAACGTGCCTTGCAGCGTATTGTGAAAGTCTACGCCAAGCATCCAGATATACATGTTTTTGCCAGAGAGTCGATAACAGCGGCAAAACTCATCGAGCTTTTTGCTGACTACAGTAATGTGCATATTGGTCTCGTACCAGATATTGTGATGAGCGCGAATGCCACAGTGCTGGGTACGACAGATTGCTTAGCGCCTTCAGGTATTTTGCGCTGCTTACGAGATGACAAAGAAGCCGCACTATCAGCTGAGCAATACGCCATGATAGACAAAGCCTTGGCAGATACTGGCTATCAGATTGAAAAGACCGACACACATGCTGGTGGTTCGCAACTCGATGAGGCACATTGCACAAAATTACTGACTGACAAGCTTAGCCAGTTTCGTGCTGCAAAATTGGTCGTGACTGACCGTCTGCATGGCATGATTTTATGTCTGCTATCGGGTACGCCGTGCTTGGTACTCCCGAACGCCAATCATAAGATAAGACAGACGCAGTTGGACTGGTTAGGCGGTCATCCAAGGCTGGTGTTTTTAGAATTGGAAGAGATTGCTGATATTGTAAAATTCATCGATAGCCTTCTGTCCCTGCCTCACGGTACGATGGATGAGTCTCCAGTTGATATGGCTAAGTATGATGACCTAAAAAAAGCGCTAGTAGCGATATGACGACTATCGAAACGCCATTAGTGAGTATCATCGTACCAGTGTATAACGTTGCGTCATATATCGATGCTTGCTTGGCATCCATCAAGCAGCAGACTTATCAGAATATTGAAATTATCGTTGTAGAAGATTGCTCCACTGATGATTCAAAACAAGCACTCGCGTCACATCTCAGGGATGAACGCATCAAAGTCATTCAGCATCATGAAAACAGTGGTCTTTCTGCGGCTCGTAATACTGGTATCAAGTCTGCGATAGGCGAATACATGATGTTCGTTGATTCTGATGACATTATAGACTCTCGCTTGGTGGCAGCGTGTGTGGATTGTACGCTCAGCACGAATGCAGAGGTCGTGACGTATAGCTTTACGCCATTCAAAGATGGAATCACAGAGACAGATCTGCCGTATCCCGCTAGCAATTTAGCATTTGAGGCAACCAAAATAGACGGCTCATATTTTAGCTTACCGCATTTTGCATGGCTCAAATTTATTAAATCTAGCGTAGTGCGGTCGGCCTCGTTACAGTTCCCAGTGGGTCTGTACTACGAAGATTGGCCTTTTCATTGGCATCTTGGCTTAGCTACTAAGATTAAGTATCACCTGCCCATTGATTTTTATCTATACAGACAGCGCGGCACGTCGATCACAGGGTCAACAGATAAAAAACTATTAGACCTTTTCGTTATCCACGCAGAAGTCATCAGTTTAGTAGAGGACTATCAAGCGGATGAGGTTAAAAAAACACTCGCCAATAAAATTAAACAAAGTCATTGGAGTATCCTTACTCGTATAGATAATAACTATTTAGCAGCTGCAGTAGCACAAGCTAAAAAAGCAGATAAAACGTTACGACTAAAGGGTTATAAGAGCGATTTGACCGTAAGAAATATGATGATTAGTAATATAGTACGTATGCCGACGCAAGTTGCCTTGCTTATGTTACAGGTGCTTCGTCAAGCGCTAGACAAAAGAGCAAAGGTTAAAGGTCAAGAGAAAATAGATTCAGAATAGTTTTGAGAAATACGTTTGGTTTTATGGCTTCTTAATAGGTAAAGAGATGACTATTCAGAGAGTGCTGCACATCGTGGGAAAAATGGATCGGGCTGGGGCAGAGACCATGCTCATGAATCTATATCGCCATATAGATCATAGCCAGATGCAGTTTGATTTTATCACTTTTACCGACGAGGTCGGTGACTATGATGCTGAGATAATAGCGCTGGGCGGTAGGATTATACCGATTTTAGCGGATCATTCATTAGCGCGTATGTGGAAGCTTAAAAACTTCCTTAAACAACACCCTGACTATCAAATCGTTCATGCTCACATGCTATTAAACAATGCTTTTCATCTGCTGGCTGCTAAAGGTGCTGGCGTGCCGCATCGCATTTCACATTCTCATAGCACCAGTAATGGTAAAACCAATATTGTTAAAAAAATATATGAACAGTGGGCGTTCATTACCAATCGTAAATTGGCCACGGATAAAATGAGTTGCGGTGAACAAGCGGCACATTACCTATTTGGCAGCATAAAAGACGTGTGGCTACTACCCAATGCTGTTGACATACAGCAGATGATGACAGTCGCTAACCAATCAAGACATTATATCGACCAAGAATTTGGCGATGAGGGGCTAAAAATCATCCAAGTTGGTCGTCTAAATGAGGTTAAAAACCATCAGTTTTCTTTAGAGGTCGCTGAGCAGTTAAAAAAACGTCAGATCGCCTTTACCTTATATATTGTTGGACAAGGTTCATTGGAGGCGAGGCTCAGGCAACAAGTAGCAGATAAGTCACTCCTAGATACGGTCAAGTTTTTGGGGATGCGTACGGATATCACAGAATTAATGGCCAGCGCCGACTATATGATCATGCCTTCGTTGCACGAGGGTTTCCCTGTCGTCTTGGTCGAGAGCCAAACAGTTGGGTTAAAGGCGTTGGTTTCTGACCAAGTATCACCTGAAGTAGATTTAGGACTTGGATTAGTACAGTTTTTACCGATTCACTCAGCCAAGGATTGGGTTGATTGCTTATTAGCGCCTAAACAGCCAAAGCCCAATGAAAAAGACATAACCACAGCGCTGAATTTATATGGATTTAGTGCTGCTACCAACGCGCAAATACTAATGCAAAAGTACTTGAATATGTGACGGAGTGTTTGCTTCTTATCTATAGTTGTTCCAAGGTAGTTTGGAAGGAATGAGAAAAAAATCGAGGTGGGTAGGAAGGCTATAGTTATATAGGTACTGGACGGTACAAAAGATACTAGACGGTGTAAACCTGCCACCATATCCGATTTATATAAGATTGACGACATTTACTTTTATAGAGGGTTAAATGCTTCCATACCTGCTGGTTCTTAGCCTTGTTATTTTTTGGATCGTACTGGAGAAAAAATCTCTCAATCGTACGTCTTTTTGGCTGCCACTAATTATATTGACATTGTTTGCAGGCCTTCGTAGCTACCGAGTCGGTACGGATACAGGAAACTATACGAGAAATTTCAACAGTCAATTGAATGCCGAGTACTTTAGGTTCAACGAAGACATTGAGTTCGGTTATCAGTTATTAGAGTATGCGTTATTACGTATGACCACTCATTATTTTTGGCTGCTTGTTATTACCAGTTTAATTATTGTCTATTGCTATCTTAGAGTGATTAAAAAATACAGCGTAAATTATTGGTTCTCCGTATTTTTATTTATTACATTAGGCGTTTATACTTTTTCTTTTAATGGACTGCGTCAAGGATTGGCAATGGCGATCTTTACCTTGGCCATTCCTTATCTGTTAGAAAAACGATTTATTCCATACCTGCTGATTTGTGCAATTGCTTCATTATTCCATGTAACCGCAATGTTTATGATTCCATTTTATTTCATCGTCAATTTAAGAATAAAGCCCTTATATAAGATTTTGGCAACATTCTTAGGATCGCTATTAGTAAGTGGGGTATTGGTCGCTTATATTTCTTCTACTAACGATAGATATGAGGGTTATGCGAAAGCATCCGATGAAGCAGGCGGGTTTTTAACGCTTGGTTTTTATACAGCTATCATGATTTTAATCATCTTGGTCAGTTATCTGTATAAAATTAAAGACAAGAATTTTCAAAAATTAGTAACATTTTATGCATCAGGCGTGGTTTTTATCATACCGTTAGCGATGTTGGGCACCAGTCCTTCAGGTCCTCAAAGGCTGCTTGCGTATTTTACATGGACATTGGTTTTGATACTGCCTATGGTTTTAAAAAGAATCAATAATATTTATTTATATATAGCGAGTATCGTTATTTTTCTCATGTATTTTGTCTTGACGACATCGAGATTTAGTAACTTAAGTCCGTATATTATCAATCCGATATTTGAGGTTTTCTAATGAAAAATCAGACATATATATCTATTGGTATTCCCATTTATAATGCTGAAGCGTACTTAGAAGACGCTATCAAATCCATATTGGCTCAAACGCATGAGTTATGGGAGCTTATATTAATTGATGATGGCTCTACTGATGCGTCATTGGCCATCGCCAAGCGTTTTGAAGAGGCTGATCATAGAATAAGGGTCATTGCTGATGGCATAAATAAAAAACTGCCTGCTCGATTAAATCAGCTTATTGAAGAAGCGAACTATGATTATATAGCGCGCATGGATGCCGATGATCTCATTCATCCAGATAGACTAGCGATTCAATTAAGTTTTTTAGAAAAAAATCCAAATTATGATTTGGTTTCTACAGGTGTCGTGTCTATTGATAATTTTAATAAAGTTTATGGTTGCCGTCATGTCGATCAAATTTACACGGAATTTAAAGAAATAGCCGCGGCTTATCCTATTGTACATGCTGCTGTTTTGGCAAAAAAGAGTTGGTATGAACGAAATAAATATAATGAAGATTATCCAAGGTCTGAAGATTATGATTTGTGGTGTAGAGCTATCTCAAATCAAGATTTAAATTTAGCGGTATTGCCTGATTTATTATACTATTATAGAGAAGAAGGGAATTTATCGTTATCTAAAATAACCAGATCATATAAAGACAGTTTTAAAACGTACTGTGAATATAAGGGAAACAGTTATTTAGGTTATTTGAAATTATCAGCAAAACTGACAACAGTCACTTTTTTAGATTCGATAGGATTATTACAAAAAATAGCCAATAAAAGAAATAAATTAACAATATCTGACACGCTAAGAAATCATCATCAGTCAGTGGTAAATGGTATTTGTGCTAAATGATATTATTTATAAAAGGTCACTAATAAAATAATATATAAAAAACATTGAGGTGCTGAAATGACATTAAAGATATGCTTTCTAATGACAGATGCGGTGTCATTTAATGTGCTATATCGTGATCAGCTTGAATACATTAGAGATCACGCGGATGTTGAGATCACCTTAATCTGCGGTGGCGATAAACAGCAGCTAGATATTTTACGTGAGCGCAAAATAGGCAAGGTGATTAATTTAAATTTTCAGCGTAAGCCATCTTTGTTTAAAGATGCTCAGTCGCTCGCGCTTTTAACCCGTTATATGCTATCGAATCGTTTTGATGTGGTGGTTTATTTAACGCCTAAAGCCTTGTTGTTAGGGAGTATCGCAAGTGCTGTTACATTGCAAAAGAGACGAATTGCTTTTAGCGTGGGTAGAGCCTATGAGAATTTCTCAGGTTTAAAAAAGAGGGTGTTTCAGGGTCTGGATATATTAAGTTTTAGCTTATCTCACGAGGTTTTATTTGTTTCTGAGTCTTTGCTCAGCGTATGCCTAGAAGAAAATATCCTCAAAAAAAGTAAGGCAACTGTCATTGATAATGGCTCATTTAACGGCATCGATACGGATTTGCTGCAACCTGTGGTTCAGCTAGAACAAGAGGCATTAAGAAAGAAGTACAAGATACCTGAAAATACCTTTGTGATTTGCGTGGTAGGACGAGTTTGTGATGATAAAGGCTTCAAAGATATTGAGTATATATCCGAAAAACTAAGAGCAGAAAACGTCTACTTTATGTTCATAGGAGACTGTGAAGACGACGTAGGAAAAGTAGTCGTTGAAAAAGTTGTCAAAGATAATAGAGGTGTGTATATACCAGCCAATCCAAATGTACACGAGGTTTTTCAGTGTGCTGATTTACATTTATTTTTGAGCTATCGTGAAGGGTTTGGCAGTGTCGCTATTGAAGCAGCAAGTTGCGCTGTTCCAACTTTTGCCTATGATGTCGTTGGTGTAAAGGATAGTGTCAAAGAAGGTATCAGTGGTCGAAAATTTAATTTTAAGGATATGTCGTCTGTCGCCGAAGCGATCAGTGCTGCTGCTACTGATAAGGAATTTGAAAAAAGATATCCTGATGCAAGAGACTGGGCCATTGCAAATTTTGAACGCAAGCAATTGTGGCAAAGTTATTTAAGTTTTTATTTACGTAATAGGGATGACCGCGTAAACGACAAAAGGCGGGCTGCAAAATGATAAAGCGACTATTTGACATCACGGCGGCCACGGCGGCCTTGGTAATATTATCTCCTGTTTATGCTATTACGGCTTATAAAGTCAAAAAAAACTTAGGATCACCAGTGATATTTAAACAAACTCGCCCTGGTCTAAATGGCAAGCCGTTTGAGATGATTAAGTTTCGCTCGATGAAAGATGCTATCGATATAGAAGGTAATCCTTTAGAGGATGATGAGCGTTTGACGGCATTTGGTAAGACCTTGCGTAATAGCAGTCTCGATGAGCTGCCTGAACTATGGAATGTGATTAAAGGTGATATGAGTTTGGTGGGGCCGCGACCATTATTGATGGAATATCTGCCGCTATATAATGATGAGCAAGCGCGTCGCCACCGTGTACGTCCGGGTATTACGGGATACGCACAAGTTAATGGTCGCAATACGATTGGTTGGCATGAAAAATTTACGCTCGACACATGGTATGTCGATCATCAGTCATTATGGTTAGATATTAAGATTTTGATTAAAACAGTAAAAAAAGTCATTATCAAAGATGGTATTAGTGCTGATGGTGAAGCGACCATGAGTAAATTCACAGGTAATAGCGTCGATAAAAACACGCTTTGATGAGGAACGCATGCTAAATACTCCTTTTTCACCTTGGCCTAGTTTTACTCAGCAAGAAGCGGATGCGGTCAGTCAAGTATTGTTATCCAACAAGGTCAATTATTGGACAGGGCAAGAATGCCGTCAGTTTGAAGAGGAATTCGCTGATTGGGTGGGTAGCAAATACGCGATTGCATTGGGCAACGGAACTTTGGCATTGGACGCGGCATTGCAGGCACTTGGTATAGGTGTGGGTGATGAAGTTATCGTGACGCCGCGCACTTTTATTGCTAGTATCTCCTCAGTGGTTAATGCAGGCGCGACGCCCATTTTTGCGGATGTTGATGAGGCGACAGGGAATATCACTCCAGAGTCGATAGCGGCGGTATTGACAGACAAAACCAAAGGCATCGTCTGTGTGCATTTGGCAGGTTGGCCCTGTGATATGGATGGCATCATGGCACTGGCAGATCGGCATGATTTATATGTCATTGAAGACTGTGCACAAGCGCATGGTGCACGCTACAAAGGTCGTAGCGTTGGTAGTATCGGTCATATTGGCGCGTGGAGTTTTTGCCAAGATAAGATCATGACCACAGGCGGCGAGGGCGGCATGGTCACCACCGATGACGAGCAGCTATGGCGAAAAATGTGGGCCTATAAAGACCATGGCAAAAGCTATGCCGCGGTCTATGAGACCGAGCAGCAGCCCGGCTATAATTGGCTACATGAGAGCTTTGGCACCAACTGGCGCATGACCGAGATTCAAGGCGTGATTGGGCGTATTCAATTGGCACATATGAGTGACTGGATAGCGAAGCGCCGTGCTAATGCTCAAGCAATATTAGAGGCATGTGCTAAATGGGAAGAAAAAGGCTATCTATCGGTGCCAACATTAGAGAAAGATTATCAGTTTCCAAACTCTACCCATGCCTATTATAAATTGTATGTTTATGTGCAACCAAATAACCTAGCTGAGGGCTGGACACGTGATCGCATCATTGAAGAAATAAATGCGCTAGGCGTGCCTTGCTACTCAGGGTCTGCCTCAGAGGTATATTTAGAAAAAGCATTTGATGATACAGGCTTGCGTCCAGAAAACAGACTGCCAATAGCAAAACAGTTGGGAGAGACCAGCTTAATGTTTTTGGTTCATCCTACCTTAACCACTGCCGAAATCGCGCAAACGGTAGATGCAATCGATCGCGTGTTTGCTTCAATGATTCAGTAATGTGAGAATATCGCTTATTAAGGCGTGTTGATTATTTATAAATAGTTGCGGCTATTAACTTTTATTTGTGATTAGACTTTCTTATAAAACGATAAAGGTTGTCAAGGTTGCATCGGTAATGACATGATATTACTGGATTGGCGAGTGATAGAAATTTATAAGTATCCAAGTCTTATCTCACGCTAGGATTTTTTATCCCAGACAGGTACAATATCAGTCTTAATCATACATTGATCAAGCATAAGACAGGCATGCAAATAGTTGCGGGCGCTGTCTTTCTTTTTTTTATCGCACCCTCTATTGGAGTTACTATGTCAACTGCCCAAGGATCTGCTACCGTTTTGGACGGTAAAGCACTTGCTAAACAAATAGAACAGCAACTGAGTACGCGTGTAGACGCTATCAAGAATAAGACAGGACGCACCCCAAGCTTAGCGACGATATTGGTCGGCGACGATCCCGCTTCTGCGACTTATGTACGTATGAAAGGTAATGCTTGTAAACGTGTCGGCATGGATTCTATACGCGTTGAGATGCCAAGTGCGACGACCACTGAAGAGCTGATGGCAAAGATAGACGAGCTCAATAGCAATCCAGACGTCCATGGTATCTTGCTACAACATCCAGTGCCTGCGCATATTGATGAGCGTGCTTGCTTTGAGCAGATTGACTTGGCAAAAGACGTCGATGGTGTGACCTGCCTTGGCTTTGGTCGTATGGCGATGCAGCAGAGCGCTTATGGTTCATGTACCCCGCAAGGCATCATGCACTTATTAGAGCATCATAATATCGAGCTTGCTGGTAAGGAAGCCGTAGTTGTAGGTCGCAGTGCCATCTTGGGTAAACCAATGGCGATGATGCTATTGAATGCCAACTGCACCGTAACGATTTGCCATTCAAGAACACAAGATTTAGAGTCTCATATTAAGCGTGCGGATATCGTGGTTGGGGCAGTGGGCGTGCCTGAACTGATTAAAGCAGAGTGGATCAAAGCGGGCGCTGTGGTTATCGATGCAGGCTTTCATCCAACGGATAATGGCGGCGTCGGTGATATTGAGTTGCAAGGCGTAGAAAATATCGCCAGTGCTTATACGCCTGTACCGGGCGGCGTGGGTCCAATGACCATTAATACCCTCATTCGCCAAACGGTTGATGCTGCTGAAAAATCTGCCGGTTTGAATATCGGCTAAAAAGAGAGTCATACGAATACTGATTGCCGATAAATAAGGGGCCTGAGGTAATATATACTCAGGCTAAATCAACCACATCTCAGTTGATAGGACCTAAACATGGCTAAAAAAAACGTAGGTGTTCATGAGCGACTACAAGGTATCGGTAGAGAGTTTGTCGATGTCTGTCATTACGTTATTTTATTTCTAATCAGTGTGGTTGTCGTTTGGACCGCCGGTAAAGAGTTCGTTGGTATTGTTCAAAAAGGCTCAGCGGATTTAAAAGACATATTGATGTTGTTTATTTATCTTGAGCTGCTCGCCATGATAGGGATTTATTTTAAAACCCACCGTCTGCCGGTACAGTTTTTGATATTTATCGCGATTACTGCTTTATCACGACATTTGGTGGTCGATGTACAGGCGGTCTCAGACTATTTTCATTTATGGCTGCTGGCGACAATTTCTGTGGCCATTATGCTATTGAGCGGTTCTATCGTAGTATTAACTTGGACAGCAAAAACGTTTGGCCGTCCAGAGGACAATCTAGATAAACAGCATGCAAACTTAACGATTAAAGCGCTGTTACCTGATAATGCTCAAGCGCCTGATAGTCATACCAAGCATCGCCGTGAATAACTATTAAATAGCAGCATAAAAAAGGGTTACCACTGGTAGCCCTTTTTTGCCTTCTTAAATCTCACATTTTATTGTTTGAGCGTTAAATGCCCTTTAAGAAGGTCATTAATGTTTGTTTTTGCGTGGCGGATAACTGTGTAAAGCGCGTCTTTGCACCTTCTGCTTCACCACCATGCCAGAGTATCGCTTCAGTCAAGCTGCTGGCACGACCATCATGCAAAAACCGCGCTTCTGGATCACGTGCCACAATGCCAATTCCCCACAATGGCGGTGTACGCCACTCAAAGCTTTCTGCATTTTTCTCTTTTACGCTGTCATCTAGTCCAGCGCCCATATCATGCAGTAATAAATCAGTATAAGGATAAATGTTTTGCTGTGATAGGAGCGGGAAGCGATCACTATTGCCTGTTTTTTGCTTGGGTGTATGACAGCCAGCACAGCCGACTTGTGCAAACAGTTGCGCTCCTTTATTAAAATCTGATAAATCGTCTATTCGCCTTTCAGGTACGGCAAGGGCGGTCATAAAATCGGTCACGGCGTCTAGACTGCTGTCTGAGACTTCTGGAGAGCCGCCATTCGCTGCTGTCCAACAAATAGGCTGATTTACCGTACAGTTAGGATCCATAAATACCGAGGTGGTCAAACCCATATCTTGCGACATGGCATTGGCGTTTTGGGTACGTAGACTGGTATTAATAGCCTTCCAGCCAAAGCGGCCAATGCGCTGCTGTTTGCCATCTTGTACCCAATGTACGCGGCCACTGATACCGTCTTGATTGTTATCATCAGGGTCAGCTGCCGCAATGATATTCGCTTCAGGAATCAGGTCGAGCAAGCCCATGCCGACCAGCTGCGGTGAGATACGTCCGCTAATCGCTGTATTTCCTAAGGGTTGATTAAGGTCAGTTGGAGTAAAGCTAAACTGTATGCCAGCAGGTTTATCATTTTGACTGGGCATTGCTGCGTAGCGTATGCTCCCTTCGGGATTGATACTTGTGGCAATACTTTGATGCTGCATTTGTTCACCGTAATAAGCATGTGGCAGGCCTTGCTTATTACCCAACCGGAATAAAATCGCATCACTCAGCTGACCATTGGCTGCATAAATGGGTTTGCGACCTTCAGCGCTATGGCATTGGGTACAGGCATTGGCATTTAACAGTGGCCCCACACCATCGAACAGTACGCGACCCTCATTTGCTGGTGTCCACTCGGTGATAAATAACTCACGTCCAGGTGATACCCCGCCTAAAGCGCTGCTCGGTAGATTGGGCATGATTTGCAAAAAAGGCTGTGATCCATTGGCGGCAATCGTAGCACTGCCACCTGCTGGCTGCCAGTTGGTATCGATTTCTGGAGTGTCAGGAGTAGTGGGTGGGTTGGGAACGTTAGTATTGCCATCATTACTGGAATTATTTGAATCATCTGAACCACCACAAGCAATGAGCAGCAGCGCCATACTTACACTGAGTAGTGTGTTACGTATGATGGGAGGTAATGTATACAATGAAGAATTTGATATGGTTGACGAGTTTGATCGTAAGAACATGGGCTGACCTGAAATGGCTAGAATATAAGGGGTTAGGGTGTATCTTCATCGTCAGCCTATTTAGAGAGATGTCGATTTAATTGAGGATATCCTGAGGATTATGCGATAAGCTACCGCGCAATAGTTAGGCGTATTGACTAAAACAAGCAGCACAAACGAGGCTGCTTGTTTGAGAATTTTATGATAGGAAATTCAACCAACTATGCACTGTTCGCTTCGTCATACTTAAAACACTTATAGCTGACTAGGTAAAGCAACTGGGATAGGGTTGTTGTACATCCAAATATGAGTGGTGTCTTTGTTGCCGAGTGAGCCTTCAAAGCTCCAGCCCCACGTAAATAAATGACCAGCTTTCAGCGTATTATTATCTTGGTCAAACGATTTTTCATGAGCAATCAGATGCATGGCACCCATGGCCATATTATCGATATTCTTTAGATTCGGCAGCTTATTGGTTGGTTCATCTAGGTCGTTGTAAATGGTCTTGCCTGCGCCATTTGTCTCCCCAAACATGCCCCATGCATAGAGAATACCATCCGTTGCTGATGAGCCATTATTAGTGGCGACATTATCCAGTAACGCATAGCTGGCATTGCCATTGGCATAGACGCGGCGAACTTCTTTATCTGTAAACCAAGGCAGTTTGGTCGGTGAGGTAATGACATCTGCCCATGCCTTTTCGCTGCCATTAAATGTCTCACCATTGTAGCCCAATTGACTAGTGGCATTTAACCCCCAGCCATACACTGCGTCTTTATTGGTCAATGCTAAGATATGGTCTTTGCCAGCCGTCAATTGGGTCACTTTTTCTGCATCTATAGCGGGTTGGTCGTCAGCTTTTTGAGTGGCGTCATCTGTCTTAGCAGTAATGGCGTTATTAATCGTTTCATTAATGACATGAATACGTACAGGGGTTGCATTGACGTTGATACAGTTGGTTGTAGTGTTACAGACTTTGCCTTTGCCAAGATTGGCGTAAGCATCGCTGCCCCAACCCCAAACCTGACCTTTGTCATCTAAGGCATAAGAGCTATTGCCACTGACAGCCACCTGCACGATATGTCCTGCCTCTGTGGCTGCTGTAAAGTCAACTTTAACAGGGGTGCTGCTATCGGTGCTGGTATTATTACCAAGTTGACCATACCCATTGGCACCAAAGGTCCAAACCGTACCCTCTTCGGTCAATACCAAGTTATGGCTATAGCCGGGTGCGACCATGACGGCGTTTTCGATACCTTCGATCGTGCTGATATCCAAACGGCAGTCTGCAGTCTTGCTACAGTCATTACGACCCCCATCACCGCGACCCAGCTGCCCGTATTTGTCTTCACCCCAACTATAAACTTGACCATTTTGAGCAATAGCGAGTGAATGATTTTGATTAAAGCCAATAGATAGCAAATCTTTTGGTGCGCTGTTCATTAGCATCGGCGTGTCTGGATGTCCCATAATATCGCTGATTTTTGTGGTCAGACCGAGTCCTGTCTGACCATAGTTGTTGCGACCCCAACCATATAGCTGACCATCACGCAGGGCAGCGGTATGCGAACCACCTGCGGCAATCGTATCGCCTACGTAGATGGTCTTGGTTGAGCGCATGATATTACCGGCATTGTCTGTGGCTTCTAAGACAATGGTATTGCTACCTAGCGTTAATAAAATACGATCATCAAAATAACCATCAGCATCTAGCGTTAGCGCTTGGGCTAATTCGTTATTATGCATATAAGTCAATGATTTGACGCCGCTGCTATCTTGTACTTGTCCTGAGACAAATACCGCTGCAACCGCGCTATAGCCATCAGTAAAGTTGCTATCAGTGGTTAGTAGTGGCGGTGTCCCATCTATGATAGCAGTGGCTGTGTCGGAATCACTGCCACAAGCAGTAAGAATCAAGGCTGCGGTAACGACCGCGACAGCTTGAGTAAGACGGGATAAACGCATAAAAACCTCGATAGATGCAAATTGACAATATGTCAGTACGCCAGCCGTAAAATAACAAAACCGTCCCATACAAATCCGACGGTGTAGGGTTTGTGCTATTGACTGAGTCAATCGTATATGATGGCATTGGAATAATAGAAATGGCGGCAAGAGTTTAGCAATAATAAATGTGAATAGTATTACAAATAAGAATTATTATCAATAATAAAGTGGAAAAACAGCACCACCAAGGATGCTGTTTTTAAAAGCTGAACGCTGGCTACAAATGAAACAGCAACTATAAATTTTGGTTATAGCCATTTAAGCCTTTTAAAGTTGTAATATAAATAGCCACATAATGACCCAATGATGAGCATGATGACAAAGTAGGAATATTGCCAATGCAGCTCGGGCATGAAATCAAAGTTCATCCCATAGATACCCGCAATGGCCGTCGGTACAGCTAAAATACCTGCCCAAGCAGCAAGCTTACGCACCACCTCGTTCTGTCCCATATTAACCATGGCCATATAGGTATTCATGACCACACTCAGCATCTCGTTTAGACCATTAATAGCGTCTAATGAGTGTAGCAAATGGTCATTGACGTCGCGGAAGTAGGGCTTAGCGGCCTGAGAAAACCCAGAGACCATCTCGCTTTTTTTATGATTGATAAAAAAACTACAGATATCCTGTACTGGTAAAATAATCGCCCGCATATGTACGAGTTGCGATTTGAGCTCATAAAGGTTTTTTAATGTACCTTTATCAAACTCATAGGTAAACACGTAACGTTCTTGCTCACGCAAATAGCGACCTAAACGATCGGTAATCGGCATATAATTATCCACGATAAAATCGAGAATAGCATGCAGTACAAATATCGGCCCCATACGCAGCTTTTCAGGGCGACGATGACAATGCTCACGGACAGGTGCGTAGGAGTTTGATGGACCATTACGGATGGTAATCAGGTAGTTTTTGCCCATAAATATCGCGGTGGTGCCATAGCGAATGACATTGTCCTCAAGCTTAGCGGTACGCAATACCACAAACACCATGTCATTGTCGTAGTTCTCGACTTTGGCACGCTGGTGATCGGCGAAAGCATCCTCAATCGCCAACTCATGTAGCCCAAAGGCTTCTTTGACTTTGACCATGGTTTCTAGGCTTGGATCATAGAGACCAAGCCAAATAAACTGACCATTATTATTTAAGGCACGACTAACATCGTTTAGCGCTAATTTATCGAGGTTTTCACCGGTCTTACGTGAATAAGCATAGCAATTGACGACTTCATCGGCACTCGACAAGTCAATATCTTCATAGCGTTCAGAGTCAGGATCGTAGACCGTCATGGTCTCGATGGTGTCCTCAGTGGTGGTATCAGCATCGCCATAGATATAGCTGTCATCATTGTCTAGATAGAGATGTTCATCATTCATATCGGCGTAAATACGATTGATATTAGAGTTAGGTGCAATACGCGCGGTTTTTTTGATCAACTGGTCGTTATTGTTTTCCATACACCCTCCCTTTATAAAGTAAAAAACGTGTCACAATCAGAACTTATAATGATTGTTGTTAATAATGATCGTTATTAAAGGGCGTAACTTTTCAAAGTATCAATATCGACCAAGCTCAATAAGCTTTCGTGGCAAGCTTCTAGTTTGATTTGCGGGGCAATATCAAAGTCCAAAGCTTCAACCCAGCGTAACGCACAAATGCACCAATAATCACCAGGCTTAAGACCAGAAAATCCATACTCAGGTAGCGGCGTAATCAAATCATTGCCGCGACTGGCAGAAAAGTTCAAAAACTCGCTAGTCATCTTGGCGCATACGGTGTGCTGACCGACGTCATGGTTGCCAGTATGGCAAAAGCCATTGCGGTAATAACCGGTAATAGGGTCAAAGCAGCAGCTGGCAAGTGCCGTACCTAAAACGTTGGCTTGATTGTTGGCAGGGTTTGGGTGGTAATCAGATGACATAAGGCTTCCGAGATAAAAATATGGCTTAGTGTACCATGAGTCGGTATCGAAGGCGTTGTTCTCACTTTGCTCATTATTTTCTTTATCATATAAAATGATGGTAACCATTTTTGAGTCAACGATTACTTATATAGTCTATAGATAACCTTCATAGATTAAGTGCTGATAAGACGTAATTAGATAGTAATTGTGGCTAATTGTCACTAGGCGAACCTTGGCTGCTATGCTAAACTAAAGCATAAAGTGCCTTGATTATTTAACGCCGTTTATTAGCGCATAAAGATACTCGTCTTATCATTCTAAATTATACTTATTACTCACCCTTTTGCGGCTACCTAGTTTGTTTATAAATAATTGGGTCAATGATGTTGCGCGTTAAAAATAAAAATGCATGGCGTCAATGCAATTGTAAATATAACCTTTAAGTACCGCATCAGTACCGCGTTTTTGGTAAGCGATACGCCAAACAAGGATTTATTGTGTCTGTCAGTTCTGATTCTGCAAAACTTGCCCAGTTAAATACGACTAATGAAGCGGCGGCTCAGCCTGCTGAAAACACTGCTACCTCTACTAGCATGCCATATTTAAACAACTTTGCCAGCGACGTTGCCAATAGCTGGTTGTTGCCTGATGGGGTGGTGGATGTGCTGTTCGAAGATGCGCGTAAGCAAGAAGTGCTTAGGTATCAGCTGACTCAGCAGCTTATTGCTCATGGTTATCAGTTGGTCAATCCACCAATGATTGAATTTACAGAGTCATTGTTGAGTGGCGCCTCAGAAGATTTAAAGCGTCAAACTTTCAAGATTATCGATCAGCTAACGGGTCGCTTGATGGGTCTGCGTGCGGATATTACCCCGCAGATTTTGCGTATTGATGCGCATTGGGGCGGCACAGGTATTGCGCGTTATTGCTATGCAGGTGATGTGATTCATACCTTGCCATCAGGGCTGTTTGGCTCACGTACGCCTTTGCAGCTCGGTGCTGAAATATTTGGCTGTGCTTCACTTGCCGCAGATATTGAGCTGATAGATGTGTTGTTTGGCATGATAAATAAGCTAAATATGAGTGCGACGCTGCATATAGACTTGGGTCATGTGGCGATATTCAAACGCTTGGCTGAGTTGGCAGCGTTGTCTGATAATGACACTGAACAACTCATGCATTTATATGCCAATAAAAATCTACCAGAGCTAAAGCGTGTCTGCCAGTTATTGTCAATGGGTGATGATTTTTATGCTTTGGCACGTTTTGGTCATGATATTACCAATCTATTGGCGAGATTGTCAGAGACTGCACAGCAGGACACGCAAGTCGCGACTGCTATCAATGAATTACAACGTCTAAAAACACATCTACAAGACCAGTGGCAATGCCCTGTGAGTATCGATGTGACGGAATTATCAGGCTATCATTACCACACGGGTATTGTGTTCAACGGCTATATCAATAGTGAGACGCAACCTCTGGTACGTGGCGGTCGTTTCGATGGTATGCAAAGTGGCAATCAGTTAGCAATCAATCAGCCACGTGAAGCCACGGGCTTTAGTATGGATGTCAGTCGTTTGCTTGCACACACGCAGCTTGAGACACCAATCATCGTATTGGTCGACTATGAAGCATTGAGCAGTGCGAACCAAGAACAGAGACAGATACTGCTACAGCAGGTTGAGAGTTTACGTGAGCAAGGCTATCGCGTCACCATGCCATTGAATGCAGAAGATCGTCCCTCTGATATGACGCATCTTTTGAGCTTTAGAGATAATCATTGGCAGTTACAGAGTATTTAAGCATTAGTTTTTAATATTAGTAGTATTACCATTTTTTAACGTCTTTAAAATCAAGATAACGAAAGTTATCACAGGTTTTAAACCGTTATTGCACACACCTCAATACATAAAGGTAAGGATTGATCATGGGTAAGAATGTCGTAGTTTTGGGTAGCCAATGGGGCGATGAAGGTAAAGGTAAAATCGTCGATTTACTAACCGAAAAAGCTTCAGCAGTTGCACGTTTTCAAGGCGGACATAACGCTGGTCACACGTTAGTTGTCGATGGCAAAACCACCATCCTACATTTAATCCCATCAGGTATTTTACGTGAAGGCGTTACCTGCTTTATCGGTAACGGCGTGGTGTTAGCACCTGACGCATTATTAAAAGAGATGAAAGAGCTAGAAGACAACAACGTACCAGTACGTGAGCGTCTGCGTATCTCTCCAAACTGCCCACTTATCATGCCGTATCATGTGGCACTTGACCAAGCACGCGAAGCAAAACGCGGTACTGGTAAAATCGGTACGACGGGTCGCGGCATCGGTCCTGCTTATGAAGATAAAGTAGCGCGCCGTGCTATCAAGCTTGCTGACTTGTTCCGTGATGATTTAGAAGAAAAACTCCGCAACTTAATCGAATATCATAACTTCCAATTGACTCAATATTATAAAGTTGAAGCGATTGATTTTGATGAGACACTTAAGCTTTGCCAAGAGTGGAAAGAGGAGATTAAAGGTATGGTTACTGATGTAACCGAAGACCTTAATCAATTGCGTCTGGCTGGCAAGAATCTGATGTTTGAAGGTGCGCAAGGTACATTGCTTGATATCGACCATGGTACTTATCCGTTTGTTACTAGCTCAAGCGTAACCGCTGGCGGCGTATCGACTGGTACAGGTATCGGTCCATTGTACTTAGATTACGTACTTGGTATCACTAAAGCTTATACTACCCGTGTCGGTAGTGGTCCATTCCCAACTGAGCTATTTGATGATGTTGGTGCGCATTTGGCTAAAGTCGGTCATGAGTTTGGTGCGACCACTGGTCGTGCGCGTCGCTGTGGTTGGTTCGATGCTGAAGCATTACGCCGTGCCGTGGTACTGAACTCTATGTCAGGTATCTGCTTAACTAAGCTTGACGTATTAGACGGTCTTGAAGAGTTACTAATTGGTGTGGGTTATAACTTGCCTGAAACTGAATGTGCAGGTGCACATGATGCTGAATTCTATGAGTCAGTCACGCCTAAGTATGAGACGATGCAAGGGTGGAGTGAGTCAACCGTTGGTATCACTAACTATGATGAACTTCCAGAAAATGCGAAAAAATATATCAAACGTATCGAAGCATTGATTGGTTGCCCAGTTGATATTATCTCAACCGGTCCTGACCGCGAAGAGACTATCGTATTACGCGACCCGTATGATGCTTAGTCTTTACTAGAAAGTTGCTTAAATCGCTTTTAGTATTAATAAAAAATCCCAGTGCTGAGCATTGGGATTTTTTTTATGAGTATTATCTTGTGAGTAATGTCTTATGAGTAAATTCTCATCATTTTCTATTATGCTAACTATTATTAATGCCAAGTGATAAAAAGTGTTAATCACTATTAATCTCTAACGATAAAAAATCAAGATATCTAGTCATTGAATAAATTGAGATAAGAAAAAATAGTATAAAGGAGAGAATTGCTAACATTATTCTGGTTTAATTGGTATATTATGTTATAAATGAATGTAAATTTATCAATATATAAAAAGGAAAACGTGATGAAATCGACTATTATCAAGCACTCTATAGGCAAAGCAGCTTTAGCGCTGCTAACGTCTGCGGCTTTTATGTTTCCTATGCTGTCATGGGGCGCGCAAAACTGTGACAAACCCAACAATGATTTTGATGATTTATATTGCTTAACGAAAGTATATTTAGAAGCGGATAAAGAGCTGAATAATTCTTATGCAAAATTGGCTAAGCAGTTAAATAGCCAGCAAAAATCCAAATTAAAGCGCGGACAACTGGCGTGGATACGCGAGCGTAATGACCAATGTAGTTATAATAATGATGAAGGATTTTTTGTCAATATGGGCTGTGCGACTCGGGTGACAACTGAGCGAGTGAACTTCTTAAATGATCGTGTGCGTGAATGTAGCGCTGGCAGTTGCCGCGACAGCCGCTTAGGCGAGTAGTTGCTTTTTAGTATTGCTTGAAAGCAGTGACCTTCATAGCTGCGTATTAACAAAATCCCTTAGCATTATATGCTGAGGGATTTTTTTTGGTAACACTTACATAGAGTTTTCGCCAAGTTGGTTCTATGCCCATCAATGACAAAGATAGTTAGCGATGAGATACGTAGGGTAAGAATCTGCTATTGATGAATGCTCACTTTGTCTTAAGATAAGCTGTGGTCATAAATTTACTTTTATGCAAGGTGCGGTCATAAATTAACCCTATCATTTATAGCGCTAATCATTATAATAGGCAGCAATCCTGTGTTGGTGCTCATATTATCGCATTGATAGACCATGAGTTATTTAAATCTGCCCAAGTCAACATTGCGGCCAAAGATAAAACAAAGTATTTACCATCTCATTTTTATCGAATTCATTATTTATTAGGAGCTTTTCATGGCTAACGAACGTACTTTATCTATCATCAAACCTGACGCAGTAGCTGGCAACAACATCGGCGCTATCTACGATCGCTTTGAAAAATCAGGTCTAAAAATTGTTGCCGCTAAAATGATGCAACTTGATGATAAAAAAGCGGGCGGTTTTTACGCTGAGCACGCTGAGCGTCCATTCTACAACGATCTAGTATCATTTATGACTTCAGGCCCAGTATTGGTATCTGTATTAGAAGGCGAAAATGCGATCGCTAAGCATCGCGACATCATGGGCGCTACTAACCCAAAAGACGCCGCTGAAGGCACTATTCGTGCTGACTTCGCTAGCAGCATCGATGAAAACGCGGTTCATGGTTCAGATTCAGCTGAATCAGCAGCACGTGAAATCAGCTACTTCTTCAATGAAGAAGAAGTTTGTGCACGTACGCGTTAATATAGTAAACCAAATATAGTCTGTTACGGTGTCAGACTCGCTTAATGTACTCAATGTACAATTGGCGTTTGTCTTCCTTGTACCAGCTCTATATTTGATTCACTATGCACTAATAGCTTATAAAATTGACTATAAATTATTAGTGTGGCAAGACGGCTTATATCTTTTGGTATAAGCCGTTTTAGCTATTATAATAGTCTGACTATATATTGAAATTTCAACTTTTTCCCTCATTATTGGTTTTATATAGCGTTATCAATCCTTTATCAGCATATTACTTTCGGTTTTTGGTAAAAAATGCGCTCATAACGGATTGCTCATGCACTCATATATTGAGTACGTCTGCAACACCCATCTCAACAATTGCATCGCTTATACCAGTAGATGCAAAAAGGTTATTTATTATGTCAACTGCTCAAACTCCTATTCAAACTGACGTCCAACACGTCCCTGCTAAGACTACTAAGAGTATAAAATTAGTAGACGAGGCGCAGGCGAAAACCAATCTACTAGGTATGACACAAGCGCAGCTAGCGGAATACTTTAAGAGTATTGGTGAAAAGCCGTTTCGCTCGACGCAAGTCATTAAGTGGATATATCAGCAGGGTGTCACTGATTTTGAGCAAATGACCAATCTGAGTAAATCTTTGCGTGATAAATTATCAGCCAATGCCTGCGTCATTCCGCCAAAAGTGATTCATCGTCAATACAGCGATGATGGTACGCGTAAATGGGTATTTGAAGTCACGGGTGGCTCGTTGGTCGAGACCGTATTGATTCCCGCAGATGATAGTAAATTAAACGGTCGTAAAACCTTGTGTGTCTCTTCGCAAGTGGGCTGTGCGCTCGACTGTAGCTTTTGTAGTACGGGTAAGCAGGGCTTTGAGCGCGATTTGACGGCGGCTGAGATTCTTGGACAATTATGGGTGGCAAATGCCTCTTATATGACCGATGAAAATGATAGTTTAGAAAATGTTGACCATAGTTTGTGGGAAAACAACGTCACCAACGTCGTCATGATGGGCATGGGCGAGCCGTTATTAAACTATCGTCCCGTTGTCAGCTCGATGGAATTGATGCTCAGTGACCATGCTTATGGTTTATCAAAACGCCGCGTTACTTTGTCGACTTCAGGTGTGGTGCCAAAAATGTACGAGTTGGCACAGGAGCTTGACGTGGCTTTAGCGATTTCATTGCATGCACCAAATGACGAGCTGCGTAATGAATTAGTGCCGATCAATAAAAAATATCCATTAGAGCAGCTCATGGCGGCAGCGAGAAATTACGTTTTTGAAGTAAATCCGCGCCACAAAAAACACGTGACTATTGAATATGTGATGCTAGATGGTGTCAATGATAGTAATGAGCATGCTGAGCAATTGGTCGCATTATTGGGCGATTTACCAAGTAAGATTAACTTGATACCGTTCAACCCGTTCCCTCATGCAAATTATGATAAGTCGAGTAATAATCGAATTCATGCCTTTAGTAATATATTAAGTGAAGCAGGTTTTGTTTGTACTATACGTCAAACTCGTGGTGATGATATTGATGCGGCATGTGGTCAATTGGTTGGGCAAGTTGCTGATAGAACGCGTCGTTCAGCCGCGTGGCAGCAAAGCATCAAGGATCGTGAAAGTGTTTAGTATGATGGTCATATAAATGGTGAATAGACATTTTCGATGTAGCATCGTATTTGTCTTTTATCTGTCGCAATGGTAATAAAAATGTAGCAATAACGATTAGTTTGAATGTGCACAGCAATTAATAACAACTAAATTGTACTTATGCGGGCTAAATCTATTAAACTGATGCCTCGAGGATCGAACGCATTGAATCACAGTTTTATGATGGCGGCTATGATGACTTCTAGAAATTCTTGTCAGTTCAATTATCAAAAAATATTTTCTCAGACTTATAATCGATTGAGTACAGCGAATGGACAAGTGGCTATTGACCCAATAGCGATGTCGAAGCGTACGGTATTAGTGACAGCATTGGTAGGGTTGCTGCTCACTGGTTGTCAAAGCACGCCGACCAATGATTTGACAAACATCGCGGCTTATCAAACGTCTACGCGACCCAATGACAATCGTAACTTAGATCAACAAGAAATTGCTCGCGTGCGCACTTCACTTGCCGCGCAATATATCCGCAAAAATGAGCTTGATACCGCTCAGCGCCAACTCGAAAAAGCCTTTGCTGCCGATAGCCGTTACGCGCCAGCCTATGATATGATGGGCGTTTTGCTGCAGCAAGAGGGCAGTCGACTCAATCTCGAAAAAGCCGATCAGTATTTTAAAAAAGCGATCACGCTTGATAAAGATTTTGAGCAAGCCCACAATAACTATGGCGTTTATTTGTCACAAATGACGCGTTATCGTGAGGCGGCAGAGCAGTTTGAGATTGCAGGTTCAGCATTAGGTTACGAAGGTCGTATTGGTGCGCTAGAGAATCTAGGACGCACTTACTTACAGCTAGGGGATCGCAGTGCGGCTGCTAAAGCATTTTTACGGGCACTTGATGGCAATCGCAATAGTATTATTGCCCATATCGAGTTGGTCGACTTATTGCTTGAGCAGCAACGTGTTCCACAGGCTCAAAGGCTGTATGATGAAACCTTGATACTGGTGCAAGGGCAGGGCATTAGCCCGCGTTTGCTATTACAAGGTATCAAATTGGCCGCTGCACAAAATAACATAACGACGCGCCAGCAATTGGCACAGCAGCTTTTATCTGCTTATCCTTTAAGTGATGAAGCAAAACAACTTAAGACTTGGCTTAACAATCCAGAGGCACCATGGAAATGACCACCCCATCATTAAACACTCAATCTAACGCTCAGGGATCATTTGGTGCCGTGTTGCAGCAAGCCCGTAAAAATAAGCAAATCAGCTTAGACGAGGTAGCTGCCGAGTTATTTATTTTAAAGCGTCATTTGCAAGCGCTTGAAAATGAAAATTTTTCGGAGATGCCGCAAGCTGCTTTTGCGCGTGGGTTTGCCATCAATTATGCTAAGTTTTTGGGTTTGGATCCTGTAAAAATAGCAACCAGCTTTGATGCCGCTTATCCTACCGAACTAAAAGCCAAATCCGTCAACAACACGGATACGCCACTGCGCCCAATGGGCACGTTGCAACGTGATACGCACAATCGAATTCGTTTTAACCCACTACTGATCATCGCCGTCATTGGTGTCATTATTTTAGCGATTTTCTTATTTCGCATGGTGAGTAATGCAAGTAAAGAGAATACCGGGCAGCCAGTATCGACGGTCGAAGACGTCTCAGCGATAGAGCAAGCGCAAGGTGCGGCAATCAATACTGATGAGATGGGCGTTGGTGCCTCTGGCTCTGCTCTAAACTTGGGCGGCGATGCAAGTCCAGCGTCTTTAGATGTCAAACTGACGGATACCGCCGTCGTGAGTATTACTGATGCTTCTGGTAGTAGTCTAATGAGTGGCTCGCAGACATCTGGGGATTATAAACTGTCAGGTACGCCGCCGTTTAATGTACAAATTGATAATGTTGATAATGTCAGCATAATGCTTAACCAAGAAGCGGTTGCGCTAAATACTTATGCAACGGATAAGCAAGCCAATTTTGAGTTAGCGCCTTAACTTTTTAAGCGGCTAATTTTGAATGCTAGTCTTATCGACTGCTGTACAAGATTTATTTTTAAAAGTTGCTATCTGCAAGCTATTATAAGTGTATTTTTTCTGCGTTTTTTCGCTTTAACTGAAGGGTTTGTCTATGTCAACGTCAGCGCCTATTAACCGTCGCCTTACCAAAAAAATATATGTCGGTGATGTCGCGATTGGTGGTGATGCGCCGATTAGTGTGCAGAGTATGACCAATACAGATACTTGCGATGTGGCAGCAACTGTCGCTCAAATCGAACGCTGCGTTGAAGCTGGTGCGGATTTGATGCGGGTGTCGACGCCAACGATGGATACGGTCAAAGCTTTTGGCGAAATTCGTAAGCTGGTCAGTGTGCCTTTGATTGCAGATGTGCATTTCGACCACAAGATTGCGTTAGCAGTTGCCGAAGCAGGGGCTGACTGTCTGCGTATTAATCCAGGTAACATCGGTAGCGATGCTAAAGTACGCGAAGTGGTTGCTTGTGCCAAATATTACAACATCCCTATTCGTATCGGTGTCAATGCAGGCTCGCTCGAAAAAGACATTCAGCGCAAATATACCGAGCCAACTGGCGAGGCGATGCTTGAATCAGCCATGCGCCATATCGATATATTAGAGCGTCTAAATTTTGATCAATATAAAGTATCGGTTAAAGCCAGTAATGTGTTTTTGACCTTGGATGCGTATCGCCTGATTTCTGCCCAAATTGATAACCCGCTGCATTTAGGCGTCACCGAGGCGGGCGTTTATCGTACGGGCGCGGTCAAATCCGCGATTGCACTTGGCGGTTTATTATTAGATGGCATCGGTGATACCATTCGTATCTCACTGGCGGCAGAGCCTGAAGAAGAAATTAAAATCGGCTTTGATATTTTAAAATCGCTCAATATACGTTCTAATGGTGTCAACTTTATTGCGTGCCCAAGCTGCTCTCGCCAAGAGTTTGATGTGATTAGAGTCATGACGGCTCTAGAGTCGCGTTTAGAAGACATTCGTGAACCGATGAATCTGTCTGTGATCGGCTGTAAAGTAAATGGTCCTGGTGAAGCGAAAGAGGCCGATATTGGCATTGTTGGTGCCGCACCAAGATCCTTGGTATATCGTATGGGTGAAAAAAGCCATCTTATCGATACCGACAATTTGGTCGATGAAATAGAAGGCATGGTACGCGCACATGCCGAAGATTTGGCTAAAAAACGCGAGAATGAGATTATCCGCGTAAAATAAAACACTATTATGAGCAAAAAATAAAAGAGACACTTGTTAAAATTTTTAAGGATACGACCGTACCATGATTAAAGCTATCAAAGGGTTCAATGATATTTTGCCTGATCAGTCCGCAAAATGGCTGCATTTAGAAGCGATATTGGCTGAAGTACTGGGCAGATACGGCTTTGAGCATATTCGCTTGCCAATCGTTGAGCAAACCGATTTGTTTGCGCGTGCCATTGGCGGCGCGACTGATATTGTCGAAAAAGAGATGTATAGCTTTACCGATAAATCTGAGCCACCAACGCCGTTGGCTCTACGCCCTGAAGGTACGGCAGGTGCAGTACGTGCTGTGATTGAGCATAACTTGCTGCGCGGTGATACGCCTAAATTATGGTATATCGGTCCAATGTTTCGCTATGAGCGTCCACAAAAAGGTCGTTATCGTCAATTTCATCAAATAGGTGTTGAAAGCTTTGGTAGTGCCTTACCAGACGCTGACGCTGAGCTGATCGCCATGACTCATCTAATGTGGCAAGAGCTGGGTCTAAAAGATGAGATGCGTTTAGAGCTGAACAGTCTGGGCGAAATTGATGAGCGTTATGCTTATCGCGAAGCATTGGTTGCTTATTTAACCGATAAAAAAGATCAGCTGGATGAAGACAGCAAGCGCCGCTTGACCACCAATCCGCTACGTATTTTAGATAGCAAAGAAGCAAGCACCCAAGCTCTATTGGTAGACGCGCCTAAGCTTGCTGACTTTTTAGGTGAAGAAAGCGTGGCGCATTTTGAGCAAGTACAAGCCTATTTAACAGAGCTGGGTATTAATTTTGAGATCAATCCACACTTAGTACGCGGTCTTGATTATTATAACAAAACGGTTTTTGAGTGGGTGACCGACAAGCTTGGTAGCCAAGCGACTGTTTGTGCAGGCGGCCGTTATGATGGTTTGATCGGGCAACTAAAATCCATCGGTACTGATGGCAATAAGCCAGTAAAATCTGAGCCTGCTGTTGGATTTGCCATGGGGCTTGAGCGTTTATTACTGTTAATGGAAGCGGTTGCGCCGATTGCTGATGTTCCCGCTTGCGATGTTTTCGTGGTTGCGCATCCAGAGGTTTATAGTGCTGGTATTGGCTATGCCCAGCGCCTACGCTATAGTCGCCCAGACATTCGGGTGAAAATGGCGAGTGCGACGAGCCTAAAAGCGCAAATGAAGAAAGCCGATAAGTCAGGTGCTGCATTGACCGTTATTATTGCGCAGCAAGAGCTGGATGATAATACCCTCAGCGTTAAAGACATGCAGACGGGCGAACAACAGACGGTTGCGACAGATTGGCTGTCGAACAAAGAAAATTTTATCCGTCAGTAATCGATTGCGGTTTTAGCATTAGCAATTTCATAACACTTTTATCAGGTAAACACATATGGCTCTGACACCCAATTCGCCGAATGCAGACAATTCAATGCAAGCGTTAAAGCAGTATGGCAGCTATATTGTCACTGCGATTTTGTTGGCACTGGCCGCTTATTTTGGTTGGACATATTGGCAGGACAACCATGCGCGCGTAGACACCGTTGCAGCAGATCATTATGCAGACATTCAGCGGTTGAATGAAGAAGTCAGTTTGGCCTCACAAAACCCTGATTTGGAAGCAGAAGCACAGGCAGCACTTGCCCAAAGTCGCACCCAGCTAAACAAAGATATTGATGCGCTAGTCAGTAAGCATGGTGAGTCGGTTTACGCTTGGCAGGCACTGATGATTAAAGCGCGTCAGCAAGTAGATAATAATGAATTTACCGAGGCAAGTGAAACCTTCAAAAAAGCATTGGCTATTGACTTAGGTGATGCAGGTTTACAGGCAATTACTCGTTTGCGCTATGCGACAACGTTACTGGCGGCGGGCGATACGGATGCTGCATTAGCAGAAGCCAACAATGATATGCCAAGCTCATTTGAAGCCAGCCAACAAGAGTTGTTAGGGGATATTTATTTGGCACAAGATAATAAAGACTCAGCGATCAAGTCTTATAATAATGCTTGGGAGTTGTTACGCAACCGTCAAGAGACGCGTGCAGTATTGGCATTAAAGATGGAGAGTCTGGGCATCGTACCTGAGCCTATCGACGAACCAGTCAGTCTGATTCAAGAGTCAAGTAATCCTGCACAGCCCTTGGTGGAAGAAAATGCTGCTGCCGAGGTTGCGCAATAATTGTACAGTGACAAGCGCTGTTAACCAATAATAGCGTTTGCGTTCTACCTAATGCCTGATAATTGCTAGTCAATAGCGCGTATCTATAACCGTTCTACAAGCTAAGTGGTACAGTAAAACAATCGCGTCGCATGAACCACCAGCACTCATTGAATGTGCTTGGTGAGTACTAATCGCCGATCTTATACTTACTGATAACCAATTTACTAATTAATAATAATTTATTTGTAGTGAGAACTCATAATGACTCAATCTATTCGCTCTAGCAAGATATCAAAAGCTAAAACCATCAAATCGACGGTGATGCATGTGGCAGTATTGGCAGTGATGAGCACTGCGGTGATTGGGTGTAATCGCGGTATTAAACCCGTCGTCAATGATCCAGTCAAGCTGGTACAGATTGCTGAGCCTATCAGTGTGTTGCAACCGGTTTTTAGCACAGATATTGGCAATAAAAAAGCCAGTAAGAAAGATCCATTAGACTTGCAAGTAGGTTATGTCAATGGACAAATCGTCACTGCATCGCGCGGTGGGGACTTGACCGGCTTTAACAGTGCAGGCGAACGTTTATGGTCGATCAACGTTGGCGATCAAATCACGGGCGGCGTTGCTTTAGATGCTTTAAGCCAAACAGCGATTATTAGCACACGCGGTGGTCAAGTGATGGCATTTGATAGTGTGACTGGCGCAAAACGCTGGCAGAAGCAGTTATCAGGATCAGTATTGACACCCGCTTTAATTACCAATAACCGTGTCATTCTATCAGCGAACGATGGCTTTTTACATGGCTTGTCACTACAGACAGGTCAGTCTGTCTGGCAGTTTGCCACACAAGTTCCAGCCATCAGTGTACGCGGTAGTGCGGCGCCAACGTTATTAGATAGCAAAACGGCGTTATTAGCGACTGCTGATGGTCGTTTACATGCGGTGACGACTGATAGTGGTTTACCGCAGTGGTCAAGACGTGTTGGTGTTGGCACTGGTAGTAGTGAAGTTGAGCGCATGAGTGATGTCGATGGTACGCCGATCGTCGATAAAAACCAGCTATTTGCCATCAGTTATAGCGGTCAGTTATTAGGTATTGATTTGGCTTCGCGTCAAGTCATGTTTGTCAACGAGCTTGCCAGCTTAAAGTCACTTGCTGTAAATAACCAGCAGGTGATTGCTACCAGTTTAGAGGGTAAAGTGGTTGCCTATAATCGCAGTACTGGTGAGGTTCTTTGGGAAAGTGAAGAGCTGGCTTATCGTCATTTAACCAATCCTGTGATGATTGGCAATTATATTGCTGTGGGTGATTTTGACGGCGTGGTACACTTATTTGATCCAGCTAGCGGTAAAATCGTTAGCCGTGTACAAACCAAGGGCGCTTTGAGTAGCTTGCAGGTACAAGGCAGCCGCTTAATGACCCAAAGCACGTCAGGACAAGTTGCTATTTGGCAGTTAGCCCGCTAAGCTTTTTATCGGTTAACAGTTACTCAGATAGTGTGTTTTGATACTATCGTTAAGTCAACTGTAAGCCAACTGGTTGATTGTAATTTTAGAGAACACAAACGCTGCTTCGTCAGCGTTTAGTGCCTTGTGTAAATCGCTTGTTTAAACACAGGCTTTCGCGTACTCTATGCGACCGATGCGCCGTAGGTGTTATCCATATATATATTATTTATCTATAATTTAGTCGTCCTATGTACCACTTGCTAAGTGTAAAATAGCTGACGATTATTTTTGCTATTTTTTTATCATTCATTTTAATTTGCGGTCAAGAGCAGCCTATTCACGACTACTGTTATATCACTGGTTATAAGAATAACTGTACTGCCCGCCATCGTGCATTTCACTGAGAGTAACCCATGAGTATCAAGCCTGTGGTCGCCTTAATTGGTCGTCCAAACGTCGGTAAATCCACCTTATTTAATCAGTTCACAAAAAGTCGGCAGGCATTGGTTGCTGATTTGTCAGGACTGACTCGTGACCGTCAGTACGGTGATGCGACCTATGAAGACAAATCTTTTATCGTTGTAGACACTGGTGGTATTGGTGAGGCGGATGATGGTAGCGGCAACATTGATGACTATATGTCTGAGCAATCGCATACAGCGATTCATGAAGCAGACATCATCGTATTTGTGGTGGATGCTCGTGCTGGTATGATCGGCGCAGATGCTGAGATTGGTAAGTTTTTACATACACTTGGCAAACCAGTCTATGTGGTTGCCAATAAAGTCGATGGTGCTCACGACGCTGCACCTGCCGAGTTTTATGCATTAGGATTGGGTGAGCCATATCCGATGGCAGCAAGTCATGGTCGCGGTGTCGGTAATTTGCTTGAAATATTGACGGCTGATATGCCTGAGCAAGAGAATGTCGTAGAGCCAAAAGGTTTGAAGTTAGCGATCATAGGTCGTCCAAACGTTGGTAAATCGACGCTAGTCAATCGTCTATTGGGTGAAGACCGAGTAGTGGTTTTTGATATGCCCGGTACCACGCGTGACAGTATTTATATTCCTTATACACGCGAAGGTAAAGACTACGTCTTAATCGATACTGCTGGTGTGCGCCGCCGCGGCAGAATTGATGAAAAAGTAGAGAAATTCTCGGTCATTAAAACCCTGCAAGCAATCGAAGATTCTAATGTAACCGTTATTGTTATTGATGCGCATGAAGGTATCGTTGATCAAGACTTGCATATGATTGGTTATGCGCTTGATGCGGGTCGTGCTTTAGTTGTTGCGATTAATAAGTGGGATGGTCTGACTGCTGATCAGAAAAATTATATCAAGATTGAGATGGATCGCCGCTTTAACTTTATCCCTTATGTAAAAGTGCATTTAATCTCAGCACTACATGGTACGGGTGTGGGTAATCTATACCCGTCTATCTTGCGTGCTTATAAATCTTCGATGTTTGAAGTATCAACCAATCGCTTGACTCAGATTCTGCAAGATGCGGTGACAGCCAATCCACCACCAACGGTTGCTGGTCGCCGTATTAAACTGCGCTTCGCTCACATCGGTGGTCACAATCCGCCCGTGATTGTCATTCATGGTAACCAAACCAGCGCGCTACCTAAGAGCTATCAGCGTTATCTTGAAAACCAATTCCGTCAAGTATTTAAGCTCGAAGGCACGCCGCTCAACGTTGTCCTTAAACAAAATGACAACCCATATGCCAACAAGAGCGATACGCCAACCAAAGCGAAGACGCAACAGTTGCGCCAACGCGAGCGTAATCGGGCACAGAAATTTACTACCAAAGATAAGCAGAAATTCACCAATAAAGATAAAAAGCGTTAATTTAGCAAAATGATGACGGTCTTTATATTGTTGTAGTAAATAAAGACTGTTTTATTCTATTGTTCATGCTTCTCTGTAATGTGCCATATCATGATGATTATATCGGTCATCATGATATATTAATACGTTGTTAAGTTTTATTAACATGTGATATTTCCCTCACTACTCCTACAAAATACCTGTACTATAATCAAAAGTTTTCTTAACTCAGTTAAGTAATATGAACAACCGTCCCTCTCAAACCATCCCTACGCTTATTTGGCGTTCTGTCGTACAAGCCATTATTTTGGCTGTGTTGGCAGGCTTCTTGATGTCTATCGTTTATGGTTTGTTATACCACTATAAAGAGAAGCGTCAGCATATCCAGCAATTGGCTACCATGTTGACCACCAGCGCATCGACAGCCGATGGTGCTGATATCGTGGCTGAGCAAGTGAGATTCTTGTTAGAAAGTGAACCCAGCATTAGAAGTATTTTATTTTATTCAACACCCAAACCTATTGATGAAGTTAATCAATCCAGAGATGATTGGAAGAATGCCTTATTTGCAGATACTGTCAGCTTCAATTATCCCGTTACCAGTGACGATATCGGTGATGATAGCGCGCTAGATACGTTAAACAGCAGTCAGCAATCGTCCACGACTTTATCAAATGGTGAGCAAGAATCATCAGCGTCTGCTGAGGCCAATAAAAATAGCGCGTTAGTTGGATATATTAATCTCACTTTAGATGTGAACACCCTGCGTTCACATTGGTTTCGAAGCAATATATTGCTATGGCTTATCACCACGATATTGACGGTACTTTGGGTATTGTACATTCTGCGCAAACTCAAATGGCCAATCAGAGATATTGAAGCTTTGAAAGAAGTCTGTCACATCGTTGTGAAAAACCCAGAGCTTGAGCAGTTACCAGTGATTCCACAGCTTTTTGAATTTCAGGAACTGGTGCAAATCAAGCAAACTTTGGCTGTATTGTTTGATCGTTTACAGAAAGTCCAACAAGATTATGAGGCGCTTGCTATTTTTGAGCAGCAATTACACAACAAAGACGTATCCCTCGATGTGCAGCTGCATAACTTTCAAAGCATGATCACCCATGAGTTGAAAACTTCGCTAAATGCTATCGTAGGCGGTTTACAGCTGTTAGATTACGATACCCTCAATAGAGAACAAAAAGATGCGGTTGAAATTATCAGTGACGGTAGTGATAAATTGGTGTCGTCGCTTGATCATATTATTCAATTGAATCAAATACAAAAAGGTCAGATGAGTATTAATTGTATTGCGTTCAATCCACTGCAGTTAATCACCGATCTGTTGGCAGAATATGAGCCTATTGCTCGGCAAAAAAGGCTAGAGTTGATTAGCCGTATTCATCATATAGACTATGGTCTGGAAGGGGATGCGGAAAAAATAAAACAAATATTATCGATATTATTGAGCAATGCGATTAAGTTTACTCCAGCGGGGCAGGTGACTATTACGTCGCAATTGACTCATTTTGATAAAAGCAATCGCTGGCAAATCAGTGTGAAAGACACAGGTATTGGTATCGATAGCACTCATATCGATGATATTTTTAATCCGTTTTTCCAAGTGGATTCATCACAAACTCGTCAATATGAAGGCTCAGGTGTTGGTTTGCCAGTCGTCAAGCAAATGGCTCAGCTGATGGGCGCTACTATAGAAGTCGATAGTACGTTAGGGTCAGGCACCCAATTCATGCTGACCATATCGATGACCAATAAACAGCAGTCTCGGCAGCAGCATTTATTGGCTGGATTGACTATTATTTACTATTATTATCATGAAGTTGGGTTTTTAGCGAAGGAGCTAGAGCGTTTAGGTGCGACTGTCATTTATCGTCAGCATGAAACACTGGTTATAGAGGAGATGAATGTAAGACAGGTGAATATGGTGATGTTTGCGGAAGATATTTTTCCAAGTAAAGCTGAGTCGTTAGCCAAGCGTATTCGTCAATTTGAAAGTGAACATCGGGCTTTATTGGTATATTGGTATCCACCACATCGAGCGAAGCAGTTAGATAGCTTTGAGCATGGTTTGAAAGCAGCTGGTGTCGATTACTGTTATAGCGCCACTTATAAAGATAAAGCATTAAGCGACTTGCTTAAGCGCTGGTTGGTATGGACGTAATAGATCGAAATATTTGTCATATTTACCGTACTAACCTCGTTTAATGTACTCGATTGCCTTTCATTTATTGTAAATAGTGTCGAAAATCGTATTTTTGACAAAGGTGCTTGCTTTTAATCTGAAAAATATGATGAACGGTGTCAAATCTTCTTAGTCTACTAAATACCGTGTTTACACCTGTTTTCTCATAACGCTGTTTTATAGGAATAATACAATTTCTGTGGTGAATGAGGACATAAAAAAGACGCCCCGTTTTGAGGCGTCTTTTTTTTCAGTAATGTTCTTGAGAAATAGCTTTTACTAATATTCTCTAAAACAGATTTTGTGCCCAACGTACGACACGCTGCCAAGTGCGGCTCATAAAGCCTGACTGCTCGATATCACTGGTCGCTATAATAGGCACTGAAGCCACCGCTTTACCATCAATAACGGCCATCATTTTGCCAATTTCTTGACCTTTTTTGATGGGTGCTTCTAGGCTCTCAGGAATATCTACCACAGTCGTGATTTTATTTTTTTGCGTTTTGCTGGTTAGAATTTGTAAATTATCCGCAGTGACTAGCTCTACTTCATCAGCTTCACCGAACCAGACCGGAACTTTGCTGACGAATTGTCCGGCAGGTGCTTTGGTGACAGTAGTGAAGTGGCCAAAGCCCCAGTTGAGCAGCTCACGTGATTGATCGGCACGTGCTTGCTGGCTCTCTGTTCCCATAATCACAGAAATCAAGCGCATGCCATCACGATTGCTTGAAGCTGCTAAGCAATAGCCTGCGGCATCAGTGTGGCCAGTTTTTAAACCATCGACGGTTGGGTCGGTTGCAAGTAGAGCATTACGGTTACCTTGAGTAATACCGTTATAGGTGAACTCTTTTTCTGCATAAATACCATAATAGTCGCCGCTATTCTTGATAATAGCGCGTGACAATTTGGCCAAATCTAGTGCTGATGCCTCATGCCCTTCGTCAGGCATACCAGTAGAGTTGACGAAATGGGTATTTTTCATACCAAGTTTTTCTGCTTGCTCATTCATCAAGATAGCAAATGAGGCTTCGCTACCAGCGATATGCTCAGCCATAGCTTTTGAGGCGTCATTACCTGATTGAATAATAATACCGCGTAGCATGTCGATAACGCTCGCAGATTTATTTACCGGCACATACATACAAGACTGGCTGCTACTACCACGACACCAAGCATTTGGACTCATTATGACTTGGTCATCTTCTTTGAGGTCGCCTGATGCTAAGCGCTGCTCAATGATGTAACTGGTCATCATTTTTGTCAAAGACGCTGGCGGTAGCGATTCATTGGCGTTCTTTTGTGCCAAAATCTCACCAGTATTATAATCCATCAATACATAGGCGGTATTATCCATCTCAGGCGGCTGGATGGCTGCGTTTGCCATCACTGCACTCATAGAGATACTCACACCGACTACCAGCTGCACCAGCTGATTTTTTACACGCTTTACTGTCATATATCGTTACACCGCATCATGAAACCAAATGTATCTACCGCTTGTACCTTGCACTAAATCTTATGCATCATTTTAAGTAGCCTGTCTTAAACATTCTGTTTAAAAACAATGTATTAATAAGAGTGGTGATGGCTGAGCGACAGACATAAAATTAACGCCTTATCTTAGCAAAATGCCAACCGATGGGGAATCGATAAATGCAAAAAAAGACCCGATTAAAAAGAAAGAGTGGTAAGAAGTAAACGTTTGCTCAGACTAGGACTGCCACAATGTCTCGAATAGAAATAATTCGACTGTCATAAAAAAGCTTACGGTCATCCTGTTGGTATAAACAGAATTATCGTAAGCTTTTTTGTTACTTACAAGCCTGATGAACAAGCTTATAAGTTGTCGCTAAATAGCCCGTATTCAACGTTCCAAGACAGATAATGCCATGATTTATTGTCATTAATTATAGGTGACTTTATCAATTTAGAATCAATACTGGGGCATAGCTATTGTAAGGGATATCATAGGATGTATGATAAGTAAGCCAATTATAATGTTGTAATTGTTGAGCTTAATTATGATATTCCACTACTGGTATTCAGCATTCGCCAAATCTTCGCATAGAGCTTTGTTGTCTTGTTTAGAGAAGCCCATTGTCCAGCTACGAATGCCTTGTAATATCTGGCGATAATCTTGCTGAGTGGATAGATATTGAATCGCTGCTTTTGGATCTTCTAAAGACGGCATCAACTCGTGAAGCTGCACATTATAAGATTTATAAAAGCGCTGTTTTTGTTTGCCATTGAGCATCGGTGGACATATCTCTGATAGCACTTGCATGACCGCAATTTCATGCTTAGTAACATTGATGCCAGACATATCTAGAGGTATGGTTGTAGCAGAATTATTCGCCGCAAAGGATGCTTGAGACAGCATGGCAACAGAGGTTACCAGTCCTGCAACACTAATTTTGGACGCCGTCTTCGCTATCACAGAAGCTATAGATAATATCGATTGATTTTTCATGCAGTATTACACTCGCTTATCTTTAATTAATGGTGATATGTTAATGGGTAAAAAAACAAAAGTCACATAAAATATTGATTTATGTGTAGATATCTTGTGAGCCAAAGCTCTTTTTGAGCAACATATCAGCAGCATAGACTCATAAGTTACGTCAGCATAAAAATATAAGTTTGTATTGTTGTAAGGTGTTGCCTATTGTAACGTCACGCCAAGTTTTTTTGCTGTTATTGATGCAGATATCATCGTGATAAAATTATAAATTGAATAGATTCTGCGCAAAGACTGGGTTCGTGTCAGCGTATTATTAGGGTATAATCGCCCAAAATTATGGTGGCATCCGCGTTTTGCTCTATCAATTTGTTCATATCCATGCTGTGATATAAACACAGTGTTATTTTATTTGATAGCGGTATGGCTTTTTTAACTTTGATAGTAAATTCAGCTACCATTTGACGCTCGTTAAATGCTGTGTATAAATACTATTTATACAGAAAAGGCCAATGTGGATGTCAGCGTCAACAGTATGATCACACAATCTAACCACCATTTTCGGGTCTGATTATAGCAATTTTATGCGGCTAAAGTTCATAAGTGGACAGGCGGTCATTAATGAGTATATTGAGTGAAAATGAAATTTTTAATTAGTAATGATGATGGGGTTTATGCACCAGGGTTATTGGCATTATATCAAGCCCTGTCTGCTATTGCAGAGGTGGTAGTGGTTGCGCCAAACAGTGAGCAAAGTGGCTGCGCGAGTGCTTTGAGCCTCTCGATGCCATTATATACTCATCAATTGGATTCTGGTTTTATAGCGGTAAATGGTTCGCCTGCGGACTGTGTACATTTGGCGTTGCATGAGTTATATCCTGATACGCGTTTTGATTGTGTGATTACTGGTATCAATTCTGGTGCCAATCTTGGTCAAGACGTTTTATTTTCGGGTACCTTTGGTGCTGCATTAACCGCACAGCTCTTTGGAATACCTGCCATTGCGACCTCCCTAGTGGGCGGCGGCGTCAAAGGAGAAGGGCAGGAGCAGACCAGTCATTATCAAATGGCGGCAGCTGAAATTGTTAAATTATTGATAGAAACACCGATATTAGATGCTTGCAAAAATTTGCCCTATCATGTATTAAACGTTAATATTCCTGATGTGGATAGTGCCGATGATATCAAAGGTCGGAAAATAACGGCGTTAGGGCACCGTCAGATTGCGCGTCCTGTACATCATGTGGTCGATCCACGTGGGCGTGATGCTTATTGGTTGTCGCTACGTAAACGCCCGCATGAGTTGCCATTAGAAACTGAAGATTTGCAGTCCTCCTCCACAGATATGACGGATGATCAAGCGGTAGCGGCGGGTTATATTAGTCTATCGCCAGTGCGCCTGCATCATACGCCATCAGACACGCTTAAAACGCTGTCGGCGTTAATGCTATAAATTTACGCTGCCAAAATGCGTCAAACAGCTGGTCAATATCCTGATATTATCTGCGCTATTTTTCTTATTTGGCTGCCATTTATCTCATTTTTATCACCATTTTCAAAATGAGGACACGCCTTAAAAAATGGTTTACTATCGAGTGATTGATAATGGTATTTGCCAAATACTAAATACTAAACGGTATAAAAGTTAGCAAAATGCTTGTGAGTAACACAAGGAGTTTGTGAGTAACATAAAGAATAGGAAATCTTGTATGAAGAAGCTTATTGCTGGATCGCGCTTTGCAACAGTGGCATTGATAGGTACTTTAACAGCAGCAACGTTAACGATGGTGGGCTGTGCAACCAAGCCTACTTACCAATCAGCCAACCAAGCGGGACCTAAGATTATTACCAATGCACAAGGCGTTCCTAACTACCATCGTGTACAGCGTGGCGACACGGTCAGCCAAATTGCTGAGCGCTATCGTCTCAGTTACCGTCAAATCGGTTCGCTGAATGGTTTGGACAGCAAGTATACGATTTATAGTGGTCAATGGCTCAAGCTGTGGCAAGGTACGCCAGCCGATAACAATCGTTATAACGCGCCTACAACGACACAGCCAACGTACAGACCACCTGTAACGAGCGTGCCTAATAATAGCTCACAAAGCCCTGTATACGAAGTGACGGCTAACGCAACGTCAGGTTATGAATATCCGAGTCGCAATCAAGTGACCCGTAACTTTGATGCGGCAGCGGGCACGATGGGTATGTGGTTTGCTGGTAATATCGGTGATCCCGTACTTGCTAGCCAATCTGGCACGGTACTGTACTCGGGCGATGGTTTGCCAGAGTATGGCAATCTTATTATGATTCGTCATAGTGATAATTACATCACCGCTTATGCGCATAATAGTCAGCTACTGGTCAAAGAAGGCGATGCTGTGCAGCGCGGTCAGCGCATTGCAAACATGGGTAATAGTGGCCAAACCAATCAGGTCGGCTTAGAGTTCCAAGTGCGCTTAAATGGCAATCCTATTGATCCACGTGCGGTACTAGGGCGTTAAATGTGATGCCAAGTTTTGACTGATTTGGCAAGTTTAGTGGCTTTATTCAGAGCGCTTGAATTTTAGAGCGTTTGAATAAAGCCACCTTAACTAAATCGGTTTATTTGAGTCGCTTTACTTATTCATACTTGAGAATTTTATGATGTTAAAAAAACAATATCTTGCCCTGTTTCCTGCGTTAGTGATGGTTGGGTGTACCAGCCAACAGGCGATGCAAAAACCTAGCAAGCCTGTGCGTCAAGGCAACGTTCAGATTACCCAAACTCAAACCATTCAAGTGAAGCCAGCACCGAAGCCTGTCATCAAGCCGCAGCCAGTGGCAAAGCCAAGCTATAACAGCTTTTCTGATTGGAAGTCGGATTTTTCTATGCGGGCGATTTCATCAGGCCATGATGCAGCGACGGTGCGTCGTTTACTTGATACCGCTTATTTAAATCAACAAGTCATCTCACTTGACTCAGGGCAGCCAGAGTTTTCTAAGATGCCATGGGAATATGTCGATTCTGCCGTATCTGATGGGCGTGTGAGTACTGGTAAGCGTAAGTTCGCCGAGCAACGGGCATTTTTGTCGCAATTAGAATCGCAGTACGGTGTCAATGCAGAAATAATCGCTGCTATTTGGGGCATGGAGTCGTCATACGGCGTGGTGACGGGTAATAGCAGCATACCAAGCTCGCTTGCGAGTCTGGCTTATGATGGTCGTCGCCAAGAGTTTGCCGAAACTCAGTTGTTGTCATTAGCGACGCTATTGCAGCGCGGTGATGTGTCTTGGTCGCAGCTCGATGGTTCTTGGGCAGGCGGCATGGGACAGACGCAGTTTATCCCTGATACTTGGCTGAAGCACGGAGTGGATGGCGATGGTAATGGTCACCGTAACCCGTGGGCAACGGGCGATGCACTGGCGTCCACCGCTAATTATTTGAGCAACTCAGGTTGGGTTCGAGGTCTAGCGCCATTTTACGAAGCGACCATTCCTGCCTCATTCGATTACTCCATGGTTGGTAGTAAGCAGCCTGCCGCGAGATGGGCAGCAATGGGTGTTGATACGATAGCTGATGTTTATTTGGATGCCAATACCGAAATGGAGCTGTGGCTACCAGCCGGCAAGGATGGTCCAGTGCTGCTACTCAGTCCAAACTTTGATGTGATCAAGGTTTATAATAACTCATCGAGCTATGCGCTAGGTGTCAGCTTATTGGGTAAAGCGCTTGCTGGACAAGGCGGATTACAGAAATCATGGCCGCGTTATGAGCGTCCATTATCCACAGCTCAAGTACGAAATTTACAGCAGCGTTTGACTAACTCAGGCTATGATACTAAAGGCGCTGACGGTATCGTGGGTACCAATACTCGATTGGCGTTCCAGCGCTGGCAAGCAGATAATGGTCAGACTCCAGACGGCTTTATTACTCAGCGTAGTGCGTCATCGTTAGCTTCGTGGTGAAGCAGGTTGATAGAACTTTTTTTGACTCGTATTAATTCTAATATTACCGTGTTAAAAGAAATTTTTTAACCATCATTTTTGACGGTAATATCAAATACGATGAGCTTAGTGAATGCAATAAAAAAGCACCCTAATAAGGTGCTTTTTTATTTTACGCTATGATTGTTTTGCAACAGACCATAATCTTGTTAGGTTTTAATAAATAATATGGACACAAGAAGACTGATACTGTGACTGATAAACGCTACACTGTTTGTTTATCAATGCGCTTTGTTTATCAACGCGCTATTTATAAAAGCTGACATTATATTTGTCTGTTCAATCTTTTAATATTAGATACAATAGATCCTTTACCCTCATAACGAATGGCAACGAGCAGTGACATTATGATAGACCAATCTCTTATGTCCGATATGCTTAACCCATTTTGGGTCAGTATTAAGCTTGCTGGTGTCACTACCGTTTGTCTATTACTGTTCGCAACGCCTGTGGCTTATTGGCTCGCTAAGCCCAGTCGTAGGCAAGTTGTGTCACGTCTTAAAGTTTTGCTCATGGGCATCATTGCCATGCCATTGGTTTTACCGCCTACCGTCATCGGCTTTTACCTTTTATTACTATTAAGCCCTAGTGTCGGTATTGGTAAATGGCTTAGCGAACATAATATCAGCCCCTTGATATTTACCTTTGAAGGTCTTGTCATTGGTTCCATTATTTACTCCTTGCCTTTTTATATTCAGCCTGTCTACGCCCAATTTTTACGTATTCCACAAAGCGTGATGGAAGTGGCACATTTATTGGAGCCAAGCCGTTTCAAACGGTTTCTCAGAGTCGCTCTGCCACAAGCACGTGTCGGTATTGTGCTCGGTAGCTTAATAAGTTTTGCCCATACTATTGGTGAGTTTGGCGTGGTTTTGATGATAGGGGGTAGTATATCCGATGAGACTAAAGTGGTCTCGATTGCGATATACGAGCAAGTAGAGGCGCTAAATTACGAGGCAGCGCACATGATGTCTGGGATTCTCATCATTATGGGAGTGGTTATGGTGGCGCTGATTGCTAGTGTAAGCCGGCTGAATCAACGCTCATAATATTGCAGTTAATGCCTATAGCTTGAGTTAATGCGTTAAAATTTATTTATCCATTTCTTTTCATCATATCTAAGTCACTTGAGTAGGCAAATAAAGCTGGTGCACCGCCCGTATGCCAAAATAAGACACGATCGGTTTTCTTGATTTTGCCAGACCGAATCATATCTATGAGTCCGCCCATCGCACGACCCGTATAGACAGGATCTAAAAGTATGCCTTCTGTTTGAGCTGTCATTGCAATGGCTTCATTTTCTAATGTACCAACCACGCCATAGCCTTCGCCCACATAATTAGAGTTGAGTATTAAATCGGTTTCTGAAAACTGATGATCGGCACCAATAAGGAAGGCCGTGCTATTGGCAAGCGCGACGGTATACTGATCAAAAGGCACTTTGTCTGTTTCGCCTTTATCGATATTGATACCTACGATTTGGGCGGGCGAGTTGAGTATTTTTTTGCCAAGCATCAAACCGGCTTGTGTTGCCCCAGAGCTAGAAGCAAAAACGATATGAGTAAATGATAGGTCCATGCTTTCACGTTGCGATTCTAACTCTTTAAAAGCTTCTACAAACGCTAAAGCACCCAGCTCATTGGAGCCGCCATAGGGTATGACATATGGTTTTTTGCCTTGTTTTGTTAATTGCTCAACGATTTTAGGAATATCTTCTCCTTTACGATTGGCGCCTGCCCAATGGATGTGTGATCCAAAAATTTTGTCTAATAAAAGATTGCCACTTGTTTGTTCGGGTTCTTCTCCACCCAATACTAAATGGCAGTCAAGTCCCAAGCTTGCCGCTGCGGCAGCAGTTTGGCGACAATGGTTTGATTGTGCGGCACCTGCCGTAATCACGCAATCAGCACCTTGAGCAAGGGCATCACCCATGATAAATTCAAGCTTACGGGTTTTATTGCCACCCAATGCCAGTCCCGTGTTGTCATCTCGTTTCATAAAAATAGTAGGGCCATCAAGCGCTTTACTCAATCTGCTGAGCGCTATCAAGGGAGTGGGGAAGAAGCCCAATGATTGTCTGGGTATGTGGTTATATTCCATATTTTGTCCCTTTTATAATAAAAAAATGCTGAATAAGTTTGAAACATAGCCATTGATAAAGTCAGTTAAAGATGATTATTTAGCGGCTATAAATAGCCAGTAATTATACGTCGTAAAAGCCTCATAAAACATATGAATGCTTATTGCTTATCTAGCTTGAGAATCAGTGGAATCCTAAGAGTTAATTTATCAAATATAAAACAAATAGTCCTCATGCAAGCTGTCAATTTTGCATGAGGACTATTTATTTTATTAAGAAAGAGTTGAAAGCTGTTTTAGAACTATTCGTCAAACCAATTAGACGGTTAAAAATGAAACTTCACTAGAGCGCTAGGCACATTTTGAGTTGTATCACTACCATACTTATTTTTCCAATAGCTATATTCCATACCGACCTCTAAGCGATTATCAATGCCTAATAGTGGTTGTAAGTTATACTTTATTTGCGGATTGATATGTAGTTGGTTTTTTAAGTCATCGTTGTTAAAAGAGTAGTCTACATAACCATCGACCACAAAATTGTTTTTCTCCCAACCGTAAGTTAAGGTGATTTGCTGGTCATCATCAGTATTATCATTGAAGACATGATATAGGGAAGCAGAGGCATACTTCATACCTGAAATAGGAACATTCAAATCTGCCCCTAGTCCTATCATATAGTTGTCTTGGCTAAAGCCTTTGCTGTTCGAGCCAAACTCATATTGCCCCGCTAGATTGAGCTGTTTGATAAAGCTATCATCGAAAGTTGTAAGCTTAAGCTTGGGCGCAAACTCACCATACGTTTCTTTAAATCTATTGTTTTCAATATCATTTGCGCCTTGATGACGATCGACGAAGAAAAATACGCCGCCCCAACTGTGGGTAGATGCGTGCTCCAGAGTGATGGTCGTCAATTCTCCGTCTTCTACCAGCTCATAGTCATTACCATATAGTACAGAAAGACTGGTATCGGTGAAAAGCACCTTTGCATGGCTGCTGCTCATCGTACTCAAGGCAACGATCGCGGCTAAGGCCGTGGTTAATGAGCTACTAAAAAACAGTTTTTTCTGAATATTGGTTCTACATAATTGGCTAGCCAGTGGCAGGTTTGCAAATAAGTGATAACGCACAGTAATATTCCTTTATATAGAGTGGGTCATCCTAGCAGGTTGGATATATGACAGAAGCGCGTTTTAACTTCCTGTCAAAACGGGTCAACGCTGCTAAGGATAAAGCGCGGTCAATTTTCGATAGCAATCTAAAATAATGAAGATAAATGCTATCGATATAAGTATTGTCAAAAGTATAAAAAATGCTCTGTTGGCTATGTTATCCGCAATAATTCTTAACACTTTGAAACAGTTAAGCATGTTTTATAGTGAGTGACAACCATAAGCTGGCTAAGAAAAACGGTCTATCAAGCCTTCTAAGTATTTGATATTACCTAAGTTTATGATTTTATTAAATTAAATGACTAAATGGTCAGCTTTATTATTTTTGTAAACAAGGAGATGTGTTGAAGTAGCTGGTAGGCTAAACCACTAGCAATAATTATTACGATTCAGAGTAGTGAAAAGAGCTGGTAGGGTGGTTAAGGACAAATGATATGAGAGGAAAGTTAATAAGGGTATGGCAGAATTAATAGACACAAAAAAACCTCAAGTAAACTAATACTTGAGGCGAAACTTGCTTAAACTCGAGAGTTTAAATTCGTTTTAAATATGGCGCAGCGGACGGGACTCGAACCCGCGACCCCCGGCGTGACAGGCTAGACCCACCATATTTCGTTAACCTATATTAAGTAACATTAACCTACAAAGCTTTATACCAAAAGAGTTATAGATGATTTTTTATTAGGACGTTTAGCGTATTTTAATATATCTTAGCAAGGGTAATAAATATATTTTGGTCACTGAAATAGCATAATAATTAGGCATTTTTGATATATAAATGCTTAATTATTGGGCTAGTCATTCTGATTATATTGGTCGTTTTTTTCATTCTTCCCCACTCATATCTATGTTGTTACTATAATCTAAGAAGCCGCAGCATAATCCATTATACTGGATATAGCTGCATTTTTATTCATTCATTCCTTTACGAATCGATACTCCCAAACACCCTCCAAAATTTTTTCCAACTTCGTATTATTGACACAACCTGTCATACCCCTACGCTACACTAATGCTAGATCTGTATCTATGAGTGTTAGCAATGATCTACCTAGAAAAGTTCTTAGGGAAAAGTGCAGAGGTAAGAGACTATTAAGCGATCTCTCTATAACACGGCAACGGCCTCAAAACATTCCTATTTGGTTTGAATTTAATTCCGGCCAACGTATTAATCTGAATAGCAATGTAATTATTGAGGATACAACAGGCTTATACCAGTTTTTTGCAACGTTGTGGACAATGTACTATTGCTAAACAAATTAATGTGAGCTCTAGGTTTGTACTGGTACCGCGTATTCATGCTCATATTGTTTTTTATAAAAGGGATTATCGTAATTGGCAACTTTAATATTGTGTTACTTCTCTGAATTAGCTTTGCCATGTAAATAACATGAACATGAATAACTTAGCTAAGCAATGACATAAGAGCGTTAAATATTGGTTGAGAAATCTAGATAAAAGTGCATAATAACATTTCTGTATAGTTCATGTAATATTATTATAATTTTTTATACAGTGTGAACTGAGTAATAGTAATGGAATTAAAAAAGCATGAACGCCTTGCATATCGCTTATCTGATATTATCGTTAGACTCAACAACGGTGAACGGTTAGATATTTTTGAGCTAGCAGATATCTATAAGGTATCTATTCGTACCCTAAAAAGAGACTTTCAAGATCGTCTAACTCTCTTAGATTTTAGTGAAGCAGGTCCACAGTTTTATTGTCTCAATGCCAAAAAAATTGGATATTTAGATATCACTGATATCAAACGCTTCGCTAACTTTGCCAGTGTTCAAGATCTCCTACCAAAAATTGACCGCCAATTCTTTCAAGAACAATTCAATCAAAGCATACTCGTTAAAGGTTTTGCTTATGAAGACATTAGCGCGCGTACTAATGAATTTAAAGCCATCAATCAAGCTATTACGAATTGCCAATATATTGAATTCGATTACTGTAAAATCGGCGAAAGCGCTAGTGACAGTAGCAGCAAACACCATCATTTAGAGCCTTATCACCTACTCAATAAAAATGGTATTTGGTATGTAGTTGGCTGTCGTCATGGACAAACACGGACATTTTGCTTTACCCAAATAGTCAACCTGCAAGTTAATAATAAGACCTTTGCATGTTCTGAAGATATCAAAGAGAAAATCCTTAGTACGGACAGTTTATTCTTTGGTAATCAAATCAGTGAAATCGTCTTACAAATCGATGCGAAAGTTGCCGGATATTTTGAGCGTCGTGATCTACTACCCAATCAAGAGCTGCTACGAAAGCTTGATAATGGAGACTTACTTCTGATATGCAAAGATGTACACCCAAGAGAGGTCGTTTCTATCGTCCAATATTGGATACCACATATCTGTATCATTAGTCCGAGTGAAATTCAGGAGCAAATGACAAAAGTCTTAAGGAATTACTTATCGATATAACTAAATACATATAATTGAAATTTTTATTGTTTTTAGGCTTAAACGTATATTTATTCAATGAGTAAGAGTAATTTTTTGAACTGCAAAATGGAACGTAAAAAATGAATGCTGAATATTTAAAATTGTTAGAAAGCAACTTAAGACAGGTAATGAACATTGCTTGTGATCTTGATAGTTGTAGTAAAGAGACTTTGAAAAAAATTGTTGAAACTTATCGAAAAATTCACTTGAGTCGTCTGTTAGCTAACGAATACTTCGTAGCCATTGGAGGTACACAAGGAGCAGGAAAAACCACTTTGCTAAGCACCATCTACAATGCTGATGATTGGCTTACTTCTAATAGTGGTCGGGGGGAGCAAGTTCCTGTATTTGTTTATGAGAAGCAAGGAATTACAGAAATAACGGCTAGTAAGATTGTTTTTAACACAAAAACAAAAGAAGAGTCTGAGATTGAGTGTGCCAAAGAAGAGTTTAAAAAGATTATTACTCAATGGGAATGCGATGGTAAAGATGATGAACGTGTCGTTTACGTCAAATTATTTGTACCTGTAGTCTTCGACATTCCATTTGGTTGGGTGTTACTACCAGGGTATGAGGTGGAAACACATAAAAACTACGCTTGGCAGCAGCTTATGCGCTATGTCATGACTCATGCTCTAGGCGTTATCCTTGTAACTAGTGAAGAAAGACTGGCACATGTGCAAACTGATATTACTGATGACTTAGCAGAAAGCTTACAATCGCGTCAGCCCGTTATTGCTATTTCTCGTTCAGAAAACTATCGTGATAATGAAGAAAAGATAAGCCAGCTCACTAAACGAGCAAAAGAAGTCTTTAAAGTTTCAGAGGATAAAGTCATTTTTACAGGAACAGATCTGAATAACTGGAAAGATAATTTCGAAAAAGCTGTAATACCTCTATTAGATAAAAACTCTGCTGTAGAAAATAATAAAATTCATACTTTGCTAGAGGTCATTGATAATGATTTATCAGAAGTCATAAACGATCTTGAAGGATTAGCCCTAAATGCTGAGGTTAGCGATAGTAATCAAAACAGCTTAGTAGATAAGCTTATAAAGAAGTTTGATAACTCTGCTAATAAATACAAGCAAGACTTATCAAAGGAGCTTAGTAAAAAAACTACTAAATTGGTAAAAGAAGCAATCGAGCAGGCCCAAAAACAATATGATAATGAAGAATTAGGTCTTATAAACAATACTAAAATAGGCTTTCAGCGCTTCACACTTAATGGCTCAAAAATTGATGATAAACGTAAAGAAAGAGTTAAAGGTAATTTTACTCCTACAGCCGTTATGACTTCGAACTTAGCGGCTATTAATGAAACTGCTCAAAATCAGTTAAACTTAAAGCTAAGTAATCATACACCTAACAACTTATTAGGTTATTCAGATACAAAAATGGACAATTACGAAGACTCTCCAGCAGACTATCATGAGTCAGTTAATGCAGGACTTAGAATATTATTAAGAAAAGAAGAGTTATCTGAAAGTGGTAGCAGCAAGAAAAACCATAACGAAATAATTGAAAAAGCCATTGAGGTACTGCCTGCTGTAGCAATGGAGTATTCTCGCATTGTCCAAATTGCTTATTTACATTCAGATGGAGATACCATTGCTTTAAAAAACAAGATCGAAAATAGCAACCTTGACACAACAGATCTACAAGGATTGATGGCAAATGTCGTTAGAGATACTGATACAACGGCTGAAGGTATCAAGACAGTTATGGGCATAGTTGGGTCACTAACAGGCTTGGACATGATGGATGGTAAACTTGATGGGCAGATTGATTTTTCAGATAATCCATCGAACAGCAATGATGGATTACAAACAGCTGCGTTACTAGCTACTAGAGTAGCAGGTTTAGCAGTTGCAATTGGTGCTGTAGCATTCACTGCATACCAAATGTCTAACTCCGTTAATCTAACAGATAAATCAAACAAAACATTTATTGAGGCATATGCACAAGATTTAGGACGCAAAAACGATGCGATGGTAATTAGTGAGTATGATGAGCATATGCAAAAAATATCACAGTATTTACGTTCAAATTTAGAGCAAATGTATGGTATAGGTTCAACTGATACTCAACATCATCTGATGGTTGCACTCAAATATTTAAAAAATGCTCATAAAGACGTACGGAGAGTATTGAACAATGAACAACTTAACATGGCCTGAAGTTTATCAACATAGATTTGAGTGGGCTAAATCTGCTCATTCAAAGTTTATGCTAAAGTTTGACAACGACCTATATTCAACACGTGAAATCAAAGATCAAATATTTGTTGCTGTTTATGGCGCTTCACAAGTAGGCAAAACATCTTTAATCCTTGAGCTAATAGGCGTACTTCCAGAACACTATAGTACGGTTCAGAATGTTCTTAGAGCAGATAGAGACTATGGAAGATCTGCTACAGCAACAGTAGTTCGCTATCGCGCGTCTAATGACAACTACTGGCATATACATGATGTTAGCGAAAGTAGCAACGATAAGATAAATTTAAATAACAACCAAGCCAAAAAGGTTTTAGCAAAAATTCGCTCTGATATGGAAGTTATGGGGGGTCAATATAATATCGAAGAAATTGACATCAGTATTCCTGAAGAATATTTGAGTAAAAAAAGTGATCGATATAAAGACATTGTCATTCGTGATTTACCAGGAGTTAAAGCAGAAAACAATAATGAGCGCGAATTTGTTACTAAGGCGATTAAAGATAAGATTGAAAAAGCTGATTTGGTGCTATTAGTCACTACTATCGATAACATAGGTTTGGTAGTACAGCCTGAAAACTTAGAATTAGATGAGTTGCAAAAATGGAGGGTTAACCCACAAAGATTTAAGATTGTCTTTACTAAGTTTTATTCAGACGACTCAAGTCTAAGGCTCTGTAAGCAACTTCATGAGCAAGAAGGTTCTATAAATAAAGACGATATTCGCACTCATATTCAAGAGCAAATATATACTTTAGATAATGACTGGAAGTGGGATGTAAAAAGCCAACTCTACGCATTAGAGGTGGGAGATAGTTGGTATAAGCTTGCAACAGACCCTAGTGAAAAGCTCCAACCTCTAAAAAGTATTAGAAAGGATTTCTTTGATGAGCTAAACGATGTTATCTACTCTGCTAGCAATCCTATTATCAGGCTTTGTCACGGATATCAAATCGGTAAGATTTCTAAGAATTTTAAATCAGAAAAAAACCAAGAAGCTAATATTGATCTGTCTAGGATAGAAAAAAAGATCAAAGATATCGATAATGAAATAAAAGATAGTAATATTAATATCAATAAGCATCAAATATCTATTAATGGCGAGAAAGAAGATTTAAATAACCACATAGTATATATCAGTAATTTTTATAATGACTGTAAAAATAAACTTTCGCATGTAAGACTCGAAAATTTAGAGAAAATCATAAAAGAACCTAAACAAAAAAATACTAATATGCTAGATGACTATTTACGAAAGAATATTTCAAATATCCAGGATGAGTGGGAATTAATAAAACGAGAAAGTATAGGTAGTATTAATTTGAGTGATTTTCCTCACTTAAGTGATATAGATGATATGCAAGCTCATCTAAACAACTATGCCTTTGAAACCTATTTCTTTCAAGACAATTATAATAGTGATTTAAATAAAATAAAATCTATTATAGATAAACAGTTAGTAGTTATAAACTATTCGCTAAAAAATTCTTATTTGAAGTATCTAGGATATATAGAATTAGAAAGCAAGAAAAAAATAAAAAAATCTGAAAATATTATTTTAAAGCTAAGAAATAGAGAAAGAGATTTAGTCAAAAAAAGATACCTTTTACACAAAGAAAAGTCGAACTTAGAAGAAAGCTTAATCAGATTTAACTATGATCGTAATTTAGAAATAGAACATAGTAATAACTTCTCTGGGTTTGTCCAGAATGAATTTAAACTAGCCATATCTGATTTTTCAAATCTCGCTAAAGAAGAATCAGATAATATGAGAAAACTATATTGGATAATGTTAATTAGACAATTAAATATTGACTTTAAAGTTGTAGAGGGAAAAAATGAAGGAAAAAATTGATTACGAAGAGTCTTTTGATATATTAGTAGAAGATATATTTGGCAAGATGATAGAAGAAAAAAACTCTAACCAAAAAGAGGAAATGCTTTACGACATCGAACTTCAAATAAACTATACTAAACAAGAGATCTCAAAAAATAGTAGTAAATTAAGTGGGGAAATATGTAGACTTGAAGATTTTATCAAAAATGATATTGAGTTAGAAGATGTAGCAAAAAGGATAAAAAAAATTGATAATAAGTCTCAGGACTTGTTAAAATCTATCGACGAGTATAGTGTTGATACAAAAAATAATTTATCAGACTTAAAGTCATCATTAAAAGCCAGTAATAATGAAAATACTAATAATATTGCTGAAACCCTAAAAAAATATAATCAAGAATTAATTAAGAGTGATGAACTATTAACTAGCTTACTACAGTCTTCAGATCTGAGCCATAAGAATTTAGCTGAAGAAACAATGCAGGCTATTTCTGATGTTAGCCAGTTACTAAACAATAATCTTAATACTTTATTGAGTAATATAGAGGATAACCGTCAGTTTACTGATGATACATATCAGAAATTTATAGAGGTTTTCCAGAGAGAGAAAGAAATATTACTAGAACACTCCTCTAATTTAGAAAAATTATTTTCTGAAAAAAATAGTCATAATTTTAGTAAGTTGTCAGAAGAAATTTCTATTATCAATAAATTGGTTTATAGTAAATACGACTCTTTACTACATCAAATAGATAAAAACAGTCAAGTGATAGATGAAAAAACCACTTCAATTAACAAGACTATTGAAGCTAAATATGAACAACTAACCTTTAACCTAAAGTCTACCACAGATGAAGCACTTGTTAAGTCAAATAGTAATTATGACATTACACAGAATAAACTGGATAAAATATCCTTATCAAATAAAATTTTAGTTACTTTAAACTGCCTTTGTTTAATAGCAGTTATAGTTGTTATCTTTTTAATGTATAGTTCTTAAAACGTAACTTTTAACTAAATATATTTTAATCGCTGCTTAACTGCTCTGAGCATACTTTATGAAGGTCTATATAGACTTGGAACCTAATTATGAAAAATACTGATATTTATGACAGTAACCTTAATACTGTTTTGGATAAAGCATCTAACGAAGATCTTGATCCATTAGTTGAATATCTCAGTAAGAAATTTTCTTGTGATCTAGTAGTAGATACAGTCTATAAAGAGAACTCCCCTAATCATTCAAAATATGCAGATTTAATTGCAAAAGAAATAAGGGATATGGGAGGGAATTCATTCATGAATATGTTTCGAGGCTTCGAAGGACCGTCATACCATGAAGTTGTATGTGACGTAGCCTCTAAATTGAAAGCAAATTATGACAAAAATGATAGTATAGAAAATATTGAAAACTCGATATTAGAAGTTATTCTGACTAAAGCTTTAGAAAAGATGACAAATGAAGAAAAGCAACTACTACTAAAGGAGATGGGAGGGAAGTCGAATATTAATATAGCACTTCTCTCTACGAAGAGTTTTATTACTTTATTTAGAACTGGGGGTTTTGCTTCATATCAGATTACCCTGATTATTGCTAACCAAATGTCTAGAATGTTACTAGGCAGAGGACTTATGTTTGCAACTAATACTGCTTTGATGAAGTCAGCATCATTACTTACGGGTCCTTTTGCATTAGCAGTAACTAGTGTATGGACCGCTATAGATATGTCTGGACCTGCCTACAAGGTCACCATACCATGCGTCATACATGTTGCTATGCTCAGAAAGAAAGTTAATCGAAAACGATTTAAATTTTGGTAATAAGAAAAGCAAAATATTTAACTTTTGACTGTTTACCACGGTATCTATCTAATAGTAGAGTTATTTTCAGAACGTCCAAATGACTAATGTTCTGGAGGGCTATTCCTGTCACTATTATTACTTTAGGTGAAGTACTTTTCAGTTCCTACAGCTACACTATTGGTTCACACCATTAGACAAGCTTATATTCAGGACTCATAACATATTTTCAAAGAAGTGACCTATGCTGTCAAATCTGTAGACATTGACTTGGGAGATTTTAGTTACGCAGCTTGACGATAAGAGTCAAACCACACATGTCTTGGCGTTTTATAGCCCAAACCCTTTTGGATTCTAGTCTGGTTATACTCAAGCTCAATATATTTAATGATGTCATTGATAGCTTCGAATCTCATTTTATAATCCTGATGATACACTAACTCATTTTTCAATATGCCCCAGAAACTCTCTATCGGAGCATTATCAAAGCAATTACCACGTCTGGACATTGAACCCTTAAATTTATGCTTCTTAATGATCTTATGATAGTCATAACTACAGTACTGACTGCCTCTATCAGAATGCACAATCAGCCGTTGGTTGGGTCGTTTGTTCTTGATGGCCATATTGAGTGCACGGCAAACTAAATCTGCTGTCATACGCTTGTGGATAGCATAGCCGACCAGCTCTTTAGTGTAGATGTCTTTAACACCTGCTAAGTATAGCCAACCCTCATCTGTCCATATGTAAGTGATGTCACTAACCCAAGCTTCGTTAGGACGACTGGTATCAAATTTTTGATCGAGCAGGTTTGGATAAATAAACTTGTTATGGTTTGAGTTGGTGGTAACTTTAAAACGCTTGTGACGACGGCAAACAATGCCGTATTCTTCTTTAATGCGTCTTACCATGTATTGACTGATATGATGGCCTTGCTCTGCAAGATGAGCATGCAATCGCTCACAGCCATAGCGCTGCTTAGTTTCATCATGAGCCACGCGAACCAGCAGCTCACACTGGTTGCGGTGGATCTGCTGATTACTAACACCACGATTTATCCAGTTATAATAGCTTGATGGCTTGACATCTAATACGTGACACATACAAGTGATGCTAAATATTTTCTGGTTATCCTTGATAAAGACGTACCTCATCAACTGTGCTTCGCGAAGTACGCCGTGGCCTTTTTTAGAATATCTCTCTCTTCCTGAGCAACTTTGAGATCACGTTTAAGACGTTTATTCTCTTCTAGTATAGCCATGAGCTCAGGATCATATTCTTTAGTACCAATAAGCTGGCCTTTATCAGCTTTGTTTTGCCAGTTAGATAATGTCTGCATGGCGATGCCAAGCTGCTTTGCAGTCGCTGAAACATTGCCCTTATTATCTGCTATCTTTTTAACGGCTTCAGCTTTGAATGCTGCACTATAGGTTCTGATTTTCTTAGTCATGATAAACTCCTCATTGAGTCGTTAGTTTACCAAGTTTGGTTCTACAGTTTTTTCAGCATAGCTCAAAGTATTTACTACAAAATAAGTAAGCTAATTAACCCGAGTTGTATAATCTTTATAATTTCGGTTTTTTCACATCGAAAAAGTATAAATCAATATGAAAAATATCTTAATTAATAGTTACTACCAAACTCAAAAATCTGAGTTTTCTGACCTATTTCGCTTGCGTATGCATCGCTCATTAAGTTGGCTGTCTAAGGCAACGAGCGTCGATGATGAAGACATACGTTTCATCACTCTATGGATTGCGTTCAATGCAGCTTATGCTCGTGAAGTAGCCTTGTTTACCACTAGTTCAGAGCGCAGTGAGTTTAGACGCTTTATACAGCTGGTATGCAGTCTAGACATTGACCAACAGGTCTACAAGTTAGTCTGGGAGAAATATTCCGGTAGCATTCGTATATTATTGGATAACTAATACACTTTTCAGCCATTTTGGGATTATCAAAATGGTCTGATTAGTCAGCAAGCATGGGAAGAAGATTTTAAACGAGCCAAAGATAAAGCTCACCGTGCACTTAGTAATAAAGATACAGATACAGTATTAGCGGTAGTATTTGATAGGTTATATACCCTGCGTAATCAAATAATGCATGGCGGTGCCACTCACAATAGCCAAGTCAATCGTTCGCAAATCAAGGATAGTGGTGCTATCTTATCTGCTATCTTGCCGTTAATGTTAGAGATCATGATGGCAAATCATAGCAAGATGGATTGGGGAAAGCCATTTTATCCGGTCGTAAACTAGCAATTATTTTAGTATAAGCTTCTTACTATAAACAGTTCAGTTCAAGACTAGTTTTTGCCGCCTCATTCCTAAAAATTAGGCTCTGTCAGTACTATGGTCGGATGTTGATACATGCCCTACCTAAGGTTTCAGTTAAAGTGTTATATTGCTCCTCAGAGCTGCCCAAAAAATTGGAAGGTCTATTAACTTTTAGTTTAGAGAACTTTGATAAAACAATCTTATAACTATTCATATCGTAACTATTGATTCTCATAGAGGATTACTGTGATTTTTAATTGTGTTGCGATCCATATCTAACAGTTCGGAGTAATCAGCTTGGCGCAAGTAGTTCCTCCTATTATCAAACACCTCGTTCCAAATACTACTATTATAATCTTGAGTAATTTTTCTTAGTGCTGATTCTATAGAGCCAGGCCTTTTGAGCGAGATTAAAGACATAGATCTAATAAAATCCATAAAAATAAAATCAACTACATCTTGATTGAAATCCTTCTCAATACGCTTTTTATGTTCAGTGTTAGTATTATCTTTAGACGTCTTATAACTGAGAAAAAGCGTATTACTTTCATTAAGTTCTCTAAGATTAAATAGAGGTGAAAAACAACCTCCAATCAATAGATATTTATTAGCACCTTTACTTATCAGTGAGACATTATGGATAGGTAGACTAGGGTAACAATCAAATCTATCGCTTATCAGCTTAAGATACTCTTCTTGCCCTCCTGCAACATATGCTTCGATAATCAACTCATAGAGTTTTTTAGCCAATGGATGTAAGTCAATTTTAGTAATATTCTTAAATCTGATGGTTTTTGCGGATAAATTCATTTTATTTAAACCTCTAGATTTTATCTAATTAAGTTTTTCGCCTATCATGATGTATACATAATGACAGAATATCTGTAATGTCCGAACACTCCACTGGCTAATAGGAATATTAGAATCCAGTCTATTCTCAATTCTTATAGGCTGAGTTTGGCTCGTCAGTGAAAGCTCAGCTCGAATCTTCTTTTGATATGATTTAACTTTTGCGTAATCGAGTTCATTAAACTCCATTTGTGATCTAGGTATAGTCTTTAATGCAAGATTCCAAGAGGTTTGATCTGCCTCTGAGGCCTGCTCATAATTATAGACCTTTAAGCTAATATCTTTTTTGTATACTAGCTGGCAGACAATTTCAAGATAGTTGTAAATGTCTGCAGCATGCTTAAAAATGATAAAGTTCTTACTGGGTTGAGCGTTAATAAGGGTATGAAAAACAAACTTATTAATAGCACCTTTATCATTACTTCCTTTATAAATATCACGAAATTTATCTGTCATTCGTATCATATTTTTTCTATCGTCACCGTATCTATCCTTTACAGGTAGTAGACTGTGCTTATTGTTTGGATCAAATAGTCTAGGATTACCTTTTGTAGTTTGAAACTCTGATGCCCTCCTTAGTTGCTGCGCATTGTAAAGCCATTTTTCAAACGTATCTTGACTGACATCGTAGATATGCATGAGGTATTCATAGTCATCTTTTTCGGTGTAAGCTTCCAAAATTTGATTCACTTCATCGAAAGCATATCTTTTGTTCTTATCAGTTTGTTTGGTTAGATTCTCGCTAACTGATTTACTACTCTTAGGCTGTGGTAACTCTGGTAGTTTCATCTTGTATATAAGATATTCATTAATTTTTAATGGTACGTTTTCAATTTCATATTTTCTTCTTCTTGGAGTTTTTAGTAGCGGAGCATGTTTAACAGATAGTTTAAAATCTACATGATATAACAGTAGTCCAATTTGAATATCAGTAAGATGCACATAGGATGCAAACGTTGTACTAGGACTGGCGTGACCTGCTACTCCTGCTAAGGCGTATACTTTTTTGTAGGCGAGACTCGTCTCGAAATGATTGATAATATTGACAGCCTGCTTATCTTCATAAGGTAGTAGGCTTTTTAAGAATTTTGCACTTGAATGGTTATTGAATTTATAATCTTTATCGTATAAAAAGGAAATCAATTGAAAATTAGTCAGGCAGCTGTGTCTTAAATGATGCGTAGTGAGGTATTTAAGACCAGTAACTTCTTTTATAAGGGTACTAATTATTTTTGAGATTGCATTAGAGTTATATGGCATGCCAGCTTGATTTGCTATGAGTGTCTGGTTTTTGTACCTAGAACGTTTGATATATACACGTCTTATGAGTTGCATATCAGACTCTAGCAATAATTGAGAAAGTGATATACGACGCAGTGCAGAGAGGCTTTTATTGTTTCCAAATTTGTTATTTCGAACTTCTAGATAGTTCTGTGTCTCTGCAATATCTCTTATTCTTATCTTAACGATTTCACCAATCCGCAGACCACACCGTTGACCTAGTATCAGTGTTAGGCTTATAGCCTGCTTTTCATCAACAGTCATAGTGAGACTATCAATTTTATTAAGTATAGCTTGGAACATACTTTCTGAAATGTAACCGACTCTATGATGAGGTCTATCACTCGTAGCAAAAGGAGGTATAGATTCGATATTATGATGCGCAACCATATACTGATGAATTTTATCAATTAATTCAGCAGCTGCGTTCGCGGCCTTTGGAGTTTTACTAAGTTCGATCATCTCAGTATATAGTGCTACAAAATCATCTTCTTGATAGTCCTTTAGACTCGCATTTTCTGTCAGGGCTAACCATCGATTGGTAATTCTATTGCTATAAGTCTGAATGCTAGAGACCATATGACTGGTTGTCATTGATAGCAGCCAACCAACGATTGCCCTTTCGTTTAAAGGCGCATAACTATTTTTAAGTTCGCTATCGAGTTTTTTTAATTTTTTAACAAATAGTTTTTTAGAAATTTTATTATTACTATCACTTTTAAAAATCTTCGCTATCTCAACTACTAATTGAGAATTTGTTACTGTAGAAATATTATTAGAAGTACTAGGTACTTGGTTACTCAGCTGTGCTTGATTAGTTGTATCATGCCGAATCTCATATATGAGCGATTGCCAATTGGAAGTTGGTAAACTAAATGTATCTTCTTTGCCCGTAACGATATACCACATATACTCGGGCAAATTAAGTAAAAGGTAGTTTTCTAAAATGTACACTGCTGCAATTAAGAATCGTCTTAAGCCAAAATTAACGCTACTTTCTAGTGTCTGTCGCATGCTTTGATATAAATTATAAATGTTAATATTTTTTAGCTTATCTGCGACTGGTACTGCTTTTTCTTTGATATAGGACTGAAGAATATGTGCTGATAGAGGAGATATAAAAACTTGCGTTTGGTGTACAGCTTCTGTCCCTACATAAGTGTTTGTATGATAGGAGCTATCGTCAACAATCACAGCAATGATTGGTAGACCATAGACTTGTTCAATCATTAAGCAGTCATCAGATAGCTGCTTCAATATTGCTTGTAGCACAGACACTTTTAGTACTGCACTATGAAAAATAAGACTTAAAAATACATCGTTTAAAGTTAGATCAATATTAGTTTGAGCTTCTAATCGTTTACTCCAGTCTAAATAGAAATCTAGTACGTCCTTACCATCAGAAAACCATTCCTGTGTGCGAAAGGAAGCTGGACGAGATGATTGAATAATGAGTTTTGGAAAACCTATAGTAATGTTTTTATCTTCCATACGATCTTGACAGTACTTTACGGCATGACTGTAAGCAGTAGAATACTTTCTTACATCTTGAAAATGCTTGTTAGTAGATAAATTTTTATCAAATTTAGCCCACATTAAATTGAAAGATTTTTGGTGGTCTTCTGATTCTAAAATTTTAATAAAATCAATATATTTATCTATTAGTTTACGAGCTATCAAAAAACGTTTTTCTTCTCGTTGATCTCGATTTTCTTTACGTATTTCAGCACCTGATTTATTATTACTCATATCTAGTGCTCCAACTTAATTAGTTTAAAACCAATATCTTTAGTCAGTTCATTTATAGTTTGGGCAAAAGCCCTAAGTTCACTTCGTTTTAATCCACTAAATCTATCGTAAAAGCTATATCCAAGCTCATCAGAGTGTCCCATCCAAGCACTGACCACATCATATCCGATACTGTCTTTGTTCAGAGATGGGTCAAAAGAATATTTTCCAATATGCTCGTTTTGTAGCGAGCGTATATAGTGACGAGGCCAGTTGAGTGGTAAAGAGATATAAGCTGATATACGTTTTTTAAGGAAAACATTATCCAGTTTTAGTCTAGTAACTGTGCTAGTTGCTTCATCCAGCTTCAAGTAGCATACCAGTCCAATATTGCCGTCTAGAATATTCGTATAAATTAGTCCAATGTCGTTCCCTAATTTATTAAAAAGACTAGCGTTGCCTTTGATAAACTTTATGTACTCGTCAATTTGTTGACATAATATAGCTGGTAGATATATAAATCTGCCTATAGTATCTTGCTGAACTTCTTTATCACTTATAAAATACAAACCTGTTCTGGTATGTATATCTGACAATCTTCCGAATGGCTCATTCACTGGGCGGTAACCGCTAGCAATGGATAGCCAAATATATAGATAATCGGTGAAAAAGTTATGCAACTCTACAAAATCACCTAATTTTAAAAAACTAGTTTTGCCAATTTTTTCTAGAATATTTTTCTTTAACTCTTCGATGATTGGAATTAATGGTTTTTTTTGAATAGCTAGTAAAGAGCCCATTTTCTCATCATTAAAATGGGGCACAGAGTTTTCATTAGTTATTTCGAAGAAAATGTCTATTCTTCCTTTGCTACCCTTGATGTTTTTATCATCAATCAGACCTAACAAGTGATTAGTAAATTTAAATTGACATCGATATAGACTATACTGAGAGACATTGTAATAAGGCAGCGCTGATAAATGATGTACAGGAGACTCAGTAATTACTTCTATCAAGGCTTTATCGATACCGTTCTGAGATAAGTAGCTAGTAAAGTAGTTTTTTATTTTATTAAAACTTAATCTTACTTTATACTTTTTATTGATTGCTTTGATATCGTTGATAGCTTGGGCATGAATCGAAATCATTAAATCATCATCCAATACGTAAGTCATCTCACGGTGTAGCTCTATAAGAACAATTGGCATGTAGAGGAAAAGAATACTTTCATTATTAGCACATAATTTTTTATCCCAACTTTCATCCGTATAACTACGTTTCGGTGCGAATTGAAGTTTATATCGATAGCCATTAAACCCATCTTCTAAATTATCTGATTGAAATATATTCTCATTACCGGTTAATAAGATCATTAGTAAATAGAGGGCAGATTGATGACTTAGGTCAAACTTAAACTTCTCATCTATACAACGTCCTCTATCTAGCTCGCCTAAATCTAGTTCCTTGAGCTTACAACCAAGGTACTTTACCAATGTAGATATATCATCTTCATGGGCTATATTGACACTAGTAACTAAATTCATAGCACTTTTTCGACGACTGTTTGATTGACCTTCAGCCCTTACCAAATCAAGATAATAGTTACTGGGAGTATTGACTGTTATTTGTTCAAAAAATTCTTTCTCGTTATCTTGACGTTCTTCATCTTCAAAAGCTTCTGTACTATTTACATCCTTAGTAAGATTAACTAAGTCGCTGATTGTATTGCCTGTCGTGTCATCATAATGTAATGAGCCATTAGCAACCTGATAGGTGGTACTAGTTACGCGAGTAATACCAGAGTCGTTTTTGAAATAGTTTTCTATCGGCAGGACATACTCATAAAGATATTTAGCTATACGCCTATTAAGCTCATTTTTAGCATTGCTGGAAGAGAATGATGTGCTCTTATTTAGTAACTTGTTACCATATTTTTTTATTTCTGACTCAAAGGTATCAGGAGTGCTATTTAACCATCTGGTGTAATGATCATTGTCTTGAGACTCGATAAGGTGGCTTTGGAGATCATTAAGACTCTCAAACTCTGTTATGTCTGGCAAAAATGGGACTAGGAATTCACGAATATTACTCGTTAAAAACCGACATTCATCAAGTGTGGTTTCAATCCTACTATCATAATCAGTCAACTCAACCATTTTAAGGCAGAGAAAAAAGTAAAAAGAACGAATGCTATTTATTTTTGGTAAGTCTGAACGACTGGCTAAAAAATTAATGAGGTAGAGATCTTTGAGATACTTATGACGTGTCTTTATGGTTTTTAGGAAGTTTTTCTGATCAATACCGCTTTCGTATATCTGTAGTTTCTCTAGTTCAGTTAAAGTAGAAACTGTATCTTTTGTTTTTACCCATTCAGATAAAGCATGATACTCACTTTCTAGCGCTGATCTGAATTGCTCAGGCAAAGTATCTTGTAGAAATTTTAATTCAACAAGTAAGCACGAAATTTCATCTATATTTGACCAATTAATAATATTTGTTTGTAACCATTCACTAATTTTGTAATCCCTGTTAGCTACTTTGTTGTCTGTATCCATTGCTACGCAACCGTTATAAGTCATTTAAATAACTGTAGCTCCGTTCATTTAAACCATCCAGCGTTAATACAACAAAAAGACACCTATTTGGATGTCTTTTTGTTGAGTATAGGCCTTTTCATAGGTTTTGTAGTATACCTCGGTCTTTCAATAGCTTATCCAGCGCACTTCCATCTTGACGAGTGAGGTTCGGCACATAACGCGAATATACTGTGAATAGCATTTTAGTGTTGCTATGACCCATTTGCGCAGCAATCCACTCAGGCGACTCACCAGCAGCGAGCCAAAGCGTCGCGGCTGTATGTCTGCTTTGATAAGGATTACGTTTATAAAGCTCTAAATATCGTAGTAACGGATACCAAACTCGCTTTGTTACATTACGATGATTCAAAGGACTACCTATTTTTGTACAGAAAACGAACTCACCTTGATGTTTAGTTAGGCTCTGCTGTTCAAGCAATGCATCATAAACTAGCTGGTTCATCTGGATGATACGATTTGAGCCTGTAGTTTTAGTCTCACCTATAACACCATTAACGACTGCTTGATCAACGATGATTTGTCGGCGCTCAAAATCTATATTCTTCCAGGGCAAGCCATCAATCTCACCTGTACGCATACCTGTAAAGAAGCGTACGATATAGTAAGGCTTATAATCTGCTCTCACATTATTGATAATGAGCATGACCTCATCTAAAGTAAAAGGACTAACATTACTTTTAGGCTCACTGAGTGGTTTTATATTCTTCCAAGGGCTGTCAAAATCAAAACGCTCAGAGGCTTCGGTCAGCACCATACGTAATGGCGTCATGATATGATTAATGCGAGACGCTGATAACGGTCGTCCGTTATTTCCCTCTTTAACTAGCTTGCCCCGAAAAGCCATTATTTTAGCTTTACTAATAGTATTCAGCGTTACATTGCCAAAATGAGGAGTTAGGTAAATTCTAAATATACCCTCTATATTACTTATCTGAGAGTCTCGCCATTCTGGCTTTTTCTCTTCTAACCAAATTTTGCTAAAGCTATCAAAGCCTGAGCTTGAGTCCTTATGACTATTTGTTGCTTTCATAAGCTCTAAGCTTTGAAACTGCGCAAGCTTTTTACTTTGTGGAAAATAGTTTTCGTACCGAAAACTCCCCAATTGAATGTCAGCTTCCATTCTGCTAACGAAGTTTTCTAGGCGCTTTCGATTGGGCTTAGTGTCTGTTAGTAAGGTTTGCTCTCTACAGCGCTGACCTATGTATCGGAAATCTACGTACAGGTTGCCATTACGGCTATTGATACTCGCCATGATTACGCTCCCGCTGCAAATGGAATAGTATCGTCGTAGCCTGTCAGCATCAGCTCTTCAATCTTTTGCCATATAAAAAGGATTTTTCTACCTCCAAATGGTTTGATGTAATGAACGCCCTCAATAAACACAGCATCTTTAAGCTGGTTGCGTATGGTCTTGCTGTCATATTTAATACGTTGTGACAGCTCTTCGGTTGTTAAATAGGTATAACTCATAGTAAAATCCTTACTAAAGATTAAAGTGTTATTATCTGATAGCTTTATGACCTGCTATAGAACATAATTTACACTAAAAATAATCTTTTGCAAGACATTTTTATCCACAGTAGGTTATTTTATTATGGAGGAGGTTATGGTGAAGTGTAATTTATCTAGAATTATGGGTGAAAAAAGGTTAAAGATTGCTGATGTGTCTAGAGACACGGATGTAAATAGAGGCACAATCACACGTATGTATAACGAAGAAGCGACAAGAGTGGATCTAGAGGTTGTAGAGAAGCTATGTTTATATTTGGATATTGAAGTGGGCGACCTTTATGAGATAGTTAAGGAAGAAGAATAAACCTCTCTTCTTTTAGAACCCAAGATAACGCTGCGCTTATCAGTTATTACACCAAATAATATCCAGCAAACTATAGTTTCTCAAATAGGTTAAATGTTCTATTAAGTAATAAAAAGCTCTATAGAAGGTTATTTTAAGTTGCAATGGCTCAAAATGTATGTATAATTTAATCTGTAGAAAGTCATTACGACTAACAGAAAGAAATATTAATCTACAGGAGATTATACATGAACACATTTATTAAACCGCCGCATGGTTCAATTTGGCTAAGTGCTGTAGCGATATCGCTATCTACCAAGCTTATGGCAAACCTGCAAATACAACAGGGTTCACAGTTAGCAAAGATGCTAGGCGTCAATCCGATATTTTATAATGATGAGGCAGTCAGGATATGGGTGCAACGAGAGTTAAATGAAGGATTAGCGCTGAATCGTTATACCTTAACGAATCTTGAGACCAAATTTTTGGCCATTATGAATCATTACGAGATTCCTTATTCGTTGTGATTAACCTTAATTATTTGGTTTGGAGATAACCATGAGCTTAAAACTTATTTTTAGCGCTAATGCAGATCAGTCCGACATACAACTATGTGAAGACTATTGGGCATACGAGCATGATGGGCGGTATGTAGAGTATATAGAAATACTCTGCAGACAATACCATATCGATTATCATATTTTGTTTGGCATATTAGCGGAGTGCCAAGCTTATTTAGATGATGTGCATTGTGAGTACTGTGGACGACCGTATCAACTTGATGTGCCAGCGGATATACCTTATATCAGAAAACAGTCATCTTGGTTTTGCGAACCATGTATTAGCTTTTCTGGCGGGCAGCTTACAGTTGGTAGGTAATAATTTAATTATACTCAAAAGCCAGATAGTTGAACTATCTGGCTTTTTTGATTTAAGCTTCTTCTCTTCTGCAAATATTCTTTCATTCTACTTTTTTTACTAAAGAAATATTAAAGAAGGGAATTTCACTATGGCAATTGAGCCAAATTAGTATTTCGATTATGTTTCTTACCAAGCTTAGCTAGCTTAGCTAGCTAAATAATATCGCAAGTTAAATAGTAGATTAGGTGAATCGCTATCTATTGATGCTTCGATACTATTTATATTTAACTTAGGGTGGTTAGAATCATAATGATTAAGGTTTTTTAAATTATTATTAATGAAGTCTAACTGAACTTGGTTCATTGCAGACAAATACTTTGCAATAGGACTTAATTCCACTAGTTCAAGGCTTTGTGCGCTCTTGAGGTAATCATGGGACTCTCTTTTCAAACCTTTAAAATGATAAAACAAGCTTAGCTCTCGACATCTCAACATATCTATATATTGCATGGAGAAACTATTTAATGAAATACCGTTCACTATATCGTTAACTCTCGTTATCAATTCCTTAATATCTGACTTTTCAGAGATAAGCAGTTTTTGATTTAGTATAAATAGAAAGAAGAAGTAGTCAAACTCTTGAACATCTTCATTTCCACTTATATAGTCAATAGCTACATTGATAGCCTCATCTAGTCGATGCTCTTTACTTAGTATTAGTAGTCTCAGGCAGAAAATACGGCTCTTATCAGATTTATGGCTTAGATAGGGTAATATATCTTCAATATAGCTTTGGATTACTTCTGTTTTATCAGAGCTATAATTTAGTGTCATGCAGCGTACTAGGGTGCTTTTAGCACGAATTGCCATACTAGAACGTAAGAAGTCTGACTTCTCCATATCAGGTGAAATTAACTCCCAGATATTGCGATACTCATCTATCATATCCCAATGAGCACGAGCTAAAACTTCAGACTTTTCAAAATCTAAAGAGTTAACGTATATCTCTATTTCTCTAGAGTGAAAATCTAATATTATTGGAAAATTGCTTGGGTCTGATATAATTCCGTTAATTATAGATTTTTGTTTCTGTACTACTTCTTTAGCCTTATCAACGTCACCGATATGGTTCAAGCACAGTAAAGTTAAATTATTTAATTTAAATTGAAAAGAATTAAAATTGCGAATACTTAGTTCTGTATTAGCATCTTCAAGTATACGTAGTAGCTTTATTAAAATATTTAATTTTTGAAAATAACTTTTATAGACTGTCTTATCACGCCATATCCTTTCTAATAGTCCTTCGAAGTATATTTTTGCTCCAGAAGAGCCTGTCCGTGTAAATACCGTCTTGATGAGTCGGTACAAAGTAGATTCATAATCTTTATTTTTAGGATGTTTATCTACTAATTTTAGGCTATCGAACAATGCATTAATATAATTTTGATTACGCTCATGATTCAAGATCCTTCTTAGTTCAGGTGAAGCAAAAGTTTCAAAAGAAAATAATTGCCGATTATCTTTTAAGTCGTTCAAAATCTTATAGTTTTCTGAAAATCTTTGGTTGTAAGTTATATTGCATATGAAGTCCGCACAAATTAGTCCCCATTGATATTTGGCATCTCTCATATGTACTTCTATATTGTTCAATAGGGCAATTTGTCCCGAAGCTACTAAGTCTGACTCTACTGCTTTAGGCAGTGCCTGCAATATTTCCTGATCAATATTAAATTCAGTAGTTTGGCGGACTGTATTAATCGTTCTTGTCGCTATAACTAAGTCTAAATGAGTTATTTCAGAATTGAAAAATTCGTGAACGGCAGTTTCAGCTTGAATAATCAAATCTAAAAGCATCAAGCGGTAGGTACGCTCAAGGTTATGGGCGCTGACTTTAGCTTTATTAATAGTAGTAACGAAGCAAGACGACGTATTAGCAGAATTTAAAGTTTTAAATAAATCTGTGGCAATATGTAAAGCTTTATCATTACCTGAGTTTCTACGTATTTCAGTTAGATGAAAGTCATCTTGACCGTTTAGCTCATATTTTTCGATAAGAGGGTGTATCGCAGCACGTAACTTATCTTCTGAACTCTTGAATGAATCAGCAATGATTAGTCCACCAATCAGCCAAGATTGATTAGGACTTTCAAAATCACCCGATTCATCAATGTACAAAGTAAAATGACCATTCATAAAACTACATCCCTCAAAGTTATACTATAAAAAACTTTCACAATCTGGACAAACTACATTCGAGACTTGTTCAGCTCGAGTTCTATGATAAGCCCATTTCAAACCATTTTTAAAAATGATGTTTTTACAGTTAAAACAAACACTTTGAATGGTTAGTTGAGAACATTTATAACATTTCAATGTCCAAATATCATTCTTACCTTGAGTTTGTGAGTAACTTAAATCCAAGCTATTATTTTCTGAGTTACCACATGCTATACAACTCATATTATGAAATATTCGACCTTCAACATAATCTTTCTGGTCGTTCTGCTGTAAAAACATTCCAATCAATCTTTGTAAGTTATCGATTGATTGTGGATGATTAAGACTAGGACTAAGAAAGACGCCTCCGTATTTATGTCTAGCTTCATTACTCTGACCATAGTCACAAAACCTTCCCCACTTTAATGGACTAGTAGGTTTTTCGATAACTTTAGGTTTTGGATGAATAATAAATACTTGATTATGACCATCTTCAGAATAATTTTTATGTTTTAAGTGATTAGGTTTATATCGATCGCTTTCATCTTCTGGAAAATATAGCTGATTTATTAAACTATCATGTGAATTCTGATTGAGGTTTTGAAATTTAGCATCTAAAACTAGACGTTTGGTAACAGTCTTAATGACGTTTATAATATAATTTTTAGAATTTGAGTCATATGAAACACTGTAAATATCATAAGTTAAATCGATTACAATATCTGGACGTCTGCCGCTAGTGAGTACTTTTTCATAGGTTGTTTTAATTGACTGAGATGTGTTTTCACATTTCATCATCAAACTTATGTTGTACTGCTCGCTTTGTACTGATTGAATTAGTTTGCTTTGCCAGTCCTCTTGTAAAACAAAACCATAAATATTCTTGAGTATTTGAATAGTTTTAATTAAACACCATTTCTCGTATAGATTAGATATATTAACCAAACCTATCTCATCTATTTCTAACATCGCATCAAATAGACTTTGGTCCAAACCGTTCACGTCCATAATTTGTTTAAAAAACTTTTTACAGCCTGCATACAATGGATTTTGAATGAACACCATACTATTTGGGCTGTTTGCTTGCTTTTTGACGTTGTTTGTCGTAAAGAAATTTAAAACTTGCTTCAAAATTGAGATTTGTGTAGGAAGTTGTGTCGACACTGTACTAATTTGCTTTTTAGCTTGTTTATAGATTTCAGTTCTGCGCTCTAATATTGAAGCTTCTTTGTTAAACTCTTGCTTCTCTTTATAATTAAGCGGTTCTGTCCAATTTTTTTCCTCAAGCTGAACTTTGCGAGTCTCCATTTCTTTAAGTTTATTCGCTAATTTTGTATATTCATAAATATTATTTATATCGAAATCTATCCAAGTAATTTTATTAAACTTGAATATATCAGTGACTATTACATCTGATTGATTTCCAGTACTGTTATTGGATTCCTTAATATATCTATTATATGTACAAAAACCGGCAAAGTTTAGACTAGTTATTCTGCTAAAATCTTCATTGGCATAATCAGGATCATTAATTTTAAATACTATAGTATCAGCTCCGTAGCGCTTCTTAAAATCATCTCTACTGATTCCATCCAGTTCATTAATGAAATACCCATTTTCTTCCTTGAGTTTATAACTGAGGCGAATACTGAAGTTATGATAAGTTAAGCGATGAAATTCATGACACTCTTTTGGCTCAATATTGATTTTTAGTTTTCCAAACTCAGTAACTATACTTAGTATCTGAGACTTAATAGTGTCAATTTCATTTTGATATACATCCTTATCAATAACGTTAACTTCCTGATTTAATAACTCATCTTTCCATTCATTTGTATCATCAATTTTCTGTTGATAGCTACTAACTTGATTCTTTGCTAAGCGATCAAGATTTTGTAATAAATAAAGTGTCTTAGATACACAATAGTGGATGTATCTGTTTTCTGAAGTGTCATAGCTTTCGTAAAAATCTCTGCCAGTAGCGTATTTTCGATTAGGTTTTTGTATTAACTCTCTAAAAGTTCGGGGTATAGGCTTAACTTTCTTAATTGGTAATAAGTTTTGTCGCTCAGATAGAAACATATTGGGGTTTTTGATCAGATTTATTGATACATCAACAAAATTTTTGAATATTTCTAATACATCCTCTTGAAATATATTTGGCACTTCCTTGCTTATTTTTGCTTTAGCGGGATTATTAGTATCTAAAATCAGTAGCCACAAATCGTTTTTGAAATCGCTTAGATAGTGTTCAAGCTCTTTAACTGTGAATTCTAGGTCGTTATTTTCTATCTCTAACGATCTGTTTTGAACTACTAAAGATAGTTTACCTACTGTGCGGTATAGCTCACTGTAATAACGTTTATTCTTCTTGTCCCAGCCACTATTTTGAATCCACCAAGTCTTATTATTTTTAGGTGACTTCAAGCAAACTAAATATTCACGCTTTCCATTTGATAGTTCAAAATATGGGGTATGTGAAACCTCACCTTCAAAACTAAAACCAAGGTAATGATGCACTTTTGGATAGGTTACTGTTTGAACAGTTCCGTCTCCGTAAGTACCATTATCAGTTTGTTCTATAGTAAGCGTGTCGTTACTTTCTTCTAGCTTGAAGACCGTTTCTTTATCAGTCCATTGTATCGCTAGGTATTTAATTTCGAGGAATTTAAACATTATCTTGACCAGTAGTTGACAACCCAATCATTTGCTTCAGCATTACCAATAACCTTCAACAACTCAGCTATACTGCTATCGGCATCATCATAAAAACTCAAGCCATTAAGCTCGTTTTGTAGATGCATACTCATTGCTCTTAAGATATCTTCGCGAAGTCTACCTTGGTTATCAATCTTTCTTCCGTCAAATAACAACTTAGGTAAAACCTTGTGTAGAATAATATTATTAAGAATTATCTTGTATTTTGTCTCAAATTTACCTAGTGCTTCAGAATATCCCAAGGCTTGGCGTATCGTACGTAAGCCGAATTCAATGCCTAGTGGATCAAGGTAATCTTTAACCAACGTGATTAAATCTTGTGTTAACTCTGACTCTCTATCAAATTCAGGATACGGTAATCGCTCACCAAGCTCAGACGAAGTAAAATTAATTGGTAAACTCATATCCAAATCAAAATCCTCAACCTCATCTTCGATTAAGCTCCAGTCTGCCAGAAGAGGACTACCGAACTTCATAATATGTGCACGATCTAAGATCTTAGGTGATAAATAATGGGTAGTTTCATCTACGTTTATCGCTCCAATAATACGTACATTTTGAGGCAACTTTATAGAGGACGGCGTATTTAAGAAACTCTTTAACATTCTTTTAAGATAGCTATGATACTTCAAGAGAGAATCGCCTTCTTTGAACCCACACACTTCATGAAGCTTGGCATTGAATTCTTCATCTTTCATAATATCTATAAAGCCATTAATATCACGATTATCTAGTTTTACTGCAGTGTCATTAATAAGCGAAATAAAGTTTTTTAACTCACTAGCTAACACCTCACCTTCAGAAGATGAAAAAAGCTGGATTTCAGGTTGTTCATCGCGTTCCTCCAATAAACTTAAAAAATCAGCAAAATAGTACTCTACGCGTGCTAAATTCATTTCATCTAAGCATATTAAATAGGGAACATGTGGATTCTGCTGGGCTTCTAACAGCGCATCCAAAAACTTAGTAGACAGATATTTATTCTCTAAAGGGTTGTAATATCCTAATAAATCTTCTGCACTTGTCCAGTTGGGCTTAACAGGTACAATAATAGATTTACCACCAATGGCTTTAGCGAATGATTTAACCAAGTTTGTTTTACCAGAACCTGAGTCACCAGCAAGTATAATAAGATCATTTGTTGAGATTAATGCTAGAAAGTCTTCTAAAACGCTACGTTTATAGACAATCTTACGTTGCCATAAGTAAGCTTGTATGTAAGCTACTGCTTGCGTGTAATTAGAATCAAAAACTTCAGAGAACTTATGACCTTCTCTCTTATCTCGTTCTTCTAATTTAAGTAGGAACTTGTCTAAATCTTCTTCTTCTAACAAGTCGATTTTTTTCAGCATTTCTGCTTTTGTTTTGAGAATATCATTGAGCTTTGCCATGTTGCTATCCAAGTGTTTTATAAAATCTTCATATTCAGTTTCAGCTTCATTTAAAGCCTTTTGAGAAATTAATACATTTTCTTCAACTTGACCTAAAACTTGTAATAAAGCTGTTTTTTGACTCTCAAGTTCGGTTAGTTTGATGTTTAGATGGTCGTTTGAACCTTTGAGGGATTCTTTCTCTACATCTAAATCTTCAGTTATTTTTTCAACTTCTTGTTTTTTTAACTGTAGCTGACTCTCTAATTCATTTTTTTTTGCTATTAATTCTTGATCAATTTTTTCTACAGCTTTATCAAAATGCAATTTGTATAAATAGCTTTCTAGATACTGATCTTCTTCAATCTGAAGAAAATTTAAAGTGGATTTTGTAAAGTCAAACTCTTCATCAACGCTCTCAACAGCAACTAAGAGATCTAGCGCTAAAGCCATCAAATCAAAAGGATTGTTATGCTTATCGCGCTCATCTTTGGGTGACAAGGTAACTCTAGCTTTAGCTTTATTCCCTGTTGTGACGTGCTCAATATTAAATCTTGAAAGTCTTCCAATAAATACACCTTGCACAGGCGGGTCATAATTTAAAGGAAATCTTAGTTTTTCATTTCTATGGATATGTTTAATGTCTTCTAAAACATAGAAAGAACGTCCGCCTGATGGAGTGATCTCTTTAAGTGTACCGTATACCTCTAAAGGTTCATTGGCGTCGTAATTCCAAGCCTCTTTAAGCTTAATAAAGAGCTCTTCATCAGAATCATTTTGTAGTTCTTCGTGTGAATATTCATGCATCAAATTATCTCGTTTAAATATAATTTCGTAATTTGTATAAAATAATAGAGTTAACTTTTAAAGATATAATTTAAATCGGTATATATATTAACAACTTAACCCTAAAGCTCATCCAGAACAGCCCTAAAGCTTGCCAGCCCCGCCTCAATATTATCGATAATATCACTAGCCAGATCTTCAGGATCAGGTATGTTATCTAGGTACGTTAGCAAACTATACATAGGTTAGCTACTTTGCCCAATAACGTTAAGTATCTGCTGCCGCACGTCTTGACCTTTATCATCTTTTTTCACCGCCATTAAGAATAAGCATTGACCCTGGCTATGACTTGCCCAAAGTTCGCCTACCATACGTTTCTCTGCTGAATCATCATTGGTTTCGTAAGGCTTACCTTTATATTCCACCACCAAGATACGACCGTCCTGCAATTCAACGATAAAATCAGGATAAAAGTTGGTATGCGCCAGTGGCAAGCTAAACGATGCTTCTCCTCGTCTAACTAGATTTCTCACCCAATGCTTCACTTGAGGTAGTAGATCAATAGTCTGAGCACAATCAAACTCTTCACCTGAAGATTTCATGTCTTCGATTTGCGGATAATAATGTTTGTCAAATGCATAACTACCTGAATAGTAAGGTGGTCGTGTTGGATAATTATCTGCTTTGAATTCGTAACTAAAATCATAAGTCGTAAGCACGTCAGCATCATTTGCGAATAAGGTTTGCTGATATCCTTTAGTCATTGCTTGCTGTCTATATGCAGATACCAGCTCCTGTATAGAACGAGCAAGTGGATACTTATTACGTATGAGAGTAGTGAGTGTCAGCGCGGGTATTTGCAATAATTGGTTGATTACCTTAGTTAAAAAACTCGTCATTTCACGCTGAGTGACATCACTTTGACGGCATTCATTGTCTAGCCAGCCTATAAGTTCATCTTGGGTCACTTCGGTATTAGCCAGGTTTAGATTTAAAGTTTGTGACTCATGAGCAAGATTGTATTTAACTTTTTTGCCTTCTACATCGACTAGGAAGCTTGTCGTCTCTTCAGTGGGCTGATAGTCGAGCTTAGCTGGATAATCTAATAGATTCCAACCTGATACATCCAAGAATACTTCTTTCTCAACCAGTTCAAGCTCACCCTGAACCATGACACACAATCTTGGTAGCGGAGCAAATTTCACTCCGTTCTCTGCTGGTGACAAAGCGGCATGTACACTGAAGTTATGCCTATCAACTGAAGTCTCAATCTCTTTTTTATCTTCAACGGCCACTTTGGTAATGGCTTTTTTCAACGGCTCTGAAACTTTACCCGTAACCGTAACCACTTGGCGACCATCTACCTCAGATATTTTAATGCTACTGCGTTCTTCTTCTGATAACTCGGTAGTATCTATCGTATCCTGCACCTCAACCATTAGAGAAGGTGGTGTCAACTTAGGTTTCGAGTTTACAGCGTCATCTTTATCTACTTGACCAAATAAATCGCCTTGATTGGCATCTTGCTGTCGAAGGAACGTAGCTACCTCCATCTCTTCAAAACCCATTGAGATGAGTTTATCTGTCAGCTCCTTTGCTGCCTGTGCCAAACTTGTGGTGGCCAAATGGGCATAAGCTCTATTTAGATCTTCTATCATGCGACGTTTTGCATAAGGCATGCGCAATACACGTCCTAATAGCTGCTCAGCATCTTTACTAGAAGAAACCTGTTTGACTGAACAGAATACGTAGGCAAATGAGCAATCCCAGCCTTCTTTCAGAGCTTCTATAGTAATGATGTACTCGATAGAACAGTTAGGGTCAAAAAGATCAATGCCATCTAGCTCTCGCTGTGTCCCTGTGGCTACCGCAATTTTATCCTCAGTAATGCCATGGTCTTCAATTAGACACTTTTTGAGTACTTCAACCGTTACCTTGCCGTTCTTGTTCTCTGCCTGTAGTAGGACGATAGGACGTATATAGTCGATATCTTGTTGTGCTTTAAGCGCTAATCTATCGCGGGTTAATACCGCATCACGTACCGCTTCTTCCCAGCCATTAATATGCTCGGTCAAAATGATAGGTAGTTTGATCATTTCTTCAGCTTTCAGTTGTGCCGCTGAGACATGATATAAGATATTACTACCATTGGTCGTTGAGGTGTTAGGGGTTGCAGTAAACTCAATAATAGCCGCAGGATGCACACGTTTTAGGGTATCAAAGGTCAATGACGTCCTAGCGTTGTGGGCTTCATCGACAATAACTAGAGGGTTATAAAGTGCTAATAGGTTGGCAAAAGAGTACTTTATCTTACCTATATCATTGACGGTCAAACCGTTTTCAGAAACATCATCTTCACTGACGGTCTCAAGCTTGTCATAAAAAGGATGCTGACGACTCAGTTTGGCGAAATGCGGTTCAAAGTCTTCATGATACTGATATACCTTACGATCAGACGTCTTAGCTACTCGTAAATTAGCAATAGTAGAGACTACTATAATTGTTTTATTGCCAATATCCTGGGCACGGATTTGATTGACATCAGCGATATCGTAAACACTGACTTGATTGGCAAAAGCGCGGTTTAAATGATCAGTATAGTCTGGATTGCTCTTGAGAGCCGAGACGGTTTGCTGCTGAATGGTAGTAGTAGGTACTAGCCATAATACAATCGGGAAATCTTGCGATAGATAATGAGTCGCAGCTGTAGATACCGCATAAGCGCCCAGCACAGTCTTGCCGCCTCCTGTCGGAATACGAATACAGACATAAGGTGTATCATCAAAAGAGTAAGCACGGTAAGGGGTTTCTACAAAATTATTATCCTGTAGTGTCTGCTGAAATGCTGTGTCAATATCGCCATCCATACGGCAACGCTGAAAAAAACTCGTAAGTGTGTCAAGTGCGCCTTGCTGATAGCTCTTTAGTTCAAACATCGCTTATCTTCCTTTCACATCGTATGGTATTTGCTTAAATATAATATTTTCACTTTTGAGACGGGCGTCTCCCATTCGGCTCGTCTCACCATAGATGACTTTTTTACCATTCTTTGGGTCTTCAGGATGAGGTGGCAGTATTGTTAGCACTTTTGATGTGAGTACGTTGCCACCGTTAGGACGTTTATCACCTAAAATACCGTTATAAAGTAGGTAGTAAGCGACGCCATTGTGCACGCCAAGTAGTGGTGATTTAGCTGACTGTTGTAGTGCTTGTCGGGTATCGCCATACCAAATATGCGAAGCAAGCGAATCAAAGCTGATACCTTCTCTTAAAGAGCCATTTTCGCTAAAAATGACTTCACCTAAGCGATAGAATTTGAAGCCACTACCTCCTGTCCAGTTGACGTCTTCTGAAATACCACCTTGCTCACCATCGACTACTTTTTTTAGCCTTGGCTGGCAATGAGTGACTGCATTTTCATCAAGTTCAATACCGATATAACGGCGGTTCATTTTATGAGCTACTGCAACTGTAGTACCAGAACCAAGAAACGAGTCTAGGATAAGGTCTTTTGGCTGTGTAGCTACTTGAAGGATACGCTGCATCAAACTTTCAGGTTTAGGTGTGGAAAATGGTGTATCTGAAAATAAATTAAGCGCTTCTTTTCTGGCTTCTTGATTATGACCTACCTCTGAATTCATCCAGATAGATCTAGGTACAACTGGTTTTGCGTCTTCAATAAACTTTTTAATTCGAGGTGACTTTGATAGTCCGTCTTTACCCCAGTAAATCATATTATTTTCGCAATGTTTTTCGTGAGTTTCTTGTCCATAAGCCCAAACTCGAGTTTTTTTTGGCCAAATCTCCTCGCCTGTATTCGGCTGGATAATAGGATAGTAAAGATTAGGTCGCTCTGTTGAACTCTTCGCACAAGTGTAAGCTGCTGAATTCCATAATCCACGCTCATCATTATCTGGATTTTTATAATTTTTAGCTTGAGCTTCATTCAATGGCAACCTATAAGGGCGCCATATAGTTTTGTTTTTTGCATATACAATAATATTGTCATGATCTTTACTGAAATATATAGCGTCATTAGCTGGCGAGGTTCTTTTTTGCCATATTATATTTCCTATAAAGTTTGCTCTTCCAAAAATCTCGTCACAAATAACTTTGAAATAATGGGCTTCGTTATCATCAAGCGTAATCCAGATTGAACCATCTTCAGATAATAGTTGCTGCAAAAGCTCCAAGCGTGGATACATCATCGACAGCCATTTGCTGTGCTCTAGATTATCATCATAGTGTTCAAAAGCACTTTTGGTGTTATAAGGCGGGTCAATAAAGATGCACTTTACCTTCCCTGAATGCGTAGGAATGAGCGCCTTCAATGCATCGAGGTTATCGCCTTGAATAAGCATATTGTCAGTATCTGACTCGCCATACGATAATTCCGGTACCAACTCTAATAGACGATACGGACAGTCACGCGCTGTGGTCAACGCTTGCTCTTTATTCAACCAGTTCAATATAGGCATATCGCCTCACTTCCTTCTTTATTTTCAGCCATAAATGGCTGGCATGTTTAGTGCTTAATATTCTGAGTGGTAATTTATCATATAACCCGCTTGCTCTCACCAGATATCGACCTGTAATACGATATCTTAAGCTTTTGCTTTGGTAGAGCTACTTTAAGCTATTGTTGGATATTTTTCAGCGTTGACTTGGATGGATGCGACATTACTTGTCGTATGCAAATGTTCTGTACCTATCAATGTTGGTAGAGACTTGATATATTCTATAACTATTAAAACTTAACAATTATTGAGAGGTAACGTATATGGCAGATTTACAAAAACAGTTCTTAGAATTTCATAATGCTATTAAATTAGGCACTTACGAAGAGAACGACTTTTTACGTAAAAAACGCGACCTAATCATCGATAAGCTTAAGAGTAAATTGGCAGAAAGAAAAGACGATGGTTATCCTCAGTATGAAAGAAGCTTCAACCAAGGAAGCTACGCTTTAAATACGGGTATTAAACCTGTCAGAGCTGGTGATTATGATATCGATGTTGGTGTACTTCTTGACTGTTATATTGAAGATTATGAAGATACTGTAGATCTAAAAGAGTTAATAGCAGAATGTATCCAACATACAAATCGTGATGTAGTGGTAAGTCGATCTTGTATTACAGTAACATATAAAAAAAATGGGATAGCTGATTATCATGTTGATTTACCAATATATGCCAAATCTAACAACGAATACGATGATACATACTATCTAGCTAAAGGTAGAAAAGGGTTAACTGAAGATAAGCGAATTTGGCAGGCAGCGGATCCTGAAGGTATCAACTCAATAATCAATGGCTTATATAAAGGTAATGATACCTATGAGGATAACGGTTCTGATCAACGTAGACAGTTTCGTAGATGTGTACGCTACTTAAAAAGGTGGCGCAACCATAAATATGTTGGTATCCATAGCATTGGACTGACTATGGCAGCGTATCATTGGTTAGAACCAGATGTAGATACCCAGAATGATGGAGAGGTTCTACTGGATTTAATTAAAACTATCCTTAGTAATTTTGATTACTTTGGTCGTCTCAGCATTAATCTGCCTATAACACCAGGTGGTGACTTGCTAAAATCTGTCAACGATGAGGATATGGCTATTACTAAGGAGCGTTTTGAGACACTAAGAGATAATTTACAATCAGCCGTCAATGAGCCAGACGCGCATGAAGCCAGTAAGACATTAAGAAAAATTTTTGGTGATGACTTTCCAGTAGTGGACAAAATCGATAAAGCTAAAAAGAGTAATGAAGCGCCATATGTCAGTACTGGCTCATCAGCATAGGTAATGTTATGAAAATCAGCGATGGCATACAGCAAAGCTTCAAAAATTATATTCAATCTCTTGGTGGTAAAAGCATTGAGAGCTATGATAAAAAGGATGGTTTTATAGCCATCGGCTTTGATTTAAATATTCATGGTCAGACAGTACCTTTATCAGTCAAATATATTGATCAAAAGCGTTGGCTATCATTGCCTACAGTGTCAGTTGCTCAGTGCAACTTGCCAGCGTTAGATCATGTGGGTAATAACGGCTTGATATGTGTCACAGATCATCAAGGTGAGATGTTTGATAGCGCTGACTTATTTGGCCTCTTCAAATATGCTGTAGATACGGCTATAAGCATTCTGACGAATGCCCTTGAATCTTACAGTGCTGGAAACAGAAAGGCTTTATACGAAGAGATCGATGGTTACAATCAAACAGTCGTATCGGATGACCCTATTGTTATTGCGACGCATAATCCAAATCAGTCTGACAGCTTATATGCATGGTGTATTAATCTTACGAAACAACGTAATACACCTCAGTGTCATCATATCAAATACTTAGTTGACGGAGCTAGTCAACATCCACCTAGCTCCAACCCTTACACTGCTATAAAAGTAACTAAAATAATCCTGTCTCGTATCGAGAATTTTGTTATTCCTAATCTTTTCACATCCTTTGATGAACACTGGTGGGAACAACAAACCTTAAACTTCAGTACCCAACAGTTAGACAGCTTAAATAAGAAAAGTAAGTTTAAAATCGTTCTCTTAGAGATACCTACGCCTAAAATGCGTACTTACTTGGTCATCTCCTATTATCAGGATATGGCTTCGAATAAATATCGCAATTTTAAGATTCAAACCTTGCAGCGCGGTTGGCGCGAGTATTTACTTAATCGTACTGGCATGGAGTCTCAATTTTCAAGTAAGAAAACTGTTGTGATAGCCGGATGCGGTTCAGTTGGGTCAAGAGTTGCAGAGATACTGGCTGAGTCAGATGTCGATAAATTAATACTGGTTGATTATGATGATATGAAAACCGACAATATTATGCGGCATTACCTTGGAATACAAGATGTCAACCAGTCAAAGGTTAGTGCCCTTAAAAATCGTCTCCAACAAAACATACCTGAATTAGAAGTAGTAGTCTACAAAACTAATATCTTAAACTGGCTTAATAGCCAGAATGATGAACAGCTATCTGAAATTCATTCCATAGTGTTAGCTACTGGTCACCCTCCCACAGAACTAGAGGTGTGCCGCCGCTTATATACTTACGAGGCGAATGTCCAAGTTATATCTGGTTGGCTAGAGGCTTACGGGTTGGGTGGTCATATTCTAGGATTCAAAAGCAATGAGGATGGCTGTTTAAAATGTCTTTACTATGATCACGATGGCAATCCTTCAAATTATATAAATACCAGTTTGTTTAGTAATCCTTCAGGCATAGTTTTATCAAGAAATATCACTGGATGTGCTGGAGCGTTCACTGCATACGGTTCAGTTCATGCTATGAAAACAGCAGTAATAATGGCTGAATATGTAATCGAGAATAAAGTAGGATTACAGTCATGGTGCGCTACCAATAAGTTACCGACCAACTATAACTTGAAGGCCACCAAACATCACGCATTGGCTCTACAAAATGGTGGCTACTACTTACAGTCTTTAAATACTATTAAAGTGGCAGGTTGCTCATGTTGCAGTACCTAAATAAGCGCATTATATGGAAAGAAAAAGAAAATGATAAAGCATACGATGGCGCAATAGCCGAGTCTGTCATATCCACATGGTTCGATTTTAGACAGTCACAAGCCAAATCCAAGGAAGCTGGCGGTATATTATTAGGTAGCTATTATCCAGACAGTCATACAATAGTAGTAGACGACTTAACTACGCCAATGTTCAGAGATAGACGTACTCGCACCACTTTCTTTCGTTCCAAATCTCACGATAAAGCTCTGAAAAAATATTGGAAAGATACCAAAGGTTTTGGTGGTCTGCTAGGTTTATGGCATACACACCCTGAGCCAAAACCCAATCCATCTAGTACGGACTTAAATGATTTAGCGAGTCAATTCACTAGTTCTAAATATTTATCGGAACGTATTTTGTACGTCATCGTTGGTACTAGTCATATTGGCTTTTGGATTGCATACTCTCAAAACTCTAAAATATTTTTAGGCTATTTACCTTTTTCTACTGAATTGGACGATTAAATAATGACTACAAATAATCTATCTGTAGTAACTCAGATCCCGCATGATCAAACCCTAAACAAGACTATATTTACTGATCTTGACTCAGCCAAACAATATCTTGATCATCTTAAAGAGACAGGATTGCAATGGGATTCTGTTGGCTTTCTTTCAGACGCAAGCTTCCATAACTTACTGACATTGCTGTTCAATGATGGTGAGCTACTTGATGTTTTTACGTTTTCTCTTACAGATAATGACAATCACTTATTCATTCAATACTTAAGTAAAAATTTTGAAATAACGGTGGATTATAGACTTTCTGAAGTTGAAGTTTTTGAAAATAAAAATATAAATCAGAAAAATGAAGTTATGTCTTTATGGTCTGGTTGTCTTCAAAGCTCATATTCTGTAACGAATGAGTCGTTAAAAGATTTTGTAAATGATCTAATTTTGAAAACTAATGATGGTGGTAGAGGTAAAGATTTTACAGTTAATACAATACGTAAAGTCATGGATGATAGCCATGGTAGATGTATGTTCAGAGGATGTGGTCAACGTTTAGATGTAGACGAACTGACAGGTTATGAAGGTAACTACGGCTATTTAGCTCATATCACTGCATCCTCTACTAAAGGCCCAAGAGGAACACTATATCTATCAACTCTATTGTCTAATGAACCCAGTAACGTTTTATTGTTATGTGATGTACATCATCGCTTGGTAGATAGGGTTGCAAGCTCATATTATCCAGCGCCATTATTAACTAAAATGCGTGAAGAGCATGTTTATTTGTGCAACAAGTTACTTGATGCTCTAAATTATACGCCAGTTGATATTTTCTTTATTCCTTGGGGTGTAAACAGTCAGCATGTAGAAAAACCTAATTCAGTGGCAATATCAAAGTCCCTAAGTGTATTTGAACATAGAGCATCAGATCATATTATTAGTGTGAACTCTGGTGCAAGTGAGTCAATGGATCTTGATAATAGTTTTGAAGAGAATGCTTCAAAGAATATCGAGAAATGTGTTAATAGAATTCATGATCGGACTGAAGGGTCTGGTGCTGCAGTATTCGTTTTAGGTCCAACTTTTGCTTTAATAGGTTTTGGCGCGAAGTTTGGTAATAAATCCAAATTAATGCCAATGCTGCGTTACAGAGATGCTAGTAGTTGGATGTGGCCTGGAGTAGATCCTAGGGAAGATGCGTTTATTATTGATGAGCCAGAGATTGACCCAGAGCAATCAGAGGTTATTGTTAGCGTCAAACTAACTGCAGATGCTGAAATGATTGATTCAACAATTGACCATCTTAATCAGCAAGCCCAAGACAAGCTTCCAGTAATAAATATATATCCTCCTCAGAGTTACGGATACGGTAATGGCGCAATAGCGCATCCACTTGAGGGTGAGAAACTAGCTAATAGACTTAAGGAGATTTTTACTAACTTGAATCAAATGCATGGTATCAAAAAAGTACATCTATTAGTTTGTGCCTCAAATGCTGCTTGTGTATATATTGGTCAAGCTATAGATAGACATCAACCTGAGTTTATAGCCTACGATTATGGAGACAAAGTAATGGAGCCTAAGCTCAGAATATACAACGATGGGAATACTACGGACATTGAATGTATGCCATAGATTGCTATGCGTATATTCGATCTAATATAACCTGAAAGCAAGGATATCTTCCTATGGCTATCAGGTTATATTAAAAGATTACACTAATGAAGTTAATTTACTTTATCACTACTCACTAAAGTTAAACTCCTGTCTACAATATCCATTACATCATCAGTTTTAAAGTGCTGACAGATTTTCTCATAGCTCACAGCTTGACCATCTCTACGATCTCTATATACCATATTGATGATTTCATCTTTTGAGTCTTCAGTAGCGTTATTCAACATATGGGAGACCAGTTCAGCTTCATTAAGCTCACAGGCTAACAAGAATGGAGTGTACCCATCGATGTCATGCCAGTTATACTTAGAGCTAGGGTTTGTACCTTTATCAATTAGTAGCTTTGCTATTTTACGCATCTCATCTAAGTCAATTAACTCATAACCTGCCTGTGTTTGCTGCTCGACAACTGCACACAACTCTTTGAGAATAGCCATTTCGTCCGAACTTTTCATAATTTTAGCAAGATGGTTCGTTACTTGTTGTCTATTGAAACCCAAGCTACCTTGAGTTTCTCTAACAAAAGCAGAAAACTCAAAATCACTCATTCTCTTTACTGCAGTTTTTGGATCTTCAGCGATCATAGAAAAACGGTTGTTTAACTGTTTCGAATTTTTGATCGTTCCAATTAAAAATAGGCATGTGGTTAGGGCATCTAGATGGCTTCCACCGCCTTTTTTATTGACATCTGCCCCTAAGTTTATAATATGTTCAACGACCTCAAGTCGCCCTGTCTGTACTGCACTTAATAATGGCAAAAGATGCTTTTTAGAGGTCATTGCATTAATCGTTTTCGGTACGTATTCTAAATCTTTGAGCGCTTGATAAAACCTATCGTCTGGTTCATGAATCTCAGTTAAATTCATGTGCTGTAAAGCGACTAATAAAGCTGATTCGTTGTTATCAGAGAGGATATTGATGTCAGCACCAGCTTGCAAGAGTTGGTTAACAGCATCTAGTTCCTTTCGTAATGTGTTCCAAATAAGCTGTGTCGTTACTTGCTTGCTCTTACCCTTATTCCTATGAAGCTTGGCATTGTTATTTATTTTCACTTTTTTATTAGGTTTTTTAAGGTCAAGTGCTAGTTCTTTTGCGTTTAAATGTATAGGTAGAACAGCTGAGCTCACTTTATATTTTTCTGGTAGTTCAACCTTAAATTTATTGAACACCCTTTGCGCATTGCTTCGCCACATATTGATTTCCCAGTCTTCAACTAGGTTTTCCTTCTTACGTTTGGTATCCTCAGTCAATATCGTAGGTAGAGTGTAGCCATATAGGTTTTGGACACTTTTTAGCTTTGATATTAAGTTCATATCAGGTCTCTCTTGCCAGCTAGCAATCACGAAACCGACTTCGATAATCTGCTCGCATAAGTGTCCTGACCGATAAAGGCTAAGCTCAAATGTCTTAACAAAATACTCTTTAGCTTTCTCTATTTCATCCTTCGAAAAACTGCTTAGACTATAAGTCAGAAGCTCTAAAATAATAGTAGAAGGTCGATGAAGAAATTGCTCATCTTTATTCTGATATAGAGTGGCTACATATTGCATATCTCTTTCATGTAGTGCTAATAGTAAGTCCTCGAATTGAACCATCAGAGCTTTAAAAGATGTAGGCGGTTTTAAATATTGGGTCAATAATTCAAAATCATTGTGTTTTTTAAAGTACGCAATAGCACGAGCCGTTATTAAGAAAACCAGAATATTCTTTGATATATCATGGTGATTAGGATTGAGAATCGCTAGCAAACTGCCATAACTGGGTAGATCATCACCGCGACGCCATGCCGTAATCTTATCTTTATCGCCCTTAGATAAACTGGTATAAAAAGAATTCCAACCTTTAACACGTTTTTCAATAATTTTGAAAGTAAGCTCCAAGCCTGTAGAGTTATCATTGATTAGCTCAATGTAGTCAGATTTTTCAAAAGGTCTTGTTCTTGTTCCTAAAAAAGAGACAATATTAATTAAATAAGGGCAAAAAAATGCTTCAATTATCCAAGGTCCAATGTCATCTCTATGCTGCTCTGATAGATTATAGGTTGCTACTATCTTTAGATAATCATCAAACATCTGAGCAATTAAAGCTTTAAGCTCGTTCTCAACTGATTTTTTTAGCTCAACTCGTTCGATAACTTTATGTATATGTATATTGATAAGCTGGTCAAGCTCATTCTTACTTAGATATAGATCATGACATTTGTTATCTAACGATTCACTATCATTCTTGCTATCAATTGCTCTAGCAATAGCTCTTACTACTTCAGCAGGGAAAAAATAAGGGCTTGTCTTAATGCTTGTAGTTCTCATTGTGCATAACCTTCTTTTGTATGTCTAATATCGTTGATAAAATTTTTAAGAGCTCTATGATCGCTCGGCGTTTTAGAAAAAGTAACAGACTGTCCGCATGGTGCAACGATCTGATTGTGTTTTCGTTTCTTTCTAAATAACCAGCCTTGCTTTATTAGGCGCTTTATATGATGATTAAAATCTTTGTTGCTTGAATATCTCATATTTTTGAAAGCAGATGTGGCTTGCTACCGCATCTGCCTCTCCAAATTAATTATGTTTGAATTTATTTAGGCTTTGCATTTCCGCGATTTGATCCTGACGAATTGCTTGAACCGTTCTTAGTTGGCCAATTCCCACCGTTGCCTTGGTTCGAAGTTGGCTTTGCTTGTGTAGACTTACTCATGGTGTCGCTCCTACTTTGTGTATGCCTTTAGTGGCATCTATATAATCTCAAACATTTGAGCGACCGCCCACTGGGTTAATGCCGAGAAAATTTTTATTTGTGATTAAATGCTTTATAAACCATTTTCTGATTGTAATTTTTGAGTTTTTTAGAGGAACTAACAGTATGGATACAACAAAAATAGATAGTGATTTAGTATCGAAGATTATTGAGTTAAGCCAAGACGATGCGATTACAAGTAGACCAGAAGGTGTTGAAGAGCTTTATGAAGAGTTTTTAAGCAAGTTTCCAAAAAATAAGATAACTGAATTAACTCAGGAGCAATACTGCTTAGGTCATGGATCTATCACAGATAATTATTGTCGATGGATAGAGCGCGGTCTACAGCCTATATTTGGTCGTTATATGCCGGGCACGGCAAAAGGGCATCTACTTTATCTACAAAAAGATGGAACACTATATAAACATCAAAGCTTGAGCGACCTAAGTGACGATGATGCATTGAGTTATGTTCTTAATATACATCAAGTGATAATCGATGCTGACGTGAACACTGATATCACTTGGATTGATGAAGATAATGAGGTATATGATCGCGCAGGTGTAGAGCCTAGATGTGTTATGGGAGCGGGACGTCGTGCTCGCTTAGTATCTATATACAATCCAAACATTATCCTACCTATTTCCTCTACTGTTCATATCAAACATTTTCTGAAAGCGTTCGGTCTCCCAGAATCGGAAATACCTCCTTATAAGAATGTGATCCAACGCTTATTAATGCTCACTGATATATATCAATCTATCAAAAAACACCATGATTTAGAGATAACCCCGCATCAGTTTATGTCAGTTCTGTATAGTGATAAGTTGGGCATTAAACCAAAGAAAGTGACAATTGAGGCTAGTTCCAACGATGAATTAAATGAGAGGTTAATCACAAATATTTCTAATTATAGTTCTCTTAATCAGATTCTATATGGACCACCAGGTACAGGTAAAACCTACTCAACCACATGGCGAGCTGTCAGCTTAGCAGATCCCGAATGGTATTTTGAGCTGGAAGAACAAGATTTAGATCCTGATGATCAGAGGAATGTTATTAAAGAAAGGTACGATGAGCTCGTATCAGAACAGCGTATAGCTTTTACTACCTTTCATCAAAGCTTTGCTTACGAGGACTTCGTTGAGGGAATTAGAGCAAAAACCGATGATGACACAAAGCAAATTTCCTACGATATAGAAGACGGGATATTCAAACAGATTGCAGACCGTGCGGCCAACATAGTTACTAGAAATAAAATAGAAGGATTAGCAGAAAAACCAAAATTTTGGAAGATATCATTAGGTGATTCAGATCAGAAAGAGCTACGTAAGTATTGCTTTGATAATAATGAGGCTCGTATAGGTTGGGGATATACGGGTAACTTAAAGGCTAATTTATCAGAGCGTAGTCAACAGGAAAGAGAATATTTAAATGGTATGGGTAGTAACGATAGGTCTTCTATTAAAGATTTTTCCGAAAACATTAATATTGGAGATGTGTTACTTTGCCTTAAGGATCAAAAAACTGTACGAGCTGTTGGTATTGTCACGTCAGACTATATATTTGATACAAGCTTCAAGGGGCTCGCAGAGTTTCACCATACTCGTAAGGTAAACTGGATTCTGCGAGATATTAATTTTGATATATATACCTTAAATAACAATACAAACTTAACTCAGAAAACTTGTTATAAAATTAATAGATTTACGTGGGATGATTTAGCTAAAAGTTTGGAGCATCAAGATTACTCGCTAGATAGCCAGTCTATAAGTAACTTGCCAAAAGCTTCAAACAATCACGTACTAATTATCGATGAGATCAACCGCGGAAATATATCTCGTATTTTCGGTGAGCTTATTACATTACTTGAGCCTGATAAGCGTAAAGGTGGTACAGATGCGCGCGAAGTTATACTGCCTTATTCAAAATTACCGTTCTCAGTCCCCTCAAATCTTTACGTGCTAGGAACGATGAATACCGCTGATAAATCTCTTGCACAGCTAGATTTAGCATTACGCCGACGATTTGATTTTATTGAGCTATTACCTAAGCCTGAACTTTTAGATGGCATAACAGTTCATGGCATTGCTGTATCTGAAATATTAACAGTAATAAATCAGCGTATTGAAGTGCTGTTAGATCGTGAACACACCATAGGTCATTCGTACTTCTGGTCTTTGAAAGACTTGGATTCAGATGCCGAAAAAGAAATTGAATTAGGTAATATTTTTAAGAGACGGATTATCCCGTTACTGCAAGAATACTTCTTTTCAGACTGGGAGCGTATTAGTTGGGTGTTGAATGATCCTAGTAAACTTCACACTGAAAAATTCATTCAAACAGAAAGTATTTTGCCAAAAGTTAGTGAGTTATTCCATAGTAGTATTAAAGGTCTAAACGATCGTCGTTACCTTATCAATGAGACTGCTTTTAACAACCCTGAATCCTATAGGAAAATTCTAAATCAGACTCAGCCTGAATCTTCGGATGGCGAAGCATGATTCAAGTCAGAGAATATGCTCAGCTGACTACAGATAAGACAGCATGTCCTAGCTTAGATTTAGCTATTATCAAGCAAGAAACATTTGATTGGTTAGTGGGATTAAGTGAAAAAGAGAGCTATGGACGGTTTATTACTTATAAGCGTCCACAATACTTGGAGCTACAATCTTATGTAGGTTATTTGGAAAGTCCTTGCGGCGAAGGTATTGAGATACTACCAAAGACAGGATTAGGTGCTCAAGAGTCAGATAAGAGCAGAGAGGTCTTATGCAAAATGCTAAGCTCCGTATTAAACCTATCCTATAAAGAGGCTCAATCTGCCAGTCTCAATCGAATGAACTTACCTATTCATGAGTGGATATACTACCAGTTTTTATATTTGCTAAAGGAGCTGGTAGCGTCTGGGCTCAGATTTGACTATCAAAGAATTGAAGAAGAAAGTAGATTTATTCGTGGCCAGCTTGATATTACAGTTCAACAAAGGCAAACGGTTGGCCGAGCTCATCTTTTTCATATTCGTCATGATGTCTATCATCCAAATCGACTTGAGAACCAACTAATCAAAACAGCATTGGATTACGTACAGCAGCACTGTAGGAGTTCTGAGAACTGGCAACTGGCTAATGAGCTCTCACACATCTTAGACCCTATAACGAATCTTAGAGAGCCTCTAAACTCAATGCATAAGTGGTCAGACATCAAAATATTGCAATCCTACCGAGCGATAAAGCCATGGTGCCAACTAATACTTGAAAAGCTTAATCCAAACTTTCAAAAGGGAGAGCATCGGGGTATTGCATTGTTATTCCCAATGGAAATTTTGTTCGAGAAGTATGTGGCAAAATGCTTACGACGAGATATCAAGTCGCCCTGGCAACTAACAACACAGGCTTCTAATAAGCACATGGTGAATGACCAAAAAGGTTTAAAATCGCGCTTTCAATTAAAGCCTGATCTATTAATCAGTAAAGAAAGAAAAAACTACCATGTACTTGATACCAAATGGAAGTTAATAAACTCAAATAAAAAGAATTTTGATATAGAACAGGATGATATTTATCAGCTATTTGCTTATGGTCACAAATATTTGAATGGGAGTGGAGACATGATGCTTATTTATCCTAAACACCATCAGTTCGAAACACCTTTGGAATGTTTTCATTTAGGAGAAAAATTGAGGTTGTGGGCAATACCATTTTGTATTGAAACTGACAAAGTGGTTATCGGTGAATGGGTAGAAAGGTTTCCGTCTTTACCTCAAACTTAGTTTGAGGCTGATCCTTTAAGCTCCTGAACTTATCGATAAGCATAAAATTTGGGGATCAGTTACCATCAGCAACTTTTAATAATCTTGGTCACAAAATGGTCACCGTTTGGTCACCGAGCACTTGGTCACCGATTTTCAAGAAGCAGAGTGCATGTATGCAGACTTATAGAAAATACATTATTAAAGAGTGGACTACTTCTTAAGGGTTGATAAAGAAAGAATAACCAACCCTTACGGATAAAGGCTTTAAGGAGAATTGCAGACACAAAAAAACCTCAAACAATCTAATGTTTGAGGCGAAACTTGCTTAAACTCGAGAGTTTAAATTCGTTTTAAATATGGCGCAGCGGACGGGACTCGAACCCGCGACCCCCGGCGTGACAGGCCGGTATTCTAACCAACTGAACTACCGCTGCTTAGGTCGTACTTAGTTTATTTAACCACTTAGCCTACTACTTGAAAGTAACGCTATACTAAATAGTGGTGGGTGATGACGGATTCGAACCGCCGACATTCTGCGTGTAAGGCAGACGCTCTACCAACTGAGCTAATCACCCTTCGAACAATTGCTAAGCAATTTATTCAACATCAACTGAGCTCTAAGTTTGTCACTAAGCTCTGCTGCTGTGGGTGTGTATTATATAGATTTACACATGGCTGTCAAACAGTTTTTTAACTATTTTGAAAAATAATTGAAAATACTGTCTGACAGCTATTATTAATAGTAGTCTGAGGCACGTGTTTTCTAAGGTTGCTGCCTAAAAACTTATTATGGTTAGTCATTGTTTGATGGTCAAAAACTACTATACTATTGAGGGTGTTTTACGACTCATGCTTTATTTTATGTTGATTGTTGGAGGCGGGCATAGAAAATTCTACTATTGAACAAACTTTTACGACCTGGTCTTGGGGAGACTTCGCAGGCTTGGGTCTGGTATTGCATATTGTTCTCATGATAGTAATGACGCTACGTGTTGTGTCGGTACAGCGCAATATCGGTGTGTCTATTGCTTGGATTGCTGTGCTCTATACCTTGCCTCTTTTCGGTTTTATCGCTTATATACTATTGGGTGAGCCGATGATAGGGCGGCGCTATCGTCAACGGGTAGACCAAGCAAGCTTATTGATGGATGATATGGCACGGCGTGAGAATTTGGTTTTTGATCAGGGACAAGAGCTGCTGCCAGCCAACTACCGCGGTGTCAGTCAAATAGGCACGCGCTGGACGGGGCTGGGCGTGTTTCCTAATCACAATATGCAGCTATTGACAGATCCTCATACTATTTTTCAGCGATTAATCGAAGATATCAATGCCGCTCAGAGTATTATCTTGATGGAGTTTTATATTGTTTATCCTAAAGGACAAGTGCTAGAGGTGATAGAGGCGCTGTCAGCGGCAGCGCAGCGTGGCGTTGAGTGTCATATATTGGCCGATAGCGTGGGCAGCTTTAGTTTTTTTAATAGTAGCGCGCATCGTACTTTAGAAAAAGCAGGTGTTTTTGTCCATCAGTCACTACCAGTGGGTTTATTTAAAACCCTGTTTAAGCGCTCTGACTTGCGCAATCATCGTAAGATTGTGGTGATTGATGAGCACATTGGCTATATCGGTAGCTTTAACTTGGTCGATCCGAGGTTTTTTAAACAAAATAAAAACGTTGGACAGTGGATTGATGTGGCGATACGCACGACTAGTCAACACTCTATTAGTATTACGACAGCCATGGCAATCGTGGTGGCCACGGATATTGGTGCGGAAAACAATGACAATCTAGACGCGCTCAATCAGCGAGTAAATGGCTATACTCGTAAACTATATGTGATGAACCCAACTATTAATGATTTAAACAGTCGGGTAAAGGTATTGGCTGGTGAGATTGACTATTATAAGCAACCAAATATTGGCTCGACATCGATTGTGATACCGAAGATGCCGATGGTAGAAGGAGTGCTGGCGCAGCTGATACCCTCTGCACCGCAAGTGACAGCCCATGTGATTTACAATACATTGGTGACCGTTATTCATCGCGCCAATAAACGCATTCGCATTACCACACCGTATTTTGTACCTGACGAGGCGCTCTCGGGAGCATTAACGATCGCTGCCAAACGCGGGGTTGAGGTGACGCTGATTGTCCCTGAAAAGGTGGATTCGTTTCTTGTACAGCATGCGTCACAAGCCTATTATCAAGAGCTGCTCGAGGCAGGCGTGACGATTGCCTTGTTTAAGGGTGGTTTGTTGCATACCAAAACAGTGGTTATCGATGATGATTATTGTTTATTTGGTACTGTAAACATCGATATGCGCAGTTTTTATCTAAATATGGAGGTGAGCTTGGCCATTTATACACCAGAGATGGTCGCTCAAGTGGCTGATTGTCAAGAAGTCTACTTACAAAGTTGCCGTTTTTTGAGTTTAGAGCAGTGGCAACAGCGCCATGGTGCAGAGCGTTTATTTGATAATGTGGTACGCTTATTTAGTCCTTTATTGTAGCATTTTCGATTTTAGGGTAAGGTAAACGACTGATGTCAGTTTAGTCCCATGATGACCTTATTTTTATTACTATTAATTTATCCCGATAAAGGATGCGCTTGTCTATGTATGCATCGTCTGCATCACCTCTAACGCCCTTTGACTATATTGCAGCAGGCTATTGGCAAGACTTTCTAGCGGATCGTCCTATCGCTGGTGGCATTGCTTACGAAAGTGAGCTTCGTGATTGTATATTAGATGAGTCATTGGCCAGCTTACAGCGAGTCGATACGCTGCTGTCGCACATACGCCGTGAGATGGTTAAAACTGGTCGATGGCATGAAGAGACATTATTGCTCGATGAACGCTATCGTAACTTTATGGTATTTTTGGCGTTTTATGCAGGGCGAGTATTGGCACAGCAATGGCAAAGTACGCCGCATTGGTATGGACAGTTTGAGCTACATAAGCGCTATCCTGAACTGGCTCTTACAACCGATGATTTTTATCAACATCTGGCGGTTGTCTATTGTCAGTCGGCTGATGCTAATAGCGTTACGTCATTGTTTTTTGCAATAGAGCCGATAGGGATGCGTCTATTTGGTCATATTGATCGGCCGTTTAAGGCGGTACAAGGCGGTCAAGTGGCTAGTGGTCTGTATCAAGCGGTTAGCGCAAGGTTGCCACATGCGCACGACAATCACGTTGCTAATTCGATCACACCAGCCATTAATATCAGCACACCAAATACAAGCGCTAGTGTAGAGCGCATTAAAACGGTTGATAGTCAGGAACCGTTAGAAAAAGAAGGGTTGAGTCATACGCCACATGATGTGCCAGAATCTCAGAACCTGTCTCAGCAAGAGAACCAAACTAAGCCTGTGCTGTCTAAATCAGAAACAGTGCAACCTCATACGACCTCAGAAAATACGGTATTAGAGCAGCCACTACCATCGTCAGTGTCTTCTCCTCAAGAATTGCCAACGCCCGCGATTTTTACGCAACTACTCGTAGAGCTGGATAACATAGAGGTCATTCAAACGGCTGGCAATAGTGAATATCAGCAAGCCCATAAAGTGCTAGAGCAGTTAGAACAGCATATTGCCAAGCAAAGTCAGCCGCGCACGCAAATGCGCTTTTCAGAGAGTCATTTGACGACAAAAAAGCAAGCGTTATTAACACTACAAGAGGCGGCGCATGCGGGTAATAGCGCTGCCATGCTACATTTGGCAATGTATGAGTTACTTGGTGAAGGATTAGCGGTTGATAAGGGTGCTGCTACAGCGTCAGGTGCTGAGTGGGTTAAGCAGGCAGCCAGCAAAAATGACAGTCGTGCGCAGCGCCTACTAAGCAAGATGTATTACCAAGGGGTTGGCGTGGCGCAAGATATAGATACTGGCAAGTATTGGCTAGAGCAAGCAGCGGAGAATGGACACGCGGAAGCGGCGAGCGTAGTAGGGCAATGGCAACAGGCGCAAGCGCTGATAACGACACAAAAACAAGAGCAACATAGCATGAAGCGCTATCAGCTGCTATTCGCCGCCATACTCGTAGTGGCAATATTGATCCTAATTATTGTCTAAAATATTTTATGGCAACACGCTGTAAAGCGTATTGTTAATCGCTAAATTCAGGTAGAATTGGCGCATTTTTTACCGTCACCTTACTATAGTCGATTTAATTTAAAGAGGTGAATGCCGTCACTCTTTTATAGTGAATTGACTATATTATTTAAGCCATTACTAATCTGGGCAACTTTATGCCATCTTCTCCTATATCCTCTGATTGTGCTTTAGAAGCGACTGACCCAGTATCGTTGCCCAGCCGCACTGTTTATACTGCGCCTTTGTATTATCAGTGCGCCATTGGCTTACTTAAGCCGCTATATCGACTCCAAGTTTGGCAACGCTCACACAACCGCGACAACTATCAACAAGAAGTGGCGCAGCGTTTTGGCAAACAATATCCGCCGCGGCCAGTGGCTAAAGTGACTAATGCGCAAACTGATAAAGGCGTTATTTGGTGTCATGCGGTGTCATTGGGCGAGACCAATACCGTCGCGCCATTATTAGATACATTATTGGCTGATGGCTATCAAATATGGCTAACCAATACCACGCAGACAGGTTTTGCTCGCGGTGCTAGCCGTTTCGCCGATGATATTGCTCAAGGTCGGATGAGCCATAGCTACGTACCTGTCGACAGCCCAACTGTGATTGAGGCTTTTTTGGCGCATGTCAAGCCCATCGCTGCTCTGTTTGTAGAAACGGAACTGTGGGCAAATATCCTAACCAAATTATCCGAACACCGTATTCCCAGTATCTTGGTCAACGGTCGGCTGTCAGCGTCTTCTTTTAAAAGTTATCAAAAAATTGCTGCGGTCAGTGCCAGCATGATGAAAAATCTGACTTTGATTATCGCCCAAGACAGCGACTCAGCGAAACGCTTTCGACAATTGGGTGCGAATAGCGCGCAAATTCGTGTCGCAGGTTCACTCAAATGGGTGATTAATACGCCTCAAATTGAAGATAAAGCGGCTGATATAGAAAACAACTATACAGAAAATTCTAGCGTACCAAACCAATATTCTGAATCGGCCAAAGAGTCCACATTAGCAAAAGAGATGAATATCGCTGGTCGACCGATTTGGGTTGCCGCAAGTACCCATAGTGGCGAAGAAGAGACGGCACTGTCATTGCATCAACAGCTATTGTCTCATCCCGCGCTCGCTGATGCGCTGCTTATCATTGTACCTAGACATCCTGAACGTTTTGATGAAGTAGCAGCGCTCATTCAAGCGTCCGAATTAACAATGGCACGGCGTAGTGCAGAAGATAGCATTCATGTAGACACACAAGTCTATCTGGCTGATAGCATGGGTGAGCTGATGACGTGGTATAAGTTGGCAGATGTGGCACTGGTCGGCGGCTCGTTAGTAGATGTCGGTGGACATAATCCCGTTGAGCCAGCGAGTGTGGCAACGCCTGTACTCATGGGACGCTATACGCAGTCTTGCCAAAGCGTGGTGGATAAATTGGCGGAGGTCGGCGCGTTATATCAGCCAAACAATGTTTTCTATCGTCCCGTTACTGTTAGTGCGGCTACTACTAATGATGATACGAATCAACAATCCTCTCGTAAGAAGCCTGCCGCTAAAGAGGAGGTAGCGCTCATTTATCAGCAGCTAGTGTCTTGGCTCAGTGATCTTGAGGTAGCGGCACAAGCAGGGCAAGCTGGCGCGCGAATGACGAGACAACAGCAAGCCGTACTGACCCGCCAATTTACCATGATTAAAGAGGTTGTCGAGCAGCATGCTATTCAACAACCAAGCCAAGAGCTGCTATGAATTGTCTATTATTACCCATTGAAAACTTCTCTTCGGATGCGGCATATATTGATGAATTATCACAAATAAATCACGTCAATAAAGTGCTAACAGCAAAAGTTGGTGATACGCTGAAAATCGGTCAAATGGGCGGTCATTTGGGCACTGCTGTGATTGAGAGCATCCGCTCTGATGCTATTGAGTTGCGTGATATCCAGCTCACCACTTCGCCGCCACCTAAGTTAGATTTGACCGTTGTATTGGCACTACCGCGTCCTAAAGTGCTACGCCGCTTAATCATGGATATGACCGCGCTTGGTGTGCGCGATATCATCTTAATCAATAGCTATCGCACGCAAAAAAGCTATTGGCAAAGTCCGATGCTTGAGCGCCTTGATGAGTTTGTATTAGAAGGGCTGCAACAAGGGGTTGACACCATAGCACCTCGTATCACTTTACAAAAACGCTTCAAGCCATTCGTGGAAGATGAGCTGGCAGGTTTGGTAACCAATCGAGCCATCGTGGCGCACCCGTATAGTGAGCTATCCTTGACACAGTATCTACAACAGCCGCCATCGTTAGGATTGCCAAGTCTGGTTTGTATCGGTAGCGAGGGCGGCTGGATTGATTATGAAATAGCACTGCTCGCCACTCAATGTTGCGCGGCAGTGACTATAGGCTCGCGCATCCTGCGTACAGAAGCCGCCGTCAATGTGATTTTAGGTCAATGGTTGCTGTCGTGAATCAGCAGATCATTGAAAGATAATTAAGACATGCCATCACTTAGAAAATCTATACATTACTCCATGAAGATCTATAAATTTGTCCTTAAAAAGAGACAATTGAGCCAAATTATCGGTGTATTTCTGAGTTAAACAAATGTATTGATAATTAATATCATTTCTATTAGTATGTTGTTTCAGAGATTATCGCGTGATTGAACCTTATTATTATAGGTCTTTAGCGCCGTCTTATCTTATTGTCATCTCGTCTATTTATCTCACCTTTTCGTAGCATCATTATGGGGAAAACCATGTCATTGAATGCCATTAGCGCTAACCTAACTTCTACTAAGCTTATCTTGCCTGTTGCCGTATTTGGCATGATGTTGGGACTGGCTGGTTGTAGCAATTCATCTACAACAGAAGAGAGCGTGGAGGCGGAGACATCAGCGGCGGCTACTGAGCAACCAGCTGCTAATGATGGTGCTACGAGTGAAGGTGGTCAAACGATTACTATTTATTCTTCGCGAAATGAGCAGCTGATTAAGCCATTGCTAGACCGTTATACAGAACAGACAGGTGTGAAGATTGAGCTGGTCACAGATAGTACAGGTCCGCTCATGGCGCGTTTGCAAGCTGAAGGTCAGAACACGCCAGCCGATATGCTGCTCACGGTTGATGCGGGTAACTTATGGCAAGCGGCTCAGCAAGGCTTGTTACAACCAGTATCCTCTACTGTGTTAGAGACCAACGTTCCTGCCAAATATCGTGATCCAAAAGGTCAGTGGACAGGGCTATCATTGCGTGCTCGTACGATCTTTTATGACCCAAGTAAAGTCAGTGCCGACCAATTGTCTACTTATGCAGATTTAGCCGATCCAAAATGGAAAGGCAAGTTATGCCTACGTACCTCTAAAAAGGTCTATAACCAGTCGCTTGTGGCCAGTATGATGGAGCATTTAGGCGAAGAGAAAACCGAAGAAATCGTCCGTGGTTGGGTCGCTAACTTAGCTACTGACGTGTTCAGTGATGATACCAGTATGCTAGAAGCCATCGCTGCTGGTCAGTGTGAAGTGGGCATTGCCAACAGTTACTACTACGGTCGTCTGCTCGATGAAAAACCTAACTTCCCTGTGAAAATATTTTGGGCAAACCAAGGCACGACTGGTACACACGTAAATATTTCAGGTGCTGGTGTGGTCGCAGGTTCAGACAATCCAGATGGGACGCTTAAACTGATAGAGTGGTTGTCTTCTGATGAGGCGCAAGGTCTTTATGCCAGCTCAGACAAAGAATTCCCAGTAAAAGTAGGGGTTGATGAGTCAGAAATGCTCAGATCATGGGGTGAATTCAAAAAAGACGATATCAATGTGCAAAAGTTTGGTGAGCTACAAACCCAAGCCATTCAGTTGATGGACAAAGCAGGTTATAAATAAGGTATTGACAGTCATACCCTTCTCAAAAATGACAATGCCTATCAAGCACGAGTATCAAGCTTGATAGGCTAAATGATAGTGTTTATGTTCAAAGCAGACAGTGTTTTTAGCCGTATTTTTGAGTTTGGTATAATGTTATAAGGTCTTTATGCGTATGACACGGTAATAATGATATGATCAAAACGCCAGACGCGTCTGTACGTCAAAACGATACAGTCAATGATAGTGCTAATGCCAACAATATGGATAATCATAATATTGATGGCAAGCAGACTGTCAGCCAAGACCACGCCGTCCGTAAACGTATTATCTCAAAATCAGTCTTAGGACTGATTTCGTCGTTTATGCTTTTGCCAATTTTGATTGTGTTGCTATCTTGGACGCAGCCAATTGCTGATATCTGGACGCACATGGCAGATTATGTGCTGCCGCAAGTGCTTAAAAATACCGCGATTTTATTGCTGATGGTAACGGTCGTGTCTGGCACTATTGGCACAGCGCTTGCTTGGGTAACAAGTATGTACCGCTTCCCTGGACAGCGGTTTTTTTCGTGGGCGCTGATGTTACCGCTGGCGATACCTGCCTATGTATTGGCGTTTGTCACCATTGGTATTGTTGATTTTAGTGGACCATTACAAACAGGTTTGCGCGACCTAGGCTTTGATACAGCGATTCCTTCGATCCGTAATGTCTGGGGAGCAGGTTTGGTATTGTCCCTAGCATTTTATCCCTACGTCTATTTGCTGGCGCGTCAAGCGTTCTTATCGCAAGGCAGGCGCGCGATTGAAGCAGGACAAATGCTGGGCTTAAGCCGTAGCCGCGTGTTTTTTCGGTTGGCATTACCACAAGCCTTGCCGTGGATTATTGGCGGACTATTGCTTGCCAGTATGGAAACCTTGGCAGACTTTGGTGCCGTGTCAGTCTTTAATGTTGATACCTTTACCACGGCTATTTACAAAGCATGGTTTGGCTTCTTTAGTTTGACCACTGCGGCACAATTGGCAGCTTTGCTCATCGGTGTGATCTTTATTGTGGTATTGTTTGAGCAGTATTGGCAAACCAAGCGCGGCAATAATGTGACTCAAGGTAGTAGTCAGCGTTTTGATGCCAGCACGCCCGCGAAATTGGGTATGACATTGCTGTGTACCTTGGTGTTTGCTGGCGCTTTTTTAATCCCATTTTTGCAGCTTATCTACTGGACGGCATTGAATTTTCGCCAAGATTTCGATGCGCGCTATATTGATTTTGTGACCAACAGCCTCATGATTGCTAGCATGACCACGATTTTTATTGCCTTTTTGGCGATTATTATTGCGTGGATTAAGCGGCAGTATCCTGATAAATTGACCAAGCTCATGACTACTTTGGCAAATTTGGGTTATGTGGTGCCGGGTACAGTATTGGCAGTGGGCATCTTTATCCCAATTGCTTGGCTAGACAACCAAATGATTGCCTTTGGGATTACCACGCAGCAAGTATTATCAGGCAGTGTGATAGTGATGCTATTGGCATTATCAACGCGTTTTATGACGGTGAGTTTTCAGCCAGTTGATCGACAGCTACAGCGACTAACGGTCAATCAAGAAGCGGCTGCCAAATTACTGAGTGACAGTCCTTACCAGCGCTGGCGGCAAGTGATGTTGCCTGTCATTAGTCCAGGAATATTGACAGGACTATTGATGGGGTTTGTTGAAGTCATGAAAGAGATGCCGATTACGTTAATGACGCGTCGCCAAGGCTGGGATACGCTGGCGGTGCGGGTGTTTGAGATGACCAGCGAAGGCATGTGGGGACGAGCTGCGTTGCCAAGTTTATTGATTGTGCTGGTTGGGCTGCTGCCTGTTTGGATATTATTGCGTCAAAGCGATAAGCAAGGTTAAGGTGTTTTTAGAGTGAATCTGCATTATCCGATAACGCTCCATTTTATGATTGTTTTCACTGTTTTATCTATGGGTTTTATTTACTAATAGCTAACTGGTACCGTCTATGTACACTGATTCAATGAAAGGCTCAGCAGACTCTAAATCAATCAATGCCAAGTCAATAAAGGCGAAGGCAAGACTGGAGCATATAAAAAAATTACCAGTTGCTCAAGTTAAGACGTCGCCCGCCCAGCCTAGTAAGTCTTTAGAAAAAAGTAGTGCTTTTAGCCAAGATGTTGAGACAAATACTGAGGCAGCTACGGCTACTAGTCCTTATTTTAGTGTGCAAGATTTAATCGTCGGTTATGACGATACGATTATCGTCAATGGTTTGTCATTGGAATTGAAGCAAGGCGAGATTGGTTGCTTTTTGGGTTATAGCGGCTGCGGCAAGACCACGGCACTAAGAGCGATTGCAGGGCTGGAACAAAGCCGTGATGGTACGGTTCTCTTAAACAATCAATGTCTTACTGATAAAACTGACCGCAACTCGTATGCAGTCGCACCCGCCAAACGCGGTATGGGTATGGTGTTTCAGGACTATGCGTTGTTTGGGCATTTGAGCGTGGCAAAAAACATCGCTTTTGGTCTGAATAAATGGTCTGCTGCTGACAAAAAAGCCCGTGTCGCTGAGATGCTAGAGCTGGTTGAATTGTCTGAGCATGCTGACAAACGTCCAAATGAGCTGTCAGGTGGCCAACAGCAGCGGGTGGCATTAGCCCGTGCATTAGCCCCAAAGCCAAAACTATTACTACTCGATGAGCCGTTTTCTAATCTAGATGTGGTGCTACGTGAATCATTGGCAATGAATGTCCGTGATATTCTTAAACGCACCAATACCACGGCAATATTGGTCACTCATGATCAAAACGAAGCCTTTGCACTGGCTGATAAAGTGGGGGTGATGCATAAAGGCAAGCTGGTACAGTGGGCAACCCCAAGCGAGCTATATCATGAGCCAATCAGTCCTTTTGTCGCCGAGTTTGTCGGCGAAGGCGCGATGATAGATGGCATCATCAAAGAAGGCCATGTTGAGACGGCATTAGGCGATATCTATCGGCGTATGGAAGTGTATGATGAATCAGGGTACCCACAGTATTGCGAGTATGATTATCCTAACGGCACACCGATTAAGGTGTTGGTGCGCCCTGATGATATCATTCATGACGATGAGAGCACACAAACCGCTTTAGTCGTTGGACGCGTATTTCGCGGTGCCAACTATTTATATCGCTTGCAACTTGACGACGGGCAAACGGTACTGTCTTTAGTCGCCAGTCACCATAATCATGAGATTGGATCGCAGATTGGTATCTTACCTATCCTAGAGCATGTCGTGGTATTTGATGAAAAAGACATCAATGCGACGACTTGGTCAGAGTATGATAGATCAGAGAGAGTTGATGAGACAGAATAGTCGTTATAATCAAAGCATTTATAAAGGATTAGGAAATTAACCTCGCGACATGCACACGGTATGCTATTGACGCTTGGCTGCCTTGTATCTACTTTATACCTATTTTACACTGCTGCGATTATATTGATTAAAACTCCCTCCAAAAAACAGGTGCTTGCACTTACGCTTATCGCGTCGCCAATATGTGCAAATAACGTCCCAACCGTTTATACGGCTCTAATTGCGAGTAGCGCAGCTCCATGCGTATCACGGCCTCTGGGTCATTGTGACCACCACGCTTAAGCGGGGCATAATCATGAAATACGCGCAGACCACTGGTACGTATGGTCTGATAATGATGCGCCGTCAACCAAGATTCAACTTCTTCTTTGGCGACAGGATGGTTGGGCGTGAGGCTTTTTTTGTTGTCCGCCTTGTATTCTGTATTATCGAGTAAGTTAAAATTCCCCATGATCAGGTTGCGATAATCAAAGCTTACTGGGTTATAAAAGCATAAAGATAGCGCACCATTATCCGTTAATTGCTGATCAAAAAAGTCCATCACGGCAGCGGGCTCTGCCAACCATTCAAGCAGCGCATGACACATGATTAAATCAAACTTTTCATGCTTTTCTTTGTCTAATTTTTCTGGCAGCTCCTGATAGGGGCAAACATACCATGTGATATCGAGGTTTTCGTCTATCTGCGCGGCACTCGCTTTCGCTTTTTCTAGCATATTGGCTGAGATGTCATTGATGACCAATGTATGACCTTGAGCTGCCAGCTCTATTGCAATCTGTGCGAGCCCTGCACCCACATCCAAAATACGTAAAGGTCGCCCAAGGCTTTCACTCATTTGCGCGCTATATTCAAAGATATCACGGCGTAGCACCGCCAATCGAATATCGCCTTTTAAGCCACCGTAGACCTTTTTTTCAAAATGATCCGCAATCGCATCGAAGCTACGATCGGCACGTATATCGCCTGATGCGTCGATTGTTTGTGTCAGATCAACCGATTGGTTGTCATGTTCTTTGGTACTTTCACTATGGGTTTGCATAAAGCGCTATCTGTATTAGGGTGGTATTTTGGAACATCGTACAACAAAGACAAAAGCTAAGCTAGGTTTGACGCCAATACTAGCTTTACCATAGCATTAAAGATGCCATTAAATACCTGTTTTCCAGTAGCTTTTCACAATATTTTACGGTATAAGTAGTAAGGTTTAAGAAACAATTATTGAGTAAGTTTTATTGAAAATATTTGATACTTCACTGTATTCGATAAAAACCAATCGATAAAAAGAGTCTGCCATACTGAAATTTTTTATTGTCAAGGACTCTCAGCAAACGTCTGATCTACCACCGCTAAGGACAGCAACCATGATCGTATCTAAATCTACTACCGCTATAACTGACAAATCATCTAGCAGTACCCATCAATCAGTATCCATTACGACGAGCAAGCCTGTGATGCTGCGCTGCCTATTATCCGTCGCTATTGCCAGTAGCTTGCTACTCGTCGGTTGTGGCGATGACAATGACTTTGATGCTGTCATAGGCTCTGACTCTGCGACGTCAGTTAAATCAATCAGCTCATTTAACACCGCGCAAATAAATACCCAGTTTGGTCTTGATGGTACGGCAACCCCTGATGCCAAATGCGATATCAAAATCGAAAAAGTCAGCTATCCGACAGTAGGAGCCGCGGGTGAGCGTACCAACGCGACAGCAGCTTTGATGCTACCAAGTGGCGACAGTGCTGACTGTCAAGGCGATCGACCTATCTTGCTGTATGCCCATGGTACAACTACGGACAAAGGCTACGATTTTAGTCAAGTCGCTAATCCTCAAAATCCAGCCGCTGGTGAGTCGACATTAATCGCTGCCAACTTTGCCGCTCAAGGCTACATCGTCGTTGCACCAAACTATGCTGGTTACGATGAGTCTGATCTTGATTACCATCCATACCTTGTGGCTGAGCAACAAGCCACTGACATGGCTGATGCGTTAGACAGTGCCCGTACCATCATTGCAAGACAACAACGCGCTAATGATCCTGACTACACCAACCTTGATGACTCTGGTAAGTTATTCATCAGTGGTTACTCTCAGGGTGGGCATGTGGCGATGGCAACTGCAAGAATGTTCGAGAAAAATGATGAGCCTGTCACTGCCATTGCACCTTTATCAGGGCCTTATGCACTGGCAGCGTTTGGTGATGCAATATTTTCGGGTAACGTCAATATCGGTGCATCGCGTTTTGCACCGCTACTGGCATCTGGTCTCCAAAATGCGTATGGCAATGTCTATAATAGTACTGCTGATATATTCACTGCCAATTATGCAAACACACAATTACCAAGTTTATTGAGCTTTGGTGAGTTGGTCGCTGCTAATAAACTGCCTGATAATGCGCTGTTTGAAAAAGATCCTGAAAACAATCCCACGCTTGATCTTCTACCAGCGCCTACCGTTCCCTTTGCTTCTATTGGCTTCGCGGATGATAATTATCTGATCAAAACAGACTTCCGTACCGCTTATGTCGCAGATGCATTACAGAACCCTGATAGCCTAATCGCGATGACAGGAGCATCACTAGCAGCCAATCCACAAAACAACTTACGAAAAGCCTTAAAAGCCAATGATCTACGTGGATATGTACCAAAAATGCCAACTCTGCTATGTGGTGGTAATCAAGATCCAACGGTTTTTTATGACCTAAATACCAGTTCAATGGCTGCTATTATTCAAGGGAGTGTCGCACAAAATCCAGCGCTTACCGTTAACGTGACAGTATTAGATGTTGATGCGACGACAGCTGATGATCGTCCTGATAATTCTAATGTTCAACTTATTGGACAGGCGTCCATGAACCAATGGAATATTAATTCTGTGGTAACAAGTGTTCAAAGTAACTTTGTTCAAAATCTTCAACGCGTAGTAGATGCAGGAGCACAGCAAGGCATACCTGCAAGCGTTGCTGTATTGGGCAACTATCACGGCGGTCTAGTCAGTACGGCTTGTACGCAAGCCACACGTGAGTTCTTTAATCAGGAATTTAAACCTGCTTAATAGAGGTCATTTTAACCATAAAAAATAGCCTGACTATCGAAAAAACTGTATCCACTGGATGCAGTTTTTTCATGAATATCATTTAATCATCAATAAGAGAAAAATATGAAATCGATAATATTATCACTAATTGCCTGTGTCTTTATCACAGCTCCGATCAGTCAAGCACAGGCTAAGAATACACCTTGTTCGGGCAAAATGGGCGGCGTATCTCACTGCTCAAAAGATGGTAAATTTGTTTGTAAAAACGGCAAAATCAGTCAATCAAAACAAGTATGTCGTTAAAGTTGTTTTTACCCTTGTTATTAGAGTGAAAAAAACCGCTAATCAGCTGTTTTGCTTAATTTTAATAACAGCCAGACGCCCCTAAATCAGCAAATTTGTGCTAAAATAGCTTCTTTAATTGAACATTATTTTTAACAAAAACCGTATCACTATTTTCCTATTGTTTTGCACCTTTGACAGTGCTTTTTTAGGGTCTATATTCTGATAGTAGCTGCGCATTGATGCAGCTATATTTTTGTATAACCCATGAGTATCTTGAACAAACGTGTCAACATTAGAAAAACAATGTGAGTGAAGGAGTGTATATGAGCGAATCGGTCAGTCCTATTGGCATCGTAGAGGAACTAAAGCAATCCTATCTGGATTATGCGATGAGCGTGATTGTCTCGCGTGCGCTGCCTGATGTGCGTGATGGGTTCAAACCTGTACACCGCCGTGTGATGTACGCCATGCACGTGCTATCTAACGACTATAATAAGCCATATAAGAAGTCTGCACGTGTCGTCGGCGATGTCATTGGTAAATATCACCCACATGGCGATAGTGCGGTCTATGATGCCATTGTGCGGATGGCGCAAGATTTTAGTTTGCGTTATCCGATGGTTGACGGTCAAGGTAACTTTGGTTCGATCGATGATGATCCTCCGGCAGCGATGCGTTATACCGAAGTACGTATGACCAAGCTGACGCATCAGATGCTTGCTGATTTAGACAAAGACACGGTTGATTGGGAAGACAACTACGATGGTTCTGAGCGTATGCCTAGCGTCATGCCAGCGCGTGTTCCAAACTTACTCATTAATGGGGCGACTGGTATTGCTGTTGGTATGGCGACTAATATGGCGCCGCACAACCTGACAGAAGTGATTAATGCTTGTTTGGCTTATGCCGAAAACCCACAAGTATCAGCTGAAGAGTTGATGTCACACATCTCAGGTCCTGACTTTCCTACAGGCGGTATCATTTATGGTCGCGCTGGTATTTTAGATGCTTATCGCACGGGTAAAGGTCGTTTGCACATACGTGGTCGCTATCATATTGAAGCCATGAGTGATACGGGTGTCAACCGCGATCGTGAGCGTATTGTCTTTACCGAAGTACCTTATCAATCTAATAAAGCCAAAATGATTGAGCGTATCGCAGAACTCGTACGTGATAAAAAGATTGAAGGTATTAGCGAGATTCGTGATGAATCTGACAAAGATGGTATGCGTATCGCCATTGATTTGCGTCGTGGTGAGACAGCTGAAGTTATCGTTAATAACTTGTTCTTGCAAACGCCGCTCGAATCAAGCTTTAGTATCAATATGGTGGCGCTCGATAATGGTCAGCCTAAGCTACTAACTTTGCGTCAGCTGATTGCCGCCTTTGTACGTCATCGCCAAGAAGTGGTGACACGCCGTACGATTTATGAGTTAAACAAAGCGCGTGTACGTGGTCATTTGCTCGAAGGTTTGACTGTTGCGTTAGCCAATATCGACGAGATTATTGCAACGATTAAAGCGTCTGCAAACCGCGGTTTGGCACGTGAAAGCTTATTGAATAATACGTGGGGTTCAGGTAGCGTGGTGGCGATGCTGACCGCTGCTGGTAGCCAATCTGTGCGTCCTGACTATATCGAAGGCGAAGATCCTAAAGCACCATTTGGCTTGATTGAGGGCGAAGAACGTTATCGCTTATCACTTGAGCAGGTCAACGCGATTTTAGATATGCAGTTGCATCGTCTAACGGGTCTTGAGCAAGACAAATTAACCGAAGAATACCAAGATTTGCTACGTGAAATCGCTCATTTAGAGTCTATTCTTGGTGATTTTGATAAGCTAATGACCATTATCTCCAATGAGATGATTGAGATTCGTGATAACTTTGGTGATGAGCGCCGTACCGATATTATTGACTCACGTACTGACTTTAACCGTGAAGATTTGATTCCTGAACAGACGGTTGTCATGACGGTCTCGCGTACAGGTTATGCAAAAACTCAGCCGATTGATGATTATGTCGCACAAAAACGTGGCGGTAAAGGCAAGTCTGCAACCGCAATGAAAGAAGATGATGTGATTGATCATTTGGTGGTGACCTCAACGCATGCTACCGTATTGTGTTTCACGGATAGCGGTCGTGTCTTTAGCTTACGTGGTTTTGAAGTGCCGATTGCCAGTCGCGGTGCTCGTGGTCGTCCATTGGTGAATTTAATTGGCTTAAATCCTGATGAAACCGTCACTACGATACTGCCAATTCCAAAAATAGTGGAAGAATTATCGGTAAAAGGTGACGCGTTAACAGATGCTCTAATAGATGGGGATGATGATTCATTAGACGCTATCACGCAAGCAGAGCCACCTTTTGTGTTCTTTGCAACTGCCAATGGTACGGTGAAGCGGGTAGAGCTTAAGCAGTTTGCCAATATTCGCTCGAACGGCTTGATTGCGGTTGGACTAGAAGAGGGCGATAAGCTGGTCAGTGCTCGTATCACTAATGGTAGCCAAGAAGTGATGTTGTTTGCATCCAGTGGTAAAGCCATTCGTTTTGATGAAAATGATGCGCGTGTGATGGGTCGTACGGCTAAAGGTGTCCGTGGTATGCGTTTGGCGGCTAATGAGTCGATAAAATCATTGGTTGTGATCGAAGATGATGTCCGCGAAATCCTTATTGCTTGTGAAAACGGCTTTGGTAAACGTACCTTTATCGATGAGTTCAATACCCAAAATCGTGGCGGCGGCGGTGTAATTGCTATCAAAACCAGTGAGCGTAATGGTGCGCTAGTAAGAGCCACCAAGGTTGACTCTACAGACGATATTATTTTAATCTCTGACAAAGGTACGTTGGTTCGTACGCCCGTTGAGCATGTCGCTAGCTCTGGTCGTAATACGCAAGGTGTGACGCTGATTCGTTTATCAAAAGACGAGAAGCTGGTCGCTATGGCGCGTGTTGAGCATGAAGAAGGTGACGATGAGCTGGTTGATGCCATGAGAGAAGACGGTACATTTGATGTGGCAGGTCAAGAGCAGATAGATATTGATGCGGCGACTGGCAACACAGCAACGAATGACGTTATGGATATTGCTACTGACAATGAATTAGATGTTGATAGTACAGACGGTGAAAACGCAGACGACGAATAAATGTCTCAGTAGTTAGCTTTTTGATCTAGTCTTATATGATTGTTCTATAAAAAGCCTCTGACGTTATCGTCGGAGGCTTTTATTTTTTTCTGCACGTCATCTATTGTTAGAGTCTGCCTTTAAGTTTCCGCTGCTCTAATTTTTTATAAATAATGCCCATAAAGTTCTATTTTTAAGGCTGTTGTTATGCTCTCGACCAATCAAACTTTTCAAGGAACCCTTGCTTCGATATCATCGAGCTTTTTATTTTCGATGATGTTCGTGTTTGGGCTATTTATGCTGCCTTTGACAGGTACGCAGGTAGCCTCATGGCGCGTGCTCATGATGCTGCTAAGTTTGCTATTGTTGGTCAGTTTTACCAAGCAATGGCAACATGTTTTTGATTATTTGAAAACCTTAGAAACTCCGAAAGAGTGGCTGATATTTATTTTGCCCACACCGATTTTGGGTGGTCAAATTTGGCTATTTATGTGGGCACCAGTCAATGGCTTTGGTCTGGATGTCACCTTGGGCTATTTTTTGTTACCGCTGGTGATGATAGTGTTGGGTCGTTTCTTTTATCACGAGCATATGAGTGCGTTGCAGTGGGTGGCCGCGCTATGTGCAGCCTTAGGTATTGGCTATGATATCTTTCAATATGGCTCAGTATCTTGGGTAACGTTGTTTGTGTGCTTGGGCTATCCACCCTATTATCTGCTGCGTCGTAAACTGGCTGTGCCGCCTATTACAGGGCTGTTGTCTGATTTGGCTCTGTTAACGCCAGTAGTGCTCATTATGTTGTATTTTAGCGGCGGCTTTAGTACGGCAGCACAGGACATCAAGTTCTGGTATTTATTACCACTGCTAGGAGCTTTTAGTGCGCTGGCGATGTCCTTAACCATGATTGCCAGTAGCAAATTACCCGTGTCATTATTTGGGGCGCTAAGCTATGTCGAGCCTATGCTGCTGTTTGTTTTATCCATCACTGTTCTAAGTCAAAGTCTCGATGAGGGCGGCTCGCTATTTATGTATGGTATGGTAAGTTTGGCGTTACTGGTGATGATTGCTGATAGTATAAAAGGTTATCTTAAGCGCCGCCGTGACAATCATTTGCATGGCTATCGAGAGCCACAAGTGGGCGGGTTTCCGCCGCGTCGTCGTTTCATAGATCAGCGTATTGATGGGGTTTTAACCGCGCATCGTTTTCGCAAGATTCGGCGCTATCAAAAAAAGATGGATAGAATACAGCAAAAAATCGAGCAGTTGAGTGCAAAGTAAGATGCTGAATGGATAGGTGAACGCTTTAGTGAAGCAGGTGTATTGCTTATCTATTCTGACTTTGACATAATACCGACCACAAGATAAACACGATATATTCCAAGTATTTATCTCAATATTATATGATTATGTTGTAGATAACAGAGTTTATAGATCAAAAAGCCTTCGACGTCCGCGTCGGAGGCTTTTGTTTTTTTCTAAAATTGCCAAGGACGTGCGCTCATTTTTCAAGGTTGTCGTTATGCTTACCACGAATCAAACGTCGCAAGGTACCATCGCTGCAGTGGCAGCAAATTTTTTATATTCATTGCTATTCTTATTTGGTCTATTGATGCAGCCGTTGTCAGGGACGCAAGTCGCTTCTTGGCGCGTACTGATGATGCTATTGAGTCTGGTGCTGCTGATTAGTGTGCTTAAGCAGTGGCAGCATATTTTTGATTATCTCAAAACCCTAAAGTCGCCCAAAGAATGGTTTTTATTTATCATACCCACACCAATATTGGGCGCGCAAATCTGGATATTTATGTGGGCACCTGTCAATGATTTGGGGCTTGAGGTGACACTGGGTTACTTTTTATATCCAATGATTATGATTATGGTTGGTCGGTTTTTTTATAACGAAGACATGAGCTTGTTACAATGGATTGCCACCATTTGCGCAGGCGCAGGTATTGCCTATGATGTCTTTCAGTACGGCAGTATTTCTTGGGCGACTTTATTTGTTTGCTTGGGTTATCCGCCCTATTATCTACTGCGTCGTAAATTGGCAGTGCCGCCGATTACAGGGCTTATCTCTGACCTTGTTTTATTGACGCCGGTGGTGTTGATTGCTTTATATCTCAATGGCGGGTTTGCGCTGGCGATATCTACCGATAAGTTTTGGTATCTGTTGCCACTATTAGGCATTATCAGTACGGCTGCGATGTCATTGACCATGGTTGCCAGCCAAAAGCTGCCCGTCTCATTATTTGGCACTTTATGCTACCTTGAGCCGATATTTTTATTTATATTTTCCATCACGATTTTGCATCAAAGTATCGATGAGGGCGGCTCTTTATTTATGTACGGCATGATTTTTGTCGCGTTGTTGATGATGATTGTGGATAGTGCGCTTGGTTACTTGGCGCGTAAGCGTGATGACCGTTTGCATGGTTATAATGAGCCACAAGTGGGTAGCTTCCCACCACGTCGCCGTCTGAAAAACCGCCGTATTAAAGGTGTATTAACCGCGCATCGTTTCCGTAAAATTAGAAAGTATCAGCAAAAAATACATAAGATGACACGCAAAATTGAAGAGCTGCATTCAAAGTAGCACCTGCCAGCAAGTCGATATAGACCTGACTTAGCGGGCAGTATTTTTCGTCATTACTCTACACAGTTTCTGTGTTAAAGAGGCATTAATTACGCTATTATCGATAGCATTGCTGCCACGCTTAACAACGTTTATTAATGGAATGCGTGGCACCAACTATACATATTATGACTTATTCACACGATAACTTATTCACATTATAACTAGGATGGTTTATGTTACACCTTCATCATTTAGCAAATTCGCGATCATTTCGTATTATTTGGCTGTTAGAAGAGCTTGGCGTCGATTATCAATTGACTTGCTATGAGCGCAATAAAGCATACCGTGCGCCTGACAGTTTAAAAAAAATACATCCGCTCGGTCATGCACCCATGTTAGAAGTAAATGACCGTGTGCTCATCGAATCAGGTTTTATTATCGAATACTTGTTGAAGCATTATGATAGCGAGAAACAGTTCAAGCCTGCCGATGATAATGAAGCGGCGTGGGAGGCTTACACGTTTTGGTTACATTTCGCTGAAGCATCAGTGATGCCGCCATTGGTCATGCGTTTGGTATTTACCAAAGTGGTTGAGCAGTCGCCCATGCTCATCAAGCCTGTGAGCAAAAGCATCCGCAACCAAGTCGAAAAAAATATGATAAGCAAAAGTCTAGATGCTATATTGGCGATGATGGAGCAGCATTTGCAAGACAATCATTGGTTTGCAGGGGCCGAATTTAGTGCCGCTGATATCCAAATGCATCTTGCGGTTGTGGGTGCCAATGCTGGTACAGGATTAGATAGCAGTAAATATGCCAATATCTTAATTTGGCTAAAACGCTGTGAGGAGCGTGATGCCTTTAAGCGTGCAGAAGAAAAGGGTGGTCGTTTGCAGTTCTAAAAGCGGCGGATTTAATCGTTCATAAATAACTAATTTGATATTAAAATAAAAGGTTTTGTTTATTCATAGACAAAACCTTTTTTAGGATAAGAAATGACAGACTTAAATAAATCGCATAACAAGCATACTGATGTCGATACTGACATTGCTGCTAAGCCCGCGCTTGATACTACTGCTGACAATGTGAACCATCAGCAGGTATCCATTAAAGCATGGTCACAAAAATTGCTCGTGGTTATACTATGTATTGCCAGCTTTTATGGCGGCTGGAAATCTTATGAGTCCAATATGGTCAGTGAATGTACGGCCAATGGTGGGCAGATGGTTGCAGCGCAAAAAACCATGATGTGCCAATTGTCATAGCAGATAAGTATCATGTGTAAGAGGGGCAATCTATGTTGAAGCTGACTTTTTTGGGTACCTCTGCTGGTGTGCCAACCAAACAGCGCAATGTGACAGCACTGGCGATTGAATGTCTTAATCCTTATTTATCTAGCGCACAGCAAGGCAATCAACCACAGAATGCCAATCAAAATAAAAAGTCGCGCCCATGGCTATTGATTGATTGCGGTGAAGGCACACAGCAGCAACTGTTACATACAAAGCTCTCTTTGAATCAACTAGCTGCTATCTGTATCACCCATGTGCATGGCGATCATTGTTATGGTCTGCCAGGACTGTTGGCGAGTGCCGCCATGTCAGGACGCCGTGAGCCGCTGACCCTCATTGCCCCAAAAGCAATCAAGACATTGCTCGAAGCCATTACCTTAACCACGGAATTGTATTTACCTTTTGCTCTCAATTTTATAGCGATTGAAGAGGTGCTATCTGAGCAAAGTGATACAAGCAAGATAAATATTCGCTTAAGCGACCAACATCAGCTTGATATCGATATTACGCCGCTAGCACATCGGGTTGCTTCTCATGCATTTGGTATCACGCAGACTATCCATCATCGCACGCTTGATACGGATAAACTGCTGGCGCAAGGTATTCCTGCAAGCGCACTATGGGGTAAATTGCAGCAAGGTCATGACGTTATCACTGAAGAGGGTCAGCAGTTATATACAGCCGATTATGTCAATGATGATTTATCACGAACGCGAGTAGTGGTGGCTGGTGATAACGATACGCCAGCGTGTCTCACTGCGGCGTTGGTTGATACGGATTTATTGGTGCATGAAGCGACGTATACGCATGAGGTGTTGACTAAGATTCAAGGCAAAAATCCAGAGTTTGATCCAATGCATAGTAGTGCACAATTGGTGGCTGATTTTGTGGAAAAAAGTGGTGTAAATAATTTAATTTTGACTCACTTTAGCGCGCGTTATCAGGGTTTTGATAATCCTAATAGCAAGACGCCAAATATGGCATACATTCGTTTAGATGCTGAGAGCGTTTACAAAGGTAATCTATGGCTAGCCGCAGATTTTGACCAATATATGGTCGATGGTGCCGTTGATTTGGCAGATATTAATGAAAATAACCGCGTACAATATCTGGGTTCTGCACGCGGTCGTTAAGCACTGAGCGTCATCATAAAAATAACTTTTAATGAAGCTTTACAATGGACTGTCTTCAGCTGCTAATCGTGTCTGTCCTATCCAGTAGCGGCTAAACTGATACGCCACTCGTCCTGAACGTCCACCGCGCTCTGATGCCCAGCGCAACGCTGCTGCTCTGATGTTATCAGGTAGCGTCTTATTTTTTTCTTCACTATTACTTTCTTTAACGTCATTCGCATTATCTAGATGGCGGTTTGGCGAAAGTGATAAATAATGGCGCACGATGTGCAAATAGGTGTTTTGATCCATTGGATGAAAGGACAACCAAAGCCCAAAGCGATCAGACAGCGATACCGTCTCATCAATGGTTTCATAAGGATTGACCTCATCGGTTTGACCATTATAAATATTGACATTGTCTTTCATTAGCTGAGGCAATAGATGACGGCGATTACTGGTCGCATAAACCAACAACTTGTCTTGCTCTGAGTCTAGCGAGCCGTCCAATACGCTTTTTAACGTCCGATAACTCTCGTCTTGACCGTTAAACGCCAAGTCATCACAGTACACCACATAGTGACAACCACACTCGGTCGGCAGTGCATTAATGACGGCGCGTATCTTATCAAGCACTCGCAGGTCATCACGGGCAATTTCAATAATGCGTAATCCTTCACTATGATAGGCTTGTAGCAATGCCCGAATCAGCGATGATTTGCCAGCACCACGTGTCCCTGTCATCAAGACATGATTGGCAGGATAGCCCTTTAGAAATTGTCGTGTGTTTTGTACCAGTTTTGCCTTTTGCGTATCGATACCATGCAAATCATCTAAACTTAAAAATAAGTTCACTGCCAATGGCTCCAAATGTCCATTATGACCACCGACCCAGCGATAGGCGAGCTGTGCAGGATCAATCTCGATAGTGGGCGTGACTTGCTCTTGTAAATACTGTCCAAGTAAATCCAATAAATGGTCGGGTAGGGCGTAATTCTTAACAGGCTTAGTGGATTGGGGCATAATACTCAGTCGCTCATAAAAATTAAAATAACGTGTGGCATACTAGACGTATAAAGGCTTCACTTTACCATGAAACATAATGCCAGTAATTCCTCTAATGCAAAAGCGTGTGCAAAACAAGCATTACAAATGCAAGCACAGCAAATGTTGCCAACATTGACTGCGTTATTCTCAAGCCTGAATTATAACGATATTTCGCATCAACGACTCAGCCAGCAAAGTAACAATAATAACGAGAATGACTACCAAGGCTTGACGCGTGCCCAGCATCTACAGTTTGGTCGAGTGATGATTAAATGGCAGTTAACGGCTGCTAGCAATCAAAATTTGGCGGGCTTAACCCATGAAATCGGTATTCTAAAATCTATCAATAATTTATCAGCCAATCAAAAGAGATTTCAAGACAGTCTTTTTGCTATTGCTCCGCCAATGCTCGCTTATGAAACTTTAAGGGTACAGGTATTAGATCCGTTTTCGCAGCTGACGATACTTACCATGCCATATTATCTCAGTGGTAGCTTAGCAACTCAGCTTAATATTCGAAATCATTCGTTATTAAATTCTCAACGAAAGCATCATTTTATGGTGCAATCTGCGCACCTTATCGCTACTCTACATAGCGCTGGTTGGCTACATAATGATATTAAGCCCAGTAATATTTTGCTAGATGATTTTTTGCCAAATCATGCGGATGATAGCTGTATCAAGGCTGATTTATTGTTAAACGATTTTGCCTTAGCTAAGCCAATTAGTAAATCAATAGAGACTAGTCTTGCTGGTACACCAGCGTATCTTGCCCCTGAACGCTGGCAAAGTAAGAGTCAGAGTGCGACAGTGCAAAGTGATATCTATGCGTTTGGTATTATGATGGTTGAAATACTAACAGGCAAGCGACCGTTTCAGATATGTGCTAACAGTAATGACAAATTAAAAGCATGGGCGATTCAGCATTGCCAACAGCCTATTCCAACCTTACCGTTAGAATATAGTCACTATCAAGGTATCATTAATAAAGCATTGGCAAAGCGGGTGGAGAGAAGGTATCAGAGTATGGAAGAGGTGTTGAAGAGTTTAGAGCAATTACGAATTTACTAAGAGTACAGTTTTATGTGGAAGGAGTTAAATAAAAAACCCACTATTTAGTGAGTTTTTTTTATTTTTAATGGTTAGGATATTATGTTTTACTCTACAGCATTATCTGATAAGAAAAGCGACTTCGATAAAGATGAGAAGAAATCTTGATATATTTTAGGATTCTCAATTGGCTTTAGGTTGTACTGAGCGTTAGCTCTAACGATTACAGACTTGCTAGAAGAAGACGGTCTCGCGGTTACAGTCATTCTAACCTTGTTGCCATTATACAATCTCGTCGCTGAAACAGTACCAAGGTCGGTATCAGCCTTATCAATTACAAAGCTCAAATCCTGTAACGTTGATATGACATTTCTAACAACTACAGTTTTATCACTAGTATCAAAAGATCTAGTTTGCATACTACGTAATTCTACTTGATTGTCAGCGCCTAAAATTCTGGCATCATGAGTTGTAGCGCAACCAGTAATCAAAGTTAGACAAGCTGCGAATAAAGCTATTTTTAATGTATTCATATTTTTTGAGCCTCTAAGAATACTGATTTAGATAGTTTGTTAAAGAATTCAGCATATAGCTCTTCTGTTTTCATTGTTTCGGCTTTGGTTACCTGTCCTTGTGTATTCGTCACAATGCGTTGAAAAGTAGCTCTAGCTAAATAACCATTTTTATTGTTTTTAGACGGTAATGTTACGAAACTAACTTTTATCTGTTGCTGGCTATCAATCGACATGTTTCCGCCACCAAGTACCGCTAGTAATACAGCACCCGCTATCTGCGCATTGTTAGTAGCATCTACAGTTTTAGATGCGGTCACAACACCTGATTTTGTCTCTGTTTCATCTATTGAATATCCCATGTCTTGTAACACAGCTACCCCAGCCGAAAGAAGCTCTACCTCGTTGCTTGTTTCAAAAAATCTCGATTGCATTTGTCGATCTTGTAATGAGGTCTCTGCTACTTGAAATAAGTTTTCTGGTGGAGTGGTTGCACAGCCTGTTATTCCTAAGGCACAAGCAACAAATATATATTTCAGTTTTTTCATTTAGCTGGCCTTTAGAATTTTGAGGAATGGTATGCAAAGTCTCTTACCAAGTTTTGCTCATCAAATTTTATTATGATAGTCAGCGTTCTTTGTGATCTAGACGATGCTCCTGAGCTAGTCTGGCCACCAGCTAAAACAGCAAATACCCAGCCTGTACTTGATGACTGCACGGTATCTGTTGCTACCTTATCGTAAACCCAAACTTCTCTTCTTTTGTCGTCAGTAGAAACCATATTTGGTGAGCCAAGCGCCTGCAACACATCTGCGCCACTCATTCCAACTTTAATCTGTTTTTGAACAACCCCTACAGAGATGTTTCCATTGTTTTGGACTTGGGCAGCATGCTCAGATGCTGAAACACAACCAACCAATGATAGGGCAGCCAACAAGGCAACTATAGTTTTCATTATCTTTCCTTTTGGACTATCAATAAACTTAACTCTTTTATTTAAGTATGATGTTTATAGAATATCTCATACCTAAGCCTGTCAAGGGTAATGTAAACAAAAAGTTAACTAATGTAAACAATTAGTCGTTAGTATTACTAATTAATTATAAATATTGTTTTATTGTAATTATTAGATGGGTGTGGGTTTTTATTCCAAAATACTAATCTGGTATTAAAGAAAAGCGAAGGAGATCTGAATTAGTTTTGAAGTGAGTGTTTGTTTTCCGACAAAATACAGACACAAAAAAACCTGCTAAAAAGCAGGCTTTGATATTTGGTCTAAGATGTACTATCCGAAAATGGTGGGGCTGGAGAGACTCGAACTCTCACACCTTGCGGCGCCAGAACCTAAATCTGGTGCGTCTACCAATTCCGCCACAGCCCCATTTTCCGTTACTCTATCATTATTAGCGTTTAAACTCAAACACAATATAGACAGTTAACTGATTCGGTAGTGCGTCTCAGTGGTTGGCTATTATATAGAGTTTGAAACGTTTGGCAACCCCTATTTGCAATTATTTTTAAATATTTATCATTTATTTTCACTTATTTTTATAAGCTATTGATATGAATGGTATTCATGTTTATGAGTTTGCGCCTTTAATAACGATTATTTTGCCCTTCTGCTGAAGAAATATCTAATTGCTGTAATTTACGTGTCAGGGTATTGCGCCCCCAACCGAGTAAATTAGCAGCAGCGATCTTTTTGCCACCACTATGGTTGAGCGCTGCCGTCAATAAAACGCGTTCAAACTCAGGGGTTGCCGTCTGCAAGATATCGGTTTCTCCTGTTTGTAGAGATTGCTCAGCCCAAGCAGCCAATGCTTGTTGCCAACTTGAACTGTGGGAATGAGGGCGTATTTGCTCATTGTGAGTCATAGCTTGTGTAGGCTGACTTTGCTCTTGATACGCTTCTAAATCAGACGAGATATTTTCAAGCAGCTCTGGTGGCAAATCATCCACCATCACGGTGTCGCCTGTGGCCATCACCGTCAACCAAAGGCAGACATTCTCAAGTTGGCGGACATTGCCACGCCACTCAAAAGCCTGCATGATGTGTAGCGCTGTCGGATGCAGCTGTTTCTCTGCACTGTTCATCTGTTCAGCAGCCCGCTGCATAAAGTAATGGGCTAATGCTGGAATGTCTTCAGGTCGTGTCCGTAATGGCGGCAACGGCAAGCGAATTACATTGAGGCGATAAAACAGATCTTCACGGAATTTGCCTTGTTTGACCAGTTCTTCTAAGTTTTGATGAGTAGCGGCAATGATGCGTACATTCACTTTGACCGGCTGCTGTCCACCGACGCGAAAAAACTCACCATTGGCCAGTACTCGTAGCAGCCGAGTTTGGGTGCTATAAGGCATATCGCCAATTTCATCTAGAAATAATGTCCCACCATCCGCTTGCTCAAAACGCCCTTGTCGCGTCGTCGTCGCACCAGTAAACGCCCCTTTTTCGTGACCGAATAATTCAGATTCAATCAAATCATGTGGAATGGCGGCCATATTTAGGGCAATAAAAGGTTGCTGGTGACGCGGTGAATGCTGGTGCAACGCACTGGCGACCAATTCTTTACCCGTACCTGATTCACCAGTAATCAGGACAGTAATGGGTGAGTGTGCCAGTCTGCCAATGGCACGAAACACCGTCTGCATCGCTTGAGATTGTCCAATGATGCCACTTGGATTGTCATTGGCGCTGATGGCAGGTTTAACTTTGATTTTAGGGCTGGATGTTTTATTGGTTTTGCTGACCAGAGTAGCCTTGCTAGCAAGCTTGGGTCTGGTATCAGGTTTTACCTGCATATTGGGCAAAGTACTTGATGAATTTTTGGTAATGGTCTTCGGAGTAGGTTCAGGAGTAGAGTTTGCTGCCGCCGCTGCCAGCATATTGGGCTGATAATTAATGGCTTTATAAATCGTGACGACTGCATCATCTAAGTCAAAAGGTTTTGGCAGATATTCAAAAGCACCTGTTTGATAGCTATTAATAGCAGAGGTGAGGTCAGAATGCGCCGTCATAATGACAATAGGCAGCTTAGGGAAATGCTCATGTACCCAGTCACTAAAAGACAACCCGTCCATCATGGGCATACGAATATCAGTCAATATCACATCGGGCAACTGAGCGGCTGATTCCTGCTGTTGCAAAATATCGTTGAGGCGTGTCCACGCCGCTTGCGCTTGGGTAAAGCTGATAACCGTCAATCCTGCGTCTTCAAAAGTATCTGCCAACACCAAACGCAGGGCTGCATCGTCATCGATGAGCCATAACGTTGCAGGGTTAGTATTAGGTGCATTATTGACCGTTACTTTTGTAGCTTGGTTATCAGGTTCTCGTTTATCAGACTCTCGGTTACTAGACTCTTGATTGTCTGATGTTTGGGCAGAGCCTTGATTGTCGCTGTTAGATGTGGCGTGGTCATTATATGCAGTCATTTATCAGGCCTAATAAGCAAGTGATTCAGGGTGATTGTTTCATAGGTTAGGTCATGGTTTCTAAGCCTTGGGTACTGGCTATTTTAAGCATGGTGCGCTGGCTGATTGAAAGGCAAGTACAGCGTAAAACTGGTGTGTTGGTGGTTGTAGTCATTTTTGACACTGTCGTTAAGGTTTTTTGATTGTTGGGAGCTCACGTCAATCATACCATGGTGATGACTGATGATATCTTGCACGATAGACAATCCTAGCCCCGTCCCTGCGGCACGGCTGGTCACCATTGGGAAAAATATCTGTCCGATCAATGCTGGATCAATGCCTGAACCGTTATCGGTAATGTTGATTTGTAGCACTTGCTTGTGCTGTTGCCCAGCAATGGTATGTTGAAAGGCAATGCGGGTTTGAATGTGCAGTGTTGGCTTATAACTGGTGCTGTCCTTATTACTCGTTTGTGAAGTGACAGGTTGTTGCACCTTAGTAGGCTCGGACAACTCTCTTTGCTGCAGCGTTTGCTCAAACTCAGTCATCGATTCACAGGCATTATTAATCAGATTTAAAAACACTTGTATCAGCTGATCTTTATCAGCGCATAACTCAGGCAATGACAAGTCATAATCGCGCTGTAGCGTCACTTGCGGATATTGATTGACGACCAAAGATAAAACATGCTCCAGTGGCTCATGGATATTTAGCGTTTGCCAATTTGGTAATTGATTGGAGCCAAGGAATTTCCCAATAAGATGGGTTAGACGGTCCGTTTCTGAGATGATGATATCAGTATAATTGCGCAGTTTTTCAGCCGTTTTTTGCAGATGGCTATTCGGGTTTACCATAGGGTTTGTGCCAAGAATAGCAGGAGGAGCACTATTAAGAGGCGAGGCGTCACTGAATTTGATGAATTGCCGCTGTAATAATTGCGCCGCCCCGCGAATACCGGCAAGCGGATTTTTGATTTCATGAGCGACCGAGCGCAGCATATGACGGGCAACATTATATTGTTGCTGCTGGCGTTGTTCCTCTGATATGCGACTTTGGCGATCCTTGCCCCACATCTCAATAATAAAATAAGGTTGCTGCTCATAAATGACAGGGGTCACGCTATAATCGACTGAGAATGATAAATTACCATTTAGCGGTGTGCTGATAAGGTGATCATGATCGATAAAGGGTTGTTGATACTGCTTTGCTTGCTGAAATCGTTCTTTTAAAGAGCAAGTTTGTTCATGGATATCTTCACCACTACTTTTATCGACAGTTATATGGTTATCACTGTCATGATTGCTATCGGCTGATTTCAATGCTTTGGATGCAAGCAGTGTCAATATAGACTGACCCAGTAAGCGTCCACTACTAATAGCAAGTAGTTGTTCGGCTTGGGCATTTAGCCAAGTGATCGATAAATCATCATTGATCCATAAAATAGCGGTGAACAAATGCTGTGACATGAATGCTAAGTCAGGTGTCGGTTTTACGGTTGTCAAATGGGTTGTCATGGCTATTGCCTAGAATAAAAGAAGACGCGATATAATATTTAACCATAAATCAACACTATAGAGCGGCAAAACTGGCGATTTTTGCAAAAAAAACGTACAATGCGCACAGCCAATTTATCTCTAGCAAGGTCAGCCATGCCCAACACTTCTACCGAGTCGGTTAATACGACTGTTACTACCTCACCGTCAACTTCTACGCCAACAGATTCTATGTTAAAAGACACTGTCACCGTTTTTAATCCTGCCAAACCAAATATAGCACAAGACAATCAGGCAGATGTTAGTCAAGCAAATACTAACCAACCTTACCATCATAGAGCCAATCACAATCAAAACCGTAGCATTGAGCAAAGTAGTGATGTAACGACTGCCAATGCGACTGCTACGATGCCAGTTAGTGCAGCGCCAAAGATTGGATTTGTGTCGCTTGGTTGTCCAAAAGCCTTGGTCGATAGTGAGCGCATTATCACTGAGCTTAGCCGTGATGGTTATCAAGTGGCGAGTGATTACGAAGGTGCAGATCTAGTTGTCGTGAATACTTGCGGTTTTATTGAGTCAGCAGTACAAGAGTCGCTTGATGCCATCGGCGAAGCGATTAGCAAAAACGGTAAAGTCATCGTCACAGGTTGCTTGGGTAAAGAAGCAGATAAAATCCGTGAAATGCATCCCGCTGTATTGGCAGTAACTGGCGCTCATGCTTATGATGAGGTCATTAGAGCCGTTTCGCTGCATGTGCCCAAGCCTGACCGCAGTCAGGACGCTGGTTATGATCCAAAGATAGATTTGATTAATGAGGCGGGTATCAAATTGACCCCAAGCCATTATGCTTATCTAAAAATATCAGAAGGTTGCAACCATCGTTGTACTTTCTGCATTATTCCAAGCTTACGTGGCGATTTGGATTCACGTCCGATTGATAGCGTCATGAATGAAGCACTGGCGCTGAAAAATGCTGGCGTGAAAGAATTGCTTATTATTTCGCAAGATACCTCTGCTTATGGACTGGATTTGAAATATAAGACCAGTTTTTGGAATGGCATGCCGCTGAAGTCGAAGTTTTATGACTTGTGCCAAGCCTTAAATGACTTAGGCATTTGGGTGCGCTTGCATTATGTCTATCCATATCCGCATGTCGATAAAGTGGTTGAGCTAATGGGCGAGAAGAAGCTACTGCCTTATCTCGACATTCCGTTTCAACATGCCAGCCATCGCATCCTAAAAGCGATGAAACGCCCAGCGCATAGCGAAAACACCTTGGCGCGTATCCATGCATGGCGTGAGATTTGCCCTGATATCGTCATTCGCTCAACCTTTGTGGTGGGCTTCCCTGGCGAGACAGAAGAAGATTTCCAATGCTTGCTTGATTGGTTAGTAGAAGCTCGCCTTGATCGCGTTGGTGCGTTTACTTACTCAGAAGTCGAAGGCGCAGTGGCTAATGACCTGCCAAATCATGTGCCAGAAGAGATTAAGCAAGAACGCTATGAGCGTTTGATGACGCTGCAACAAGACATCTCAGCGCAAAAGCTACAAGAGAAAGTCGGTAAAACCTTGATGGTATTGGTCGATGAAATCGATAGTGAAGAGGGTGTTGCAATTTGTCGTAGCTATGCTGACGCACCAGAGATTGACGGTCATGTCTACGTTGATGAGATTACCGCTCAAGTTAAAGTCGGACAATTCCTAACGGTTACGATTGACGACGCTAGCGAATATGATTTGTTTGCCAGTTACAAAGGCTAAGCAGTCACTGTAGCTGATTAGTCACTGTAATAGACGCATGAAAATTGCCCAATTGCGGGCAGTTTTTGCTACAATTAGCGCAATTTAGCCTTTTTACACGTTTGTCATCAGTTGCGGTGCTTCCTATATAGTACCTCGGTGATGACACTTCGAGTAAATTCGAAGGCAAACTCTATTTGTGTTTTACCGCTCATTTTAATTATAATTTAATGCTAACAAGGTGACCTCATGTCTGACAAAAACCCGCGTTACTCTCGTATCTTGCTGAAACTCTCTGGTGAAGCCTTAGCTGGTGGCAAAGAGATGGGAATTGATAGCGAAGTGCTCGATAAGATGAGCTTGTCTATCGCCCATTTGCGTGGTCTTGGTGTTCAAGTCGGTATCGTGGTCGGCGGCGGTAACTTATATCGCGGCGCGCAGTTGCAACAAGAAGGCTTAGTCGGCCGTGTGACTGGTGATCAAATGGGTATGTTAGCAACCGTTATGAATGGTCTGGCGATGCGTGATGCGCTTGAGCGCCGCAATATTAAAACCCGCCTGATGTCAGCCTTGCCAATTGGTGAAGTGACCGAAAGCTATAGCAGCCGCAATGCCATTCGCTATCTCAAAAATGGCGAAGTATGTATCTTTGTTGCTGGTACAGGCAATCCTTTCTTTACCACTGATACGGCAGCTTGCTTACGTGGTATCGAGATCGAAGCGGGCTTGATTCTAAAAGCCACCAAAGTTGATGGCGTTTATGACAAAGACCCAAGCTTACATGATGATGCAGTTAAATATGATGGTTTAACGTTTGATGAAGTATTAGAGCAAAAACTTGGCGTGATGGATTTAACTGCCATTGCCTTATGCCGTGAGCACAACGTGCCGCTACAAGTGTTTGATATGACCAAGCCTAATGCGTTATTAAACGTCATCATGGGCGAAAATGAAGGCACACGCGTTTATCACTGATTTGCCTGAACGCTCTAAATATTAATACGAGAATACCAGTTATTAAAATTAGATTGGTCGCTAATAACTACAGTCGCTAATAATTAGTAGTGGACACCCGTATATTTACTAACAAATGAATGATTTATCGACAGCGATAAATAAGGATATCTAATGATCAAAGAGATTAAGCAAGACGGCGAAGCGCGCATGCAAAAAACACTGGAAGCGCTTGAGAGCACTTTTAGCAAAGTCCGTACAGGGCGCGCACATCCGGGTATGTTGTCAGGCGTGATGGTTAGCTACTACGGGTCGCCTACACCTTTGAATCAAGTGGCGAGTGTCAACGTTGAAGACTCACGTACGCTCATGGTTCAGCCGTTTGACCGTACCATGGTACAAGCAATTGACAAGGCCATTCGCGAAGCAGATTTGGGTCTCAACCCAGTGACCGCCGATGTGATTCGTGTGCCAATGCCTGCATTGACAGAAGAAACACGCCGCGACATGCAAAAGCTTGCGCGTGGAGAAGCAGAAAGTAGCCGTGTTTCTATCCGTAATATTCGCCGTGACATGATGAATGACATCAAAGAATTGGCCAAAGAAAAAGAGATCTCAGAAGACGACGAGCGCCGTGCCAGTGACGATATCCAAAAAATCACTGACAAGTATATCGAAACCATCGATAAACGTTTGAGCAAAAAAGAAACTGACTTGATGGACGTGTAAAGCACTGGTTTTTTGATCATGTAAGACAAAAAATCCGTTACATCATATCCTTATAATAAGCAGCCAATCTGTCAGTACTATTGGCTGCTTATTATTGTGTAGACGGTACCGATAATAGCGCCAATGTTATATCAATCGGATACGGCAATAGGCTTTCTCAGATTTGTAAACTGTATTTTATAAGCGCTATCTTGCAAACTAAATCACGCCCATAGATGGGTTTATGATAAGTTTGTGAATTATGGTTATGCCGCTTTCTAATCGTTATCGCAGCCGTTATTATTATTATTTTACCTTAACAATAAGCACTTTCGCCTATGTCCACTTCAGCCGTTTTGGCTCCTGATCTTCTTCCACGCCATATCGCTATCATCATGGATGGCAATAATCGTTATGGTAAAGCCAATGATTTGGGCAAAGGCCAAGGGCATGTGGCTGGCAAAGATGCACTCGATCCTATCGTCGAGTATTGCGTTAATACGGGTATCGAAGTATTAACGGTATTTGCATTTTCTAGTGAGAATTGGCAACGCCCGCCCAGTGAGGTGGCACTACTCATGCAACTGTTAGCCTCGACCATTCATGAGCAAATACCACGCATGAATGAGTATCGTATTCGTCTGCGTTTTATTGGTGACCGCAGTCAGCTGAGTGATGATTTGCAAGCATTAATGGCGGACGCTGAAGCAAAAACAGCAGGCTTTAAAGCCATGACTCTAGTCATCGCTATCAGTTATGGTGGGCAATGGGATATTGCTCATGCAGCAAAACAGCTGGCGCAGCAAGTAGAGGCTGGTCAGTTACGTGCTGATGATATTAATAAAGAATTGCTCGGTAACTATGTGCAATTAGCAGATGCACCAGCAGTAGATATGCTGATACGCACAGGCGGTGAATACCGAATTTCTAACTTTTTATTGTGGCAGTCAGCCTATGCTGAGCTATTCTTTACCCAGACATTATGGCCGAATTTTGCAGCCGATGAGTTGGCAGCAATGGTAACAGAGTTCGCTCAGCGGCAGCGCCGTTTTGGCAAAACCAGTGAGCAGATAGTGATAGAGCAAGCAAGTCGTTAATGGTGTTAAGCATTTGCCTGTTATTTTGTAAAGGAAAAAGCTCTTACAAAGCCGCTATCGTATATGTAGTTAATATTGCTTGGTTGTGAAATAATAAACCGCGTCAATAAGCGTCAACTGCTATTAGTGGGCTATTGTAGATTAGCTGCTATAATGCACGTTTTGACCATGCGTTTTTCATTATTATAAGGCTCAATAAGTATGTGGCAACGAATTAAGACGGCAGTTGTTCTCGTTATTATCGTTGGTATTGCAATGTTTGCGAGCCAAACCCCTATTTTATTTGCACCGCTGTTAGCGATTGGCGTTATTATTGCCGCTCATGAATGGACTAAGCTGATGCCTAAGTGGCGTCATCCTGCGCTGTTTGTGCTATTGGTTTTGGTGCTGACCCTAGTATCACTCATGTTTAAAGTCACATGGCTGTTTTGGTGGGTGGCTTCACTGGCTATATGGTTAATGGCACTGTCTTGGGTGCGAGTGTTCCCGACTCATACCAATTGGTATGGTAAAAAACTGGCATTGATGGGTGCGGTGATATTGACCGCATCGATTACGGCAATGTTTTATTTGTGGCAACTGTCAGCATGGTGGTTGCTCTATGTGTTCCTTTTGGTCTGGTGCGCAGATAGTGGCGCTTATTTTGTGGGGCGTAAGCTCGGTCGCCGCAAAATGGCACCGAACGTCTCACCCAATAAAAGTATGGAAGGGCTGGCTGGTGGCTTGGTCACTGGTCTGCTCGTGGTCATTGCCATCAGTGTATTTAAGTTGCAATTGACGGGCGCTGCGCTCATTGCCTTTGTGTCATTGTCGGCAATAACAATTTTAGCCTCGGTACTTGGCGATTTATTTGAGTCGATGCTTAAGCGCCGCGCTGATGTCAAAGATTCAGGAACGATTTTACCGGGGCATGGCGGCGTGCTTGACCGTATCGACTCACTGCTATCTGCTACACCGATATTTGCGCTTGGTTTTTGGGCGATACAGCAGTTAGGTTTGATAGTGGTTTAGGACTGAAAAAATAATTCATAGACGATGATACGCCCTAATTATAGTAGTTAAGATGAGTGACTAGTCAATACATTGGATATCGTCCATCTCTTATTTATCAGACGTTTTATCGATTTCTTATTTAATTTTTTAGAGTATCATTTACAGGCACCGATGGTTATGACGCAACGCATCGCCGTACTAGGCGCGACAGGTTCGATTGGCGATAGCACGTTAGCAATATTAGCGGCGCAACCACAGCTTTACACGGTCTACGCTCTGTCAGGCTATCACCGTTTAGACAAGCTGTTCGCACTTTGTCAGCAGTTTTTGCCAAAGCGCGTGAGCGTACCGACCGCCGTAGTCGATGATTTTGCCCAGCGACTCCGTGCGGCAGGTCTTGACATCGATGTGGTAGGCGGCGAAGCAGGGCTGGTCGACATTGCCACTGATTCGCAGACGGATACCGTTGTCGCTGCGATCGTAGGCGCAGCTGGTCTGCCTTCTACTTTAGCTGCTGCTCGTGCAGGTAAGCGTATTTTACTGGCGAATAAAGAAGCGCTGGTGATGGCAGGGCAAGTGATGATTAATGCGGTCAAAATGCATAACGCTACTTTGCTGCCGCTTGACTCTGAGCACAATGCTATTTTTCAGTGTTTACCACTGGCTATTCAGCAGGACAATACCCAAATTCATCAGCCAAACCACGGCGTGCGCAAGTTATGGTTAACAGCCTCTGGTGGACCGTTTTTGCAAAAATCGTTTGCGCAGATGCAGCAAGCGAGCGTCGCTGAAGCGGTCAAACATCCAAATTGGTCAATGGGTCAAAAGATATCCGTTGATTCAGCAACGATGATGAATAAAGGGCTTGAGTTGATTGAAGCCTGTCATTTGTTTGATTTGCCTGAAAATAAGATAAATGTGGTGATTCATCCACAAAGTATCATTCACTCAATGGTAGAATATAGCGATGGTAGCTTTTTGGCGCAGCTGGGCAGTCCAGATATGAAAACGCCCATTGCCCATGCGCTCAGTTACCCTGATCGTATCGATAGTGGCTCGCAGCCGTTAGACTTATTTGCACTTAGTGGTTTGGAGTTTATTGAGCCTGACTTGCAAAAATTCGCCTGTTTGCGTTTGGCAAGACAGGCGATGCAAGCGGGCACACAAGCGACGATTGTCTTAAATGCGGCGAATGAAATTGCCGTGGCGGCATTTTTGGCTGGAAAAATTCGCCTGACCGACATTGCTGATATCAATGAGCAAGCATTAAATGACATACAGCTGCCACCGTTAAACGAAACGGCTGACATAGAAGATATACTCGCAATTGATAAAATAGCACGTCACCTTACAGAAAAACTTGTGGCAAAGTTGGTGTAAGTGTATCAACAACTGCGTCGTTAAAAAATGATGTTAATAAAAGATGCAAAGAAAGAATGCTGAGAAACCATACTGAGAAAAGATCATGACGTTTTTATTAACGCTCCTTGCGGCAATATTTGTCTTAGGTCCGCTCATTGCCTTACATGAGTGGGGACACTATATCGTCGCTCGTCTTTGCGGCGTTAAAGTATTGACCTATTCTATCGGGTTTGGTCCCAAACTCTTTGGCTGGACGAGCAAAAAAAGCGGTATTGATTATCGCATTTCTGCTTTGCCACTTGGTGGTTATGTCAAAATGCTCGATGAACGCGAAGGCGAGGTAGCAAAAGCTGAGCAACATTTGGCGTTTAATCGTCAGCATCCACTAAAAAAGATTGCGATTGTTGCAGCTGGTCCTATCATGAACTTTATCATTGCTATTGCGCTATTTTGGGTGTTATTTATGACGCCATCAGAGCAGCTGGCGACCAAGATTGGGCAGGTACTACCTGATACGCCTGCTGCTATGGCACAGTTGCCAGTTGGTGATAAAATCGTTGCGATTGATGGGCATGAGGTACAAACGTGGGAAGGCATCAACTATCGGCTTGCTGGACGGATGGGCGAGACAGATAATGTCAGTATTACTTTGCAATCAGAGACACAAGCTGATAATGCAATCAAAACTTATCAAGCGCCCGTAACTCAGTTTATGCAAGGCAGCGCGCAAGGTAAAGATGCGTTGACCAGCTTTGGCATGCTGCCATGGCAACCAGATATTGCACCGATAGTAGGTGATTTGACCGCTGATGGTGCCGCCAGTCGCCAAGGACTAAAAGTAGGCGATCGTATTGTTGCTATCAATGATCAACCAATTAAAGATTGGCTCAGTGCCACTCGTATCATCCGCGACAGTCCTGAAACTTTGCTTAACTTCACAGTATTGCGTGATGGTAAAACCGTACAGCTTCAGATTATGCCGCAAGGCAAAAAAGACAATTTGGGTAACGATTATGGGCAAATTGGTGCTATGGTGGCACAGTCCGAAATTGTTATTCCTGACGCTTACAAGACCACTGTAGTCTATGGCCCTGGTGAGTCATTGGTGAAATCATTTGAGAAAACTGAACAGCTTGCAGTGATGACCGTCAGCTCAATGGGTAAGATGTTATCAGGCATGATTGGTTTGAACAATTTGTCAGGTCCGATTACTATCGCTAAAGTGGCCAAACAGAGTTTTGATATCAGTTGGCAGATGGTGTTATCGACGGCGGCTTTGATTAGTTTGAGTCTTGCTGTACTCAATCTTTTACCCATTCCTGTGTTGGATGGCGGTCATATTGTATATTATCTTATTGAATTGATTCGTGGTAAGCCACTCTCGGAAGGGGTGCAAATGATTGGACTAAATATCGGCTTACTCTTGCTGGCAGGTTTCATGGTGTTAGCAATTGGTAATGATATTAGTCGGCTGTTTTGACCAGCGAATCGCTAATATGATCGATAAGGCACGAGATACTAATGGTTTTACGCCTATTATGGGATGATTATGACCATGATAGGTAGCATGCTTTGTATCATGGCCTCTGTACTAATCGTAATTTTTAGTTTATTTTGTGATGCATTTTATATAAAGTGTTCTGAGTCTGCTGCGTATGCGCTTAAATTTCATGCGAAATGCGCTAGACAATATGGGCTTTTTAACTTAACTTAAGCAAGTTTTTTATTGACGGATAGTGTTTATGCGTACGCCTTTATTTATGAGCGCGGCAGGGTTGCCGTTAGTTGTAGCGATGATGAGTATGCCAGTACAGGCTGCAGAATTTGTAGTCACTGACATCGGTTTCAATGGTTTGCAACGTTTAACCCCCGATAGCCTCTATCCGGTTCTACCTATTTCGGTAGGGGATACGGTAAATGACAGTAGTTTAGCAGCCAGTATTAAGGCGCTTTATGCGACCGAAAATTTTGCTGATATTCAAAGCCGTATCGAAGGTGGACAGCTACGGTTTGATGTCGTTGAGCGCCCAACGATTGCTGAAGTCAATTTTGAGGGCAATAAGCTCATTCCAAAAGAAGGGCTAGAGCAAGGGCTAGACAATGCTGGTCTGTCTGCCGGTAATGTGTTGAAACAAGCCACGCTACAAGGCGTTGCCAACGAGCTACAGCAACAATATATCAGCCAAGGCTATTACAACAGCAATATCGAGGTTGATCAAACGTTACTTGATGGCAATCGCGTCAAGCTCGACGTGCGTTTTGTCGAAGGCAAACCTGCCAAAGTGGTCGATATTAATATCATTGGCAATAAACACTTTAGTGATGAAGAAATCAAAGACGTTTTTGCAGTAAAAGAGTCTTCGTGGACACGTCTGCTGTCAAAGTCTGATCGTTATGCCAAAGAAAAACTGGCTGCCAGTTTAGAGAATCTAAAAGCGCTTTACCAAAACGATGGTTATGTGCGTTTTGCAGTAGATAATGCGGTGCTCAACATCAGTGAAGATAAGAGCAGCGTGTTTATCGAAGTGAGTCTAAGCGAAGGCGAACAATATCAGTTTGGCGAAGTGAATTTCTTAGGTAAGCCGACTTTTGAGAACAATGAACTAACAGAGTTGGTAACTTTTGCACCCAATGAAAAGTACTCGCAAGCCAAGCTCGATGAAACCACCGCGGCACTTAAGAGTCGTTACGGTAATGAAGGCTATTATTTGGCGCAGGTGAGACCAGTACCACGTATCAATGACGAGACCAAAGTAGTGGATATCGATTATTTCATCGACCCTGCACGTCCTATTTACGTTCGTCGTATTAATTTTACTGGTAACATCAAAACTCAAGACGAAGTACTGCGCCGAGAAATGCGTCAATTAGAAGGCGCATTGGCAACTAGTGACAAAATCCAGTTGTCACGGACACGCCTGATGCGTACAGGCTTCTTTAAAGCTGTCAACGTTGATGTCAAGCCCGTACCGAATCAACCAGACCAAGTAGACATCAATTATACGGTTGAAGAGCAGCCTTCTGGTAGCTCAACGATTGCCGCGGGTTACTCACAAAGCGGCGGTGTGACTTTCCAGTTAGATCTAACACAAAACAACTTTATGGGTACAGGTAACCGTGTGAAAGCGGCACTATCACGCTCAGAAACCCGTGATTCTTATAGCTTGGGTTATACCGATCCGTACTTTACCGAAAACGGCGTCTCACAAGGTCTTAGTGCCTATTATCGTGAAACGAAATACGATGATAGAAACGTTAGTAACTATGTCACCGATTCTTATGGTGCTACGCTGAACTATAGTTATCCTGTTGACGAAACCAAACGTGTTAGTGCCGGTTTGAATGTTGATAACACTTCAGTACGTGGTGGTCGCTTCTTGGGTGTATCAAACGTTCAGCAAATTATTGATGATGGCGGTACGTTTGAGAACTTTGTCAATGATGAAAATCAGGCTTCTGGACGCACGGGCTTCAAAAATGATTACAATACTTATAACCTACTATTCGGCTGGGACTATAGCACCTTAGATCGTCCAGTATTCCCGACCAAAGGTATGAGCCATACGGTCGATGCCACCATTGGCTTGGGTGATACCAACTATCAAAAACTTGTTTATAGCGGCAACATCTATTATCCCTTCTACAAAGACTGGGTAGCACGCGGTTATACTAAGCTTGGCTATGGTAATGATTTGCCATTTTATGAAAACTTTTATGCTGGAGGTTATGGCTCTGTACGTGGTTATGAGGCCTCAACTCTTGGGCCAAAATCACAAACGTATTATGATGCCATAAATGATGATGTGCGTTACAAAGACGAAGACATCGGTGGTAATGCGTTAGTCAGCTTCGGTAGTGAGCTAATTTTGCCAATGCCGTTTAAGGGCGATTGGGCAGATCAAGTGCGTCCAGTATTGTTTGCTGAAGGTGGTCAAGTATTTGATACGACTGATAAGGAAGATCGCACTTTTATCAATCCTAATGACGGTACTGATACGGGCGTACCACTGTTGACGCAAGACAATAGCATGCGCTTTAGTGCGGGTGCAGGTATAACCTGGTATACGCCAATTGGTCCAATTTCATTGAGTTATGCTGTACCTATTGGTGATAAAGAAGGCGATGAAACTGAAAAAGTTCAGTTCCAGATTGGTAATACGTTTTAACGTAGCATGATTGTTTGCGTTCATGTCGTTAACCATAGCAGTTACTTACATGAACGCAGCATCTGTTAGATATTAGTAGATCGCCAAGGTGATTGTTCAGCTTGGCGATTGTCTTATTCATAACAATATTTATATTAATAGTCACTATGATAACGATTGAGCAACTTATCACTCGGATTGAGCAGCGTCAGCCCATCACCAATAAGGCTGAAATCAGCGCTGAACAGCTACGTCAAAAATTCAGCAGTATTGGTAGTTTGACCACGGCTGGTCATAATCAGTTAAGCTTTTTGGCCGATCCTCATTATATTTCTAGTCTGGCTATCAGCGAGGCAGGGGCTGTATTGGTTACTGCAGAATATCGCAATCAAGTGCCCGCCACAGCGATAGCGTTAGTCGTCGCAAGCCCATACTTAGCTTATGCTGGTGCTAGTCAGTTGTTTGCTCGTGAGTCACTGTCTGGTGGTATTCATCCTAGCGCTGTGATTGCTGATAGTGCGGTCATTGGTGAGCAGGTGAATATCGGACCTTTTTGTGTGATAGCCGATTATGTGCAAATTGGTGCGCGTAGCTCACTTGCGGCGCATGTGGTGATCGAAGAAAATACGACTATTGGTACTGATGGCGTTATCAAATCACAAGTGGTGATCGGGCATGATTGTGTCATTGGTGATCATGTGAGGTTACACGCGGGTGTCAGTGTGGGTGCAGAAGGTTTTGGTTTTGCACCAACCAAAGATCCTAGTAACACTGGTTGGGAGCGTATTGCTCAATTAGGACGGGTCGTAATTGGCAATCATGTGCGAATTGGTAGTCAAACTTGCATTGACCGAGGTGCCATTGATGATACGGTCATTGGCAATCACGTTATTATTGATAATTTGGTACAAGTTGCTCATAACGTGCGTATCGGCGATGGCACGGCCATCGCGGCTCAAACGGGTATCGCGGGCAGCACTAGTATCGGCAAGCGCTGTATTATTGGCGGTGCGGTCGGTATCACAGGTCATATTGAGATTACAGATGATGTCACTTTATCTGGGATGACCATGGTAACCAAATCTATCAAAACCGCTGGTTCATACTCCTCTGGAACGGCTGCTATGCCGACCGCTAACTGGCGACGGGCAGCTGTACGCTTCCGTCAGCTTGGGCGTGATTAGCGAAAATATCAATGCATATATACAAACACAGTAAAATCATAGCGATTTGAAACATAGCAAGGAAGCACCATTATGAGCAGCACCGATATCGATATTTTGAATGATAAAGAAATGAAAAGCTTAGCTGAGCAAGGTCTTACGCTGCCATTAACTTATCATACGTTAAAGCATTATTTGCCACACCGTTATCCTTTTCTTTTAGTAGATAAGATTATTGATTGCACACCTGGTGAGTGCATTACGGGTATTAAGAATGTGACTATCAATGAAGAGTTTTTCAATGGTCATTTTCCTGATGAGCCGATTATGCCAGGGGTACTTATGGTTGAGTGCATGGCTCAGGTCTCAGGCGTGCTCGGATTTATCAGTGCCGGTCTGACCGCAGAAGATGGTTATTTATATCTGTTTGCAGGTGTTGATAAAGTCCGTTTTAAACGTCGAGTGATTCCTGGTGATCAGCTGACTATTCGTGCTAAAACAGTGATGCAGAAGCGCGGTATTTATAAATTTGACTGTACTGTACATGTTGACGATGAGTTAGCTGCCAGTGCGCAAATAATGATTGCTCGCCAAGAACAATAACGTTTACTAATAGCCATTGTGCCTCGTAGCTGACCTAATTCTTTAAACAAAGCGTCTAAAGAATTAGGTCAAAGCGGGTCATAAGCATTATAATTGACACTCGCATTTAACAGCAGAGCCATGCTTAGGTTTTCTCATAAAACTAAATTGGCTGTATTTGTTTTACCATTTACTCGCATCAGATCATACAAAGGCCCACATTATGAGTCAGATCCATCCAACAGCACTCATCTCACCGTCCGCCCAAATTGATGAGACTGCTATCATTGGTCCGTATTGTATCGTCGGTGATGAGGTCACTATTGGCGCTCACACGGTTCTGCATCGCCATGTAGTTGTTACCAAATTGACTCGTATTGGTCAACACAATGAGTTTTATCAATTTGCGAGCATTGGCGAAGATCCTCAGGATTTAAAGTATGCTGGTGAGCGTACTTGGCTTGAGATTGGCGATCATAATACCATTCGAGAAGCCTGTAGTTTACACCGTGGTACTGCACAAGATAGTGAGCTCACTAAAATAGGCAGCCATAATCTACTGATGGTGAACACTCATGTGGCTCATGATTGTGTGATTGGCGATCATAATGTATTGGCCAACAATGTTGGCGTTGCAGGGCATGTGACTATTGGTAATCACACGATCATTGGCGGTAATTCAGGTATTCATCAGTTTTGTACGGTTGATGACTATAGCTTGATTGGGGGCGCAAGTCTGATTCTAAAAGATGTAGCCGCCTTTACCATGGTATCTGGTAATCCAGCAACGACTCATGGTCTCAATGTGGAAGGTATGCGTCGTAAAGGATGGTCAAAAGAGACAATTGAGGTATTGCGTCAAGCTTATCGTATGATTTTTAGATCTGGTCTGACGACCGTGCAAGCGCTTGAGGTTTTGAATAATGAGTTGCTACCAAAAGAGCCAAAAATCCAGTTGCTCATTGATTCACTACAAAAAAGCCGCCGTGGTGTGGTGCGCTAGAACGGCGATTGGCTTTTGCTGAAAATCATATATAGTATGCATTCAGTAATCAGCCAAACTCTTGTCAGTTATAGATAAAATTACCAGAAGCCATAACCAATTGTTATGGCTTTTTATGTTTATGAGCGCTTGACTTTTTTGGTGGCTTAGCAGAAACTGAGCCTTTACGATATTGTAAACAATTCTTTCTTAATGTTGCTGGACGCCTCACATTGAGGTGTTTATTGAATAGCCTGATATTTCTCATGGCTATTTATGATAATCAAGGAAGATTATCAGTGATGTTAATTGAAGCACGAGGACGGAAAAAATGGCTATTAATAAACAAGAACATGCACAGTGGAGCTCAAGTTTTGGCTTCGTATTGGCAGCGGTTGGTTCAGCAGTTGGTTTGGGAAACATATGGAAGTTTCCCTATATGGTCGGTGAAAGCGGTGGTTCAGCTTTCGTTATCGCTTATTTATTCTGTATCGCGCTGGTAGGTTTTCCGATTCTAGTCGCTGAATGGCTGATTGGTCGCCGTGGGCAAAAGAACCCAGTCAACACTTTTGCGGATGTTGCAGCAAGTGAAGGTAAATCGCGCAGTTGGGGCATCATCGGTGCGTCAGGTATTTTAGGTGGTTTCTTAATTCTATCGTTTTATAGTGTGATTGGCGGCTGGGCACTCAACTATATTACTAAAGCAGGTACAGGCAGTTTTATTGGTCAAGACAGTGATTCTATTGCTGCGACCTTTGATGCTATGTTGGCTTCAGCAGGTACGTTGACGATTTGGCATACCGTGTTTATGGCTATTACTGCTTTGATTGTCGGTATTGGTGTGACCAAAGGTATCGAAACCACAGCTAAAGTCTTAATGCCACTACTCGGCGTGATTTTGTTCGTCATCGTTGGTTACAACGTAATAAACGGTGGTTTTGGCGAAGCAGTGGCTTATCTATTCACACCAGATCTTAGCAAGTTGACTGGCGATGTGATGCTTGCAGCATTGGGTCATGCCTTCTTCACCCTATCTATTGGTATGGGTATTATGATTGCTTATGGCTCATATTTGGGTCGTGAAGTGAACTTACTAAAAACCGCCCGTACCGTTGTGATTTTAGATACGGTTATTGCTTTGGCTGCTGGTCTAGCAATCTTCCCAATCATCTTTAGCAATGGTCTAGACCCTGCTTCAGGTCCTGGTCTTATCTTTGTCAGCTTACCGATCGCTTTTGGTAGCATGGGTGCAGGGACGATCATTGGTACGTTGTTCTTCTTACTTATTACTTTTGCTGCTATTACCTCATCAATCTCATTGCTTGAGCCAACCGTTGAGTTTTTAGAAGAACGTACACCGATGAGTCGTACGGTATCAACCATCGTTGCCAGTACAGTGATTTGGCTATTAGGCGTTGCGGCATTACTATCATTTAACCTATGGTCTGACTTCACTATCATGGGGAACGGTATCTTTGATGCATTGGATAAAATTACCAGTAAATTCCTTCTCCCGCTAACTGGTCTTGCTGCAATTATTTTCGTTGGTTGGCAAATGGATCAACGCAGTATTCAACAAGAGCTTGGTCTGTCTAATAGTGCATGGCAATTATGGCAAATCGTTGCTAAGTTTGTAGCACCGATTGCCGTGATCGTGGTATTTGTAACCTCGTTAATGGGCTAGTACTGATTAACTAGAAATAATAAAAGCAACACACTAAAAAGGGCTTAAGATAATTCTTAAGCCCTTTTTATAGCTATGACAATGGCAAAAGTATGATTAGCGTAGATTTAACTCAGGTACTGTTTGTCCACGTTTGTTATAAAATTCGCTGACAAACTCATCAAATTTGTCTTGTTCAATGGCATCACGAATACCTTGCATCAAACGCTGATAATAGCGCAAGTTATGGATAGTCGCTAATTGAGCACCCAGCATCTCTTTACACTTATTAAGATGGTAGAGATAAGCACGGCTAAAATTTTGGCAAGTATAGCAGTCGCACTCAGGATCTAGTGGACCTTCGTCATTGCGATATTGGCTGTTACGGATACGTACCACACCAGCATTGTCTGCATCGCCTGTGACGAAGTAGTGACCATTACGCGCGTTACGCGTCGGCATCACACAGTCGAACATATCGACACCGCGACGTACGCCTTCAACTAAATCCTCAGGCTTACCAACGCCCATCAGATAGCGTGGCTTATCTGCTGGCATATCATCAGGGAGGTAATCTAGGACATCTATCATTTCATCTTTTGGTTCACCAACTGACAGACCACCAATGGCATAACCATCAAAGCCGATATCGAGCAGGCCTTCAAGTGATTGCTGACGCAAATCAGGATACATACTGCCTTGAATAATGCCAAATAATGCGTTGGTGCTGCCCAGTCTGTTGTGCTCATCAGCACAGCGCTGTCCCCAACGTAAGGACAACTCTAACGATTTTTTTGCTTCGTCATGAGTTGCAGGATAGGGCGTACACTCATCAAATTGCATGACGATGTCTGAGTTCAAGCTGTACTGAATCTGCATCGATTTTTCTGGAGACAGAAAAACTTTCGCACCATCGATAGGAGACTTAAAGTCGACCCCTTCTTCGGTGATTTTACGCATGGCACCCAGACTGAATACTTGGAAGCCACCTGAATCGGTCAGGATAGGCTTATCCCAGTGCATGAACTTATGTAAGCCGCCAAACTTATCAATCACCTCGGTACCTGGACGTAACCATAGATGAAAGGTATTGCCCAAAATAATATCCGCACCAATGGCTTCAATATCACGTGGCAGCATGCCCTTGACTGTACCATAAGTGCCAACAGGCATAAACGCTGGCGTTTGTACGTCGCCATGATTGAGATGAACCGTACCACGGCGCGCACGCGTGTCACCGCTGGCCGTTTTATGTAAGACAAATTGCATATGATTATCGCTATTTACGCTATGAAAATGGTGATAATTATAGCATTGTTAGCAGTTTTTTTGGACATGGATGTTTATGAGGTATTGATATATCTGATAAATGTGTCTTTTGGTTAATAGTATTTTGTCATAACCAAAAGACACAGACAGTACTTATGAGTAGTTGGTAAAGTAGAAATCATAATGGCGAGACAGTAACCATTGCTAAGCGATGTTTTAACTGCTGGAGACATACTATGAAAAAGGTAACCTACTTATTATTAAGTGGTTCATTATTAACCTCAGGAGCAGCTATGGCGACCGAAGAGCCGAATTATACAGTGTTGTCGCAAATGGATGACTTTGAGCTGCGTCGTTACGATAAGCAGCTAGTGGCACAAACGTTGGTAAGTGGTGACCAAGACTCAGCGAGTCGCGAAGGGTTTAAAGTGTTAGCCGACTATATATTTGGCAATAATACAGCGCCAACTGGCGGCAGTAGTAAAATTAGCATGACTGCGCCCGTTACAATGCAGCCTAATAACAAAAAGAGTGATAGCGAATCACAGAAAATTGCGATGACAGCACCAGTAAGCATGCAGCAAGACGATGGTAAGTGGCGTGTACAATTTACTATGCCCAGTCAATATACGATGCAAACACTGCCAAAGCCTAATAATCCAAACATCACGATTACCGAGGTGCCAGCACAGACGTACGGTGTGATTAAGTTTTCAGGGTTGGCAGGCAGTAAAAAAGTAGCGACTAAAACGGAAGAGCTACAATCTTGGATGCAAACCCAAAATTTGACTATAACGGGCGAGCCTGAACTGGCGCGTTATAATCCGCCTTGGACACTGCCTTTTTTGCGCCGTAATGAAGTGATGATTGCTTACAAGACAAAGTAATACTAGCCTCAAAGTATAAGATGAGCGTTGTCACATTTGCTGAGCTTGTTATAAGTAGGACTTGCATTTGTTTGCCGTGCTATTCAAATTTTTGGAAGTGGTACGCCCATAAAAAAAGACAGCATTTGCTGTCTTTTTTGTACTGACTTTTTAAGAAAATAAACTTAGTCTTTTTGCTCACGGATGATATTCAGCATACGACGTAGCGGCTCGGCTGCGCCCCATAATAATTGATCACCAACGGTAAATGCGCCTAGATACTCAGGGCCCATATTGAGCTTACGCAAGCGACCTAGTGCAACTGTCAATGTACCAGTCACTGCCACTGGCGTTAAACGATTCATAGTCGCTTCTTTGTCGTCTTCGACCAAGTCCAGCCATTCATTGCCGCTGTTTTTAAGTGCTGCTTCGATTTCTTCTAGCGGAATGTCTTTTTTGAGCTTGATGGTAAGGCCTTGCGCATGACAGCGCATCGCGCCAACGCGCACACACATGCCGTCGATAGCAATCTTATCGGCTTCAGAATTACCAAGGATTTTATTGGTCTCGACACCGCCTTTCCATTCTTCTTTTGACTGTTTGTTTTCTAACTGAACATCGATATAGGGGATCAAGCTACCTGCTAGTGGCACACCAAAGTATCGCTTAGGAAAATCATCTGAGCGCTGAGTCTGAGCGATTTTTTTATCAATCTCAAGGATGGCGCTGGCAGGATCAGCCAACTCGTCTTTGACCGCATTGTGTAGCACGCCCATGCCAGCGATTAATTCGCGCATGTTGTTAGCACCAGAGCCACTAGCGGCCTGATAAGTCATGGCGCTGACCCATTCTACCCAGCCTTTATTAAACAGCTCACCAATCGCCATGAGCATCAATGACACGGTACAGTTACCACCGATAAAGTCTTTTTTGCCATTGGCTAGGGCGCTGTCAATAACGGCGCGATTGACTGGATCGAGAATGATGATGCTGTCATCTTCCATTCGCAAGGTGCTTGCCGCATCAATCCAGTAGCCATTCCAGCCACTATCACGTAGCGGTTGATGGACTTGCGAGGTATAGTCGCCGCCTTGGCAGGTAATGATGACATCGCAAGCTGCTAGCGCGTCAATATCATGAGCATCTTTTAATTGGCCGGTATGAATACCATCAAGGCTTGGGGCATCACCACCTGCGTTGCTGGTTGAGAAAAACACGGGTGTAATACCGTCAAAGTCTTTTTCCTCAGTCATACGTTGTATTAATACTGAACCGACCATGCCGCGCCAGCCTACCAAGCCTACTGTTAAATTACTCATGAAACTCAATCCTTTTTACCATAAATTGTTGCATTGTCAGCCGATAACAATGCCGTGAATAGCCATAAAAAGCAAGGCGTTTTGGCCGTTTTTAGTGGTTTTTCATACACTATTAATGATGTTCAGTATAACTTTAAGTTATTAACCTAATGGCGATAGTGGCGATGCCTCACTCGCCACAAGTAGATAGCCCTAAAAATAAGTTCGTCCGTAGTATTCGTTATGGTGGGCGAATTAAAAGTGTAATGTTTTATAGCGGTTAACGAATAATCCATGCTCATCAGTAGGCGATAACCTTCTGAAATGCTAAAGTAAACAGCTAACGTCAGTTCAGTTAAAACCATGGCGATATTCATCATTTAATAGACGGCTAATACATACTATGGATCTCTCACTATTATATTACAGCATACAGTGGCTAGCAGGATTCATCGCATTTGTGACGATTTGGGGCTGGATACCACTGGATAATTGGTGGGTGCGCGGTGTTGAATTTCCGCGTATTCAGATCATGGTATTGGGTGTCATTGCTTGGGTTGGTATGCTGATTTTTTGGTCAGAGTGGCAGCTGGGACAGTGGCTGTTATTTACCGTCTTAAGCATTACATTAGCCTTTCAGCTTAGGATGGTATTGCCTTATACCAAGCTATGGAAAAAAGAAGTTCAAAAGGCAAAAGACAAGCCAGAAGGGCAGGTGCATCAACTAAAAATAATGGTATCAAACGTACTAACGCCCAATGATGACACCCAAAAATTGGTGGATTTGGTGAAGCAAAGACAGCCTGATATTTTAATTACGCTAGAGAGTGATGAAAAATGGGAAAAAGCGCTGCATCAAATCGAAGCTGATTATCCTTACACCGTGAAAGTGCCACTAGATAATCTGTATGGGATGCATCTTTATTCTAAGCTTGAGTTGATTGATCCTGAAGTTAAGTACTTGATGATTGATGACATACCTTCTATTCATGCCCAACTGCGCCTGCAAAGTGGTCGCGTGATTTGGTTGTATTGCTTGCATCCCATGCCGCCAAGCCCGACGGAAGCGGATAAATCTACTACCCGCGATGCTGAGCTATTGATGGTTGGCAAACACATCAAAGAAAACAAGCAAACGGCGATATTGGCAGGCGACCTCAACGATGTGGCATGGTCAAAGACGACTCGACGCTTTCAACGTATCTCAGGATTGTTGGATCCGCGTATTGGTCGACATTTTATCAATACGTTTCATGTCAGCTATCCATTTTTACGTTGGGCGCTGGATCATATTTTCCATAGTGCTTGCTTTACGGTGGTAGATATTCGGCGTATGCCGTCGATAGGTTCGGATCACTTTCCTGTTATGACGACTTTACAATACGAACCAGAAGAGGAGAGCAATCAAGCGCAAAATGCCCCTACTGCAGAAGCGGAAGATATAAAAGAGACTGATAATAAAATAGTAGAAGGTAAAAAAGAAGGTGAAAAAGTCTCAAAGGAACATGCAGAAGAGCAGAGAAGTTAGGGTTGATAGCCTGCCAATACTATAGCCATCGTATGATGCAATGTTAAAAGAGGCTGTAAGCATATGCTTACGTTAAATAAGGTCTTTAGCCTCTAGTCGCATTAAACTGATTACCCTACAATACCTGCATCAACACAAGGATACGCATGGATGCAGTGTTGAGACAGTATCAATAAAACACAGGTCAGCCCGCTGTCTTATAGGATACTGTTTATGACTTAGGATGAGTCAGCATGGAAGAAATAATAACAACAATATGAAGCGCCATAGCCCCGAACCAATCGCCCTAGGTTCGGGGCTTTTCTTTGTGTGCGTAATGCTTACATTTATTTTATTCGATATTCTTGTGTTTGGATATGCTGCAATATATTTAAGATGACCTTCTGATTATTTTTAGCGCATAAATAAACGTCAATAAAGAAAGGGTACATGCATTAGCATATACCCTTTTTGACAAAGCATTATTAGATTTGACTTATCGATGCCTATATCAGTTAGCCAAGTACTTGGATGTAAGCACCTGCGCGTAGCTCTTGTAGCCAGTCTTCTTTGGCTTGCGGTGCTAAGCGCTGATAAAGCGCTTGACGTGCCATGTTGCGACGATATTGATCGCTAATATCTTGTTGGCGTTTGCCGTCTATTTTCAATATATGCCAGCCAAACTGGGTTTTGAAAGGAGCAGAGTAGTCACCAACCGCCGTATTTTTCATCATGGCTTCGAATGGACCAATCATATCTTCTTCGCTCACCCAATCAAGATCGCCACCGCGGCCAGCGGAACCGGGATCATCTGAATAGGTCGATGCTAAACCAGCAAAATCAGCGCCGCTGCGTAGCTGTTCATACAAATCATTAATCTTTTGCTCAGCAAGCGCGTCTGTCTGTAGCTCATCAACTTTTACCAATATGTGACGAGTACGCCACTGTGGTATCAGCATAGTGTCGCTGGCTTTTTTGTCAGCAAGTTTGATGATGTCGATGCCTTCAGGCGTTATTAGTGGTGCGCTGACCGCACCAACCTCAAGTTTGGTAATCTCACTTGATAGCTCTGTAGGTAGAGAAGCGGCTTTATGAAAGCCCATATCGCCACCTTGTAGCGGAATAGGATAGTTGCCTTGGCTGGCAGCGACCGCTTCAGCGACATCAACGTTTGGTGCAAGCAGGCGAGTACGCAGAGCTTCTGCTACCTTTAACGCCTCATTGCGTTGGGCTTCTGAGAGTCGGCTGTAGTCATCCATGTAAGGCACTCGTACATGAATCGTTTGATACTCACTCTGGTTTAAGCGCTTGGCTTCAGGCGAGGCCAAAAATGCATCAATATCTTGTTCGCTAATGCGCACGCGGTTACCGATTTGGCGCTGTTGCAAGGCTTGAATGGCTGCGTCTTCGATTAATTGCGCACGTAGCGCCGCATAGCTACCAGGTTTTGCTGCGTCCAAACGCTGTTGCAAAGCTGAGATGCTCGTCAGCCCTTCTGCTTGCGCGATTTGACCAAGGCGTTGATTAATAGCCGCTTCATCAGGGTTTAAACCGACGCGCTTAACCATGGACAGTTGTAACTCACGCAATATGAGCGCATTTAACACCTCAGACTGTAGTTGTGCTGAGTTTGCTATTGGTTCACCAGCCGCTTGTGCACGTGCTTGTGCTTGGGTAGTAGCATCGATCAAATCGCTCTTTAAGATAGCATTTTCATTGACTAAAGCAATAATGCCATCGGTGCTATTGGCTGGCGTCAAACGATTGACGTTATTCTGCGCGGTCACGGCATTTGCCTGAGGCGCTTGTGATTTTGCAGGTTTAACGGTGGCAGCTTGGGCGCTCAATGTAAGCGCAAGGCTGGCACTCATAGCTAGCAATACAGCACGGCTGGTTTGACGTAAAGAAAAAAATCTCATGATGCTCCTCATCAATGTCATCGCATCGGATGGTAGTTGGTCAACACTGTTTAATACTTTTAACAGTCAAATATTAGACAGGATTGACCATAATAGGGTTACAAACAGGGTTATGAAATATATAGCAAAAATATTTATACAAGCACGGTCTTAATCTTTCCAAGCAGTCTGGACAGGTTCAAAGCCCAAGATTTTATCAGAGAGTAAGCGAGTCAGGCGGCTGCTACCACTACCCAAACCATTCAATCTAATCTCTGCCATAATAGCTTGCGTTGGTTTGTCTTTGACATTTAAGTCATTATAGTAACGACGACCATAAACTGCAAAACCAAAGCAGCAATCTTCGTAATCAACGCCGACCAACGAATCAAGGACTTTATCACGATTGTAATCGTATTGACCTTGAGCCAAGATTCGCCAGCTGTTATTGATTGGAAAGACAGCCGATGCGGTAAAAGCAGAGAGTGGCAGCTGATCGGTGTTTTCATCACGTTGACGTTTGACAAATCCAACATTAAACAAGCTGTTGTCAGACGGCTGATAACGCAGCTCAGTCGTAATATAATTTAAATCATAATCATTGGTCAGTGCGCCACTAACATCAACCCAAAAGTTGTTGTAAGGTTGCGTGCTGGTATCCCAAACCATCCCTGAAGATGAAGAGGTGAAGACAGGTTGCTGATCATCAAGCGTAACACGTCCATTATCGATATAAAACTGCTCTGCAATGCTACCATCAAAACGTGTCACACCCGTTGCGTCGATGTAACGATAATTGATACCAGGAGTAATCGAATGCAAATCTTGCAAGCGATCATGCCCTAAGAACCAACTGTCAGAAAACAGCTGTTCATAGTTAATAGAGGCAATACGCGTATTAAAGTTCGGAATATCGTTTTGGTCTTCATATGGCGAGTAGGTGTATTTCAATCGTGGGCTTAGCAAGCGATAGCCACCCATGGTATCGTCGAATGCGCCAAAAGGCGAGCCTGCTTGATAGAAATTCAGACCTGCATCGATACTGGCTTGAGGTACAAATACCGACTGGCTACCGTCTTTATCACTCAACTGGTTGTCGGCTAAGCTGTCCTCGTCATAAGAAGTATAGAGATGTTGTAAGCTCAGTTTGGGCTTGATATAACCCCAAGATTTTTCCATTGGATAAACGGCGCTGAGTTTATTATAAATTCGCCCGCCACTTTTTTCATTCTCAGAGCCATCGTCGATGGATTTTTTGAAATAAGCGGAATCATGTACACCAGTGATATCGAAGCTCTTCGCCCAAGGCAGTCGATAATCGAGCTTGAGCTGCGGCAATCTTGAATAAGGTTTATCTTTGTCTTCTAAGGGTTTACCATTACTGGTAAAAGCGTCTAGAGTTTGAAAGGTTTCTACCTTTAATTCACCATCAACATAGTCATTATAATAATTGACACGCGCACGGCGTGGTAAGTTTATGGTGCTGTCTGATAGACCCAGCGTGTCAAAATCATTGAGGTAATCTGAATCTGACACATAGCTGTATTTTGCATCACCGCTTAAGCGTGGAATGCTCTTAGATGACCAATAATGATCATAAAAGAAGCTAGAGCGGTCTTCGTCATTGTACTCTTTGTCATTAGGCAAATATGAACCATTAAAAATACCTTCGCCATAACTTTCGGTCAGATAGCGAAACTCGCCTGACACCATAGGATTACGATCGGTATAAATATGGGTATTGAGCGTGGCATCATAATTGGGTGCCAAATTGAAATAGTAGGGTATATCAACCTCAAGACCGCTTTCACTACTGATACTGGCATTCGGCAATAAAAAACCACTGGTGCGACGATTATCAATCGGGAAGTTGAAATAAGGCAAATAGAACACAGGCACGTCAGCGATACGGAAAGTAGTGTTATAGGCTTCGCCGCGACCTGTATCGGTATCCAAATCAATGCTTTTGGCATCAAACTGCCATTTACGATTGGTTGGTGGACAGGTACTAAACATGACGTCATCTAGCTCATATTGACTGTCATTCGGTCTGTTCAAGCGCTTGGCATAACCATGAGCTTGCAGTTCTACACTAGCAAAAGCCACATCATTGGCTGTCGACTGTCCAGTTTCAGTATTATAATTTAAACTATCGGCGACCCCAATAAGCCCGTCTTTTGATGCTTTCTCAGTGAAATTGGCTTGGGGGTTATTCGATGAGCGGTTTGTTGCATTGCTATCTAGTGCGTTGCTGCGTAATACTTGCTGACCTGTCGCTTGGTCAGTAAACATGACTTTGCCTTGAGCGGCGGCAACGCCATTGCTCAAATCTAACAAGACTTTTTCTGCTTCTATCTGCTGGGTACCCTGATTGATGATGACATTGCCCGACAGCTCTGCATAGTCGACATTGTCATAATAACCATAATCTGATTCTGAAAACAGCGGCGCTTGATTATTCGGGAGACCATTTAAGTTTGGCGCAGGCTGCCCATTGGTTGCTCCTGCCTCATTGACCGCGCGTTGATAGTTGGGGTTGCTCTTTGGATAAACCCATTGACCTTCGCAGCGTTGGGCGCTATCTACAGCATTCGGTAATAACTGTAAGTTTTTACCCACTTTTGGAATGGTTTGCGGGGTAGGTGTTAGCTCGTTTTGAATGACATTTTGGTTAGCATTATCACCATTGTTTAACGTTGAGGCATCTGTATCAGGTGTCAGCTCATAAAATTCTGCTAAACGCATCAGACTATCTTGAATACTTTCATCACTCACATCAACTTTACCAGTCTTCTGTGCGGCTTTAGGTGCAGTGGTTTCAGCAAGCTGGGCAGTGCTATTGTTCTGAGTGGTCGCAATCGTATCTGATGCTGGTACAAAACCTTTATCATCACTCTCGTTGATGGCGGTAATTTCTAGAGGGCGGTTGTCTAAAGGACTTTCATTAGTAGCATTCTCATTAGAGATGCTGTCGTTGAAGGTGCTTTCATTAAAAGCGCTTTCATTAAAAGTATTGTCAAAACTATTGTCTGACGCATTGTCATCAGTAGCAGCCTTTTGAGACGTATTACGCTGAAAGTCAGTCTTTTGATTATTGCTATTTTGATAGCGGATATCATTATAGTCGCTGTCTTTTTGGACGCTACTGCGATTGGCATCAGGTGTAACATCAGAGATATAGCGGGTGCTACTGTCAGTGATTAGCGACTCAGTTTGCTGTGTGTCAGCATTGCTGGGCGCAGCACTAACGGTTAGGCTGGACAAGCCTAAGGCACCAAATAAGATCAAACGGATGCTTTGGTAAAGCGGAGAATATAACAAGGGCACACCTATGATTGCAGAGCCTATTGAATTGCGATACTGAATTTAGTAACCATATTATTAATCATGTATGGCGGTTAATAAACGACTAAAAAATCACTGATTGATAATGCTATCTTAAGAATTTGGCTGTTTTACATATAATGACGACTAATCATAGTCAAAAAAAACCAAATCAGCTACACTATTTACCAAAATTTATAATATAGCCAAGCTGTTTTTTGAATGGTTGCTGAGGTTATGCTCAGCGCTAGATGTCGAATGATATCCCAATACGCCTGCTATCGCAGTTTTTTTGGCTCAAGACGTTGCTATTTTAACAAGGTTTTGCCTGACTTATCACTACTTTAATTGTTTATGACTTATATTTAACCTGCGATGCCCATTATGACTGATAAAATACTTTTAGAGCCTAATATGATCGATACCAAACTCAATAGCCGTCTACAACAATTAGAGAGCTGGTTGCAGCAAGTATTTGCTGGTCAAACGTTCCAACTCGATAGTCTACCCGGTGACGCAAGTGCTCGCCAATACCATAGAATCCAGCTGTCAGACAGTAATGACACGACAGTCGCACATTATATTGTCATGGATTCAGCGGACGAACAAGACGCCATGCGCCAGTTTATCAATGTGACTAAGCTGATGGCACCGGCGATCAATGTGCCGACGCTCATCGCGCAAGACGTGACGAAAGGATTTTTGGTGTTACAGGATTTTGGTGCGGTAGAGTTCGCCCATCTGCTCGTTGATGCGACGCCTGCGCAGATAGATGAGCATTATCAGTTGGCAATGCAGACGTTGGTCGCGCTACAGACCGTGCCAGTTGAAACAGCCAAGTCGCAACATCAACTGCCAGATTATGATACCGAGTTATTAGATCGTGAGATGGATTTATTCAGCGATTGGTTTATACCTTATATCGGTGTCGAGCTTGATAAAGCATTATGGAATACTTTAAAAGAAGCCTTAATAAAAGAGATTTTGCAGCAACCACAAGTCATCGTCCATCGTGATTATCACAGTCGCAATTTGATGCAGGACCAAGCGGATCGCTCGCGCTTAGGCGTGATTGACTTTCAAGACGCCGTCATCGGCTCTTATACTTATGATTTGGTGTCATTGCTGCGAGATGCTTATGTAGAATGGCCAGAGAGCCAAGTCTCTGCATGGATTAATGATTTTTGGCAGTTGCAAAAGCAGGCAGGCTTGACTACGGCAGATAGCATAGAGCAGCTCGAAAACGATATAAATGTCATGGGCGTGCAGCGCCATCTAAAAGTGTTGGGAATTTTTATTCGCTTGTCTGAGAGAGATGGTAAAGACCGCTATTTGGCGGATATTCCTAAGGTGATGCGTGATTTAATGTTCGAGTTAGAATGGTTAGAGGCGCACGGTAGACCGCATATGCAACAAGCAGTAGCGCCGTTTAATGAGAGTCTCAGGGATAATATACTGCCAGCTTATCAAAGTAAGTTCGTACAGCAATATATTTAGAACGAAGCACTTGCGAGCTTTATTTGACGCGAATGCTCATCTGATAAGTAATGCTCATTTGATAAGTGACGTTAAAACATTAGCAAGTTTTAATCTGAATGTATAATCCCATAAAATAAAAAAAGGAGCGCACATGTCTGAGATTGACCGAGCAATGATTACCCAAGCAATGATTTTGGCTGCTGGTAAGGGCACGCGTCTGCGTCCGTTAACACTTGATACGCCCAAACCTCTGGTAGAGGTGGGTGGACAGCCGCTTATCGTCTGGCACATTAAAGCGCTACAAGCAGCTGGTATCACTGATATCACCATTAATGCGTCATGGCTGGCTGATAAGCTGATGGATACACTGGGTGATGGCAGTCAATACGGTGTTAAATTGCATTGGTCAGTAGAGGATGATGAGCCTCTAGAGACCGCAGGTGGTATTTTTCAAGCGTTACAAACTGGCAAGCTGCGCGACGAGCCATTTATCTTAGTGAACTCAGATGTATGGACGACCTATGATTTTGCGCAGTTGCGAGATTATAAGCTTGGCGCAGATCAGCGCGCACATCTGTTATTGATTGACAATCCAGAGCATAATAACGGCGGTGATTTTGCGATCAATAATGGTTTAGCCAGCGAGCAGCCGATTGGTGATGCAGACAAATACACCTTTGCTGGCATTAGTGTGATGTCACCACGATTGGTCGATGGGCTGATATCAGGTCAGCCAGCGGCGTTGGCACCATTGCTCAAGCAAGCGATGATAAAGTTCCAAATCACGGCTGAAATAATTTCTGATAATTGGATAGATGTGGGCACGCCTGAACGCTTAGCGCAGGTAAATGAATTTATCAAAAGCAATGGTGTTGATCACCATAAAGGCGCTTAGATTATGGCGTTTAGACTATGGGATTTATAATAAAGGGCTTAGATTAAGATGCCTAATTCTTATTAATCTTATATAAGTAATCACATAAAAAAGCAGCGTCGATGAATCGGCGCTGCTTTTTTATGTGATATAGCCATGGCTAAGTGGGCTGCAAATGATTGCTAGATGCCCATAGCCAACTTGATCAATTGAGCAATCGTAAAAATAACTGCAAACCCTGCTATATATAGCCCAATGAACCATGCCCATTGTGACTGTTTCTTACTGAGCTTCTTCATGCTCGCCTCCTACTACGTGTTAATGCGCTTTAAAAAGTGTAGCCACTGCTCATATTTGCAGTAGCCACATTTTTATATCCTTTGTTTACCCTTAGTACATATGCTCATGTCCAGTTTTACCCTTAAAGGTGTAATAGGCAAAAGCGGTATAACTCAGGATAATCGGTAGCATTATGACGGCACCAACTAACATAAAAGATAGTGAGGTGTCAGCTGCGGCTGCCTCATAAATCGTCATCTGATACGGTACGATGTATGGGAACATGGCGAAACAAACCCCGATATAGCCCATCAAAAACAGTGCCACAGTCAATAAGAAAGGACGATATTCGCGCTTGCCACTTAAGTCTTTACGCATCAAGAAAAATAATAGTAAAACTATAATTGGCATTGGCGCTAGATATAATAGACCTGGGAAGCCAAACCAGCCTTCGAGGGCATTAATGTCTGAAAAATACATAAACGCTGTGACGACGATCATTGCCACTACCAAAGCAGATAGCATCCAGCCAGACACTTTGCGTGCCCAGACTTGTAGGGTATGCTCAGTTTTGATAATGAGCCATGTAGAGCCAAGCAAGGCATAACCAATAATCATGGCAAAGCCGCAGACGATCGAGAAAGGTGTGAGCCAGTCAAATGGCCCACCAGTATAGAGACGGTTGCTTGCCTCAAGACCTTGTACAAGCGCCCCAAGCATAATACCTTGAGAGAATGTAGCAACGACTGAACCAACAAAAAAGAAAGTGTCCCATACGTGACGACGTGACGATGCTTTGAAGCGAAATTCAAATGCCACACCGCGCATTATTAGACCGAATAGCATAAAAGTAACAGGCAGATAAAGCCCCGTCATAATGATGCCATAAGCCACTGGGAAAGCAGCGAACAAGCCGCCACCGCCCAATACTAGCCAAGTCTCGTTACCATCCCAAAACGGGGCAATAGAGTTCATAATGCGGCTACGGTTTTTATCTGAGCCAGCAAAGGGAAACAAAATGCCACAGCCCAAATCAAAGCCATCAAGCAATACATAGATAAAGACGGATAGAGCGATCAGTCCGCCCCAAATTAAAGGTAAGTCTAATACATCACCGTAGTTAAACATTAGCGTAACCCTCCATCATCGACGTCGTTTGCAGGAGTATCTATATCTTCTTCAGTACTCTTAGCAGGATTGCTATCGCCACTGAGCGCACGACCTTGGCTTTCGGTCACTGAGTGCTCATAGAAATTATCATCAGCAGGGTCTTCGTACGGTTTTGGCCCCTGAGCGATCAAGCGTAGAATATAAAAACTGCCTGCACCGAAGACAAATATATAGAGGACAATAAAACCAATCAACGTAGTTGCCACTTGCTGTGCTGCGAGCGGTGACATGCTTTCTGCGGTGCGTATCACACCATATACAGTCCATGGTTGACGACCTGTCTCGGTCACAAACCAGCCCGCCAGTAATGCGATAAAGCCAAGTGGCGTCATCATCATCCAAGCACGGTGGAACCAGACACTTTCGGGGTTATATTGTTGTTTTTTAAAGTATTTATAGAGACTAAATAAGCCGACCAGCACCATTAACATGCCAATACCAACCATGATGCGAAATGCCCAGAATACAATCATCACCGGTGGTTGGTCTTCAGGTGCCCAGTTTTTTAGGCCTTTTACTTCGCCATCTAACGAATGGGTAAGAATCAAGCCTGAAACATAGGGGATGCTTATTTCATATTTATTGGTTTGGTTTTCTTGGTCAGGAATAGCGAATAAGCGTAACGCTGCGCCGCGCTCATCCTCCCAAATACCTTCCATCGCTGCGACTTTGGCTGGCTGATGCTCTAAAGTATTTAGACCATGCTCATCGCCAATTAATACTTGAGCGGGTGCGATAAATATGGCCATAATCATGGCCATACCTAGCATGACACGACCGTGCTGGCGATGTTCAGTATGCTTTTTAGATTGAATATAATAAGCACCAACCCCGCCAATGACAAAGGCAGTTGTCAAGAATGCCGCTGTCATCATATGAGCATAGCGGTAAGGGAATGAAGGGCTAAAGATGATCTCAAGCCAGTTGGTAGGATATAAAAGACCATCTGCGCCCATCATAAAGCCTTGCGGCGTCTGCATAAAGCTGTTGGCGGCTAAAATCCAAAAGCCTGAAATCAGTGTACCAATGGCGACAATGGCAGTGGAAGCAAAGTGCATACGTTTGCTCACGCGCCCCCAACCAAACAGCATAATACCTAAAAAAGACGCTTCTAAGAAAAACGCGGTCAATACTTCGTAGGCGAGTAGGGGGCCCAAGACGTTACCGGCTTTGTCAGAAAAGACCGCCCAGTTAGTACCGAACTGGTAGGACATTACTACACCGGATACCACGCCTAAGCCGAAAACAACGGCAAATATCTTGACCCAGTGTTTATAAACTTCAGCATAAATTGGCTCGCCTGTTTTGAGCCAACGGAATTCAAGCACCGTTAACCAGCTGGCAAGTCCGATAGAAAAGGCGGGAAAGACAATATGAAACGAGATAACAAAAGCGAATTGGATACGCGCGAGCATCAGCGCATCGAGCTGGTCAATCATAAACGTAGCGAACATAAACGGTTACCCTTATCTGTTAGCTGAATAGCGCTGGCTTCCATAAAACGCTCAAGTAACTGCCCGCAATCGTCTATAGATTAAGGTAAAAAATAGTACGGGCAATGGCTCAGTGTTGATTAGCGAGCAATCTTAGGGATAGAGTGCGGCTAAGCTAACGACTGTTTAGCTGAATTAAGTAATTTATATCCCTATAAATTAATACATTACTGTCAGGTGCTGTCAATATATTATGCGCTTCCCTCGATACACACGCAAGCTGCGCAACAGATTGGTCGCATACCTGATAGTCATTAAAAACTGCTGAGATAAACCCAGATATATCAGACTAATCGCTTGGGAAAACAAGGTGTTATCAAGTTTACCTTAATAACAGTAATGTTTTATTTTTGTCCTAGTATAGGCACAAATATCCAACAGAGTACAAAGTTGCAAAGCCATCTGCTTTACTCTTAATTTTAAAGTGCAAAGACCAGTGCAGTGCTATATGACATAAGCAATCATTATTCCTGCAATTGTTTATGTAAAATCTGGCGTAATGTCAAAATAGTTTGCGGGTTAGTTTGAATGCTATGACCACCGCTGATAATCGTCTCAGAAGCCGCGCCATCGAGATGAGCGCTGGTATAAGGAACAATACCATCTGATAAACGTTCAGTTAGTGCCTGGCTGATATCTTCATTGACAGTGACGGCTGCAACCAGTGGTTGGGCAGAGAGCTTTGAGCTATCAGAAGGGCTACTGGTACCGACTGTTTCATTTTCAATGTCTTCTTCTACTGCTTGTGACAAATCAACCTTTGCACCAGCTGGCTGCATTTGCGCCAGTCCTTTGGTAATGTCGGCATCATTATTGGCAATGATAGAGTGATAGGTCACACGATCATTGATGGTGATGTCTTTCGTCAGCTGTATAAAAGAGGATTTGTCGCTCAGTTGACTTGCGCCATTTTGTAAATATAATGCACCCAAAGAATTTTGTGCCAAATCACCCTGCGTGGCAATAGTTGCTAAATTGTCCGTGACAGTTTTTACCAAACCGACTGGCAAATAGACAATACGGCGCAGTGCCCGAGTGAACCAGCGATCTGCATAGTCAGTTCCGCGAAAAGGCGCTGATAAAAAGACAGCCGTATCTACTTGTGGTAAGGCTTTTAGCTCAAAGCGTTCTTTTAGCTGATCTTCGCCAAATGATGCTTTAAGTGCGTCACGAATCTTACGTTTTTCACTATCAGACAGCACATTTTGATCGTCTAATCGATCTAGGTCATCGACCAAGTTTTCATCAGATAGCATCATGCGGGCGATAATGGCACCCATACTATGACTGATAATCACGCTGTTTTTGCTGGCACGATTTTGTCCTTTAGGATCAGTTTGCTGGTAGGTGCTGTTGATTAACTGTTGTATTTGATAACGGTTTTCTAAAATGGGCAAATTGGTTGGATAGAATATCTGCCACACTTGATAGTTATCACGCAACTTATCGTCGTTGAGAATATCGTTGGTTAAATTGACCCAAGTGGCAGGGCTAGAAGCCAAACCATGCAGCATAATCAGGACGCGCTTATTGGGATCATAAGGCTCAAGCATGAATAATTTGGGCAGTCTGGCCTCTGGCTGGCGAGTGATTAAATTGAGATAACCGACGCCATCCAGTTGGTTCTCTGACAGCCACAAGCCATAACCTGCAGAAAAGTTAGCCGCCAGTGGATAGTCACTATTAAGGATATTGACGCTTTCGCTTTGGTATGGGTTGTATAAATGAATATCGAGCTTGCGACTGCTTAGTACATCCAATACGCTATCGCCGCTTGGTTCAATCAATCCTGTTAATAGCAAATGTCCAGTAGGGTAGATACGCGAACTTGGCTTGCTCTCATCTGTGTCTCCATCTTTCTCATTGGCCAATCGACCTGACAATGATGACACTAATAATTGGCGAATCGTGGTGGTATAACGGTCATCTAGTGAGGCCACCAAGCTGATACCTAAGCCTGGACGTTTGCTAATTGAGTTAAGCCCAGAGAGGCGTAATTCGTAAGTGGAAACCAAGTCTGCTAGTGCAGAGGTCTGCTTATGTGCATTTTGCAAATAGTTATTTTCATTAGGCAAATAAACACCAAGATCATAATCATCAATTTGTATTTTCATGACGTTGACTTGATCAGTAGGTTTACCTTTGAGCGGTGAATAATTGGCAATCGCGGCTTGGCTACTGTCATTAAGATTACTAGCGGATGTGGGCAAATAATCTACTTTGGTGCCGCCCATCAATTTATTTGAGCCGTTGGTTGATCTATAAAGCTGGGTTATCACATCATTACTGGCGGCATTATAGATGTCTTGGGTTTGAATATCGGTGTCATTTGGAATACGGTTCTGTGCCTGAGAGGGACTTTTATCTTGATCTGCGCCCTCAAAATCATGCGTCAAACTGTCATAAAATAAATAGGTATAACTGGATTTGATAGCATCGAATAGCCGCTCTTGATAACCTGTTAGACAGCGATTGGTGTTTTCTTGCTGGACTTTAGCTTCTGTATCTTCTAAAGGTGCGTTGGCATAATAAGGATCAAGTGGCGGGCGAGCCAGCGCATTGCGGCAGTCTTGAGAGGCAGAAAGCTGTCGCGCTTTTGCGTAGTGTAACTCTGCAAAAACTGCCAAAGCAGGACGGTAGTGTTCATTCAAAATACTGTCAGTAAGCTGAGTGAGGCATAAATCAAACTGCTGCATACAGGCTTGCTCATTGAGCCCTGCCGATAAGAGCGCTGATGCCGTGTCACTGCTGAGTTTTTTGGTGGTGACGATATTACCGCGCTGCGCAGTAATCGTCTTCGCTGACGCTTGCTTATTCACTGATACCGTACTGCACGCAGGTAGTAATGCTACCGCGGCTATCAAGGCGACTGATGTGATCGAAAATGGGGTTTTCTTAGCATGCGTCACCATATTTTTGATAGGGCTAGCGAAAGTCATAGGTGAGTCCAGTTAGTCGTAAAAGCATGATTGAGTCAGTAATTTATAAGAAGAAGTGTAGCGTAACTTTTCGCATTAAACTATTTTATTTAAATTTCAAAAATACGGTTTAAACTTGGATAATCGAATCGAACACGCATTTAATTAAGGTAGACAGCAAGTTGGGTTCAATGGAGTTTTGCTAGACATAAAAAAGCCCCTGACTCTATATTGAAGTAATTTCCATATAAAGTCAGGGGCTTAGTCGAGTCAATCTAGCTTATGGAGCAATCATAGTATTTGGTGAACTTACTTAATGACATTTAAACACCTAATCAATGTTAAGCACTAGGCTTAACATTGATGTCAGGCGCAGGTATATCCCAAATGTAGAATTTACCCTCTTCAATAAGTTTGATTTGCTGACGAATGATGTCATTGTTAGGGTTTTTCTGTTCAAGACGACGTAAGCGCTCTAGTGCGTTATCGCGGCGATCACTTAACAAGTCTGACTGTGCCAAGCTTTGCTCTGCTTCGGTATAGCCAAGAGACACTGCGCGGTCTAGGTATTTTTGACCTTCTTTGAAGCCGCCGCCTTCTGACAACATCATGCCATATAAGAAGTTGGCTTCGCCGCTATCAGGTTGCAGTTTAATGGCACGGTCAACATATTTTCCACCACGTATCGTATAGTCTGACCCCAAATCTAAGTTACGTCCCATGCCATTAAGTTTAGCAGCACGAATCAGTACATCATAAGAGGCATTTGGTGATTCAGCATAAGGCTGTATCCATTCAGCCAATACTTTGATTTTTTCACGCGTATAATGGCGCTGTGAGCGGTTAGGGAAGTTTGGTGGGTAATGACGGGCATTAGGTGATACGTCTTCGATGAAATCATCAAGCAAGCTCACATCTAGCTGATCGTTGTTATTACCGTTTTGCTGAGGAATCAACACGGTCGGTACAAAGCTTACGTCTGACAATTGCACTTGCGGCGTTGGTATATTGGCAAGCTGACCACTACGCAGGTCGACACCAGTAGCGGTCAAAGGACCAGGCTCATAAACTCGAGTGGTGCCAGTGAACTCAGGTATTTTTGGTGCTGGTACAACATCTTGTGGTTGCAATGTACTCATTGGCGCACGATACGGCTGAGCATTATTTGGTAAAGGAGCACTTTGTGGAACGCTAGTGCTTTGAAGGTCAGTTGGTTGAGTATTGGCTGTCACCGCCGCAGTCGGTAAAGTACCCTCTTGTGCTGTACTAGCCGCAGTCGGTCGAGCAAGGCGAATCACACGTTTGCTAGAATCCATGGCACTAGGCACCGATGTGGCAGTAGTATCGGTCTTTGCAGCATCTGTTGCCGCATTGGTTTCTGCTGCATTGACAGGCGCTGATAATAGCATGGCACAAGCTGTTGCCAGTGCTGTCAGAGTTGCCAGTTTAGGCGACTTGCTAGACGAACGGGCAGAGAGAGTCGATTGGTTGATGGCTTTCATAAAAATCGTTACCTTAATTTATTTAGTTGTTATTTAGCAATTGAATGGTTATTAGCTCATGTCTTTGCGGCAAAATCATACAAATTTTTAATACCCTAACAAATTCAACTGAGCGCTATCAGTAGTAGGATTGTTAATAGTAACGCGATAGCGTGTACGTCATGCCAGCGACAGCAGGGTAAATGAAAGCAATATCAATAATAAAGCGCACTGTAATTACCCTCACAACGAACTTACCATCACAACCTATCGCTCAAAATCTGCTATCAAAGATGGCAATTACAAGTGATATGCCGTGGCTTTCATGCGATTGGCCATCCAGCGCATAGTATGACGTACAGGTGGTGATAACGCTGCGCCGCCATTTGCTAATGCTAGCTCACGATGATGCAACTCTTCAATATCCATTTGTGCCAGTATCTCTTTTGAGCGTTTATCGTGCTCTGGTAATTGGGTGATATGGTCTTGTAAATGTTCGCTGACTTGAGCTTCTGTCTCTGCGACGAATCCCAAACTAAATTCATTAGAGATGGCACCCGCGACTGCGCCAAGACCGAAAGACATGCCATACCATAATGGCGTAAAGACACTGGCATGACTGCCAAGCTCGTTTAATCGCGTCTCGCACCAGACCAAATGATCGACCTCTTCTTCGGCTGATTGCTGCATGGCTTGCTTGACGCCACTGTCTTTGGCGGCAAATGCTTGACCATGATACAGACCTTGCGCGCATACTTCACCAGTATGATTGATACGCATCAATCCTGCGACATGTCGCGCCTCGGTGATAGTGAGCTCAGGAATCTCGTCACTGCTGACTGGTAGTGGACGAGTGCTAGGGTTTGAATGTGGTACGACAGCTCGTAATGCCTTATCGACCCCAAGTAATAATTGGTCGACTTTGGATAAGGGACGCAGGGCCATGATTCACTCCTGATGGCTTAAATACGATCAAAAAATTAAACTTATCTGTTCTTCTAAAAACATTGTCTGTTTTTCTAAAATAATGATAGTGATTAACGCATAGACATTACTATAGCAAACAATCTAAATTATCAGCACCAATATTATCCATTTGATAACACACCGATTGCTATAGCAGCATGTCAATCTTACTTATGGAGCCACTTCATCATGCGTTTGGATGACCGCATTTTTAATATGTTTATTGAGTTTACTGTATAAAAAGGCACCGAAGGCAATGTTTATGAGTCCTGTCACCAAAAATAACTGAGGTAAATTGAATCCCAAAGCGTTCAAGATCACGATAGAGAAAATCGCTGAGGTGACCATAAATATCGCGTTAAAGATATTGTTGGCACCAACGACGCGCGCGCGGTGGCTCTTGGGTGCATAGGCTTGCATAGAGGCATACAACGGTACGATGTATAAACCGCCGCTAAAGCCCAAAAAGAATAAATCAGCAAACACGCGCCAGCTGCCACTCATCCCAAATAAATCGCTAATACCAAGTAACGCCTCACTAGTAACGTTAATATTCAATCCTGACAGCGAAAAGTATAAGTCAATCGCAAAAATACTTAAGCCGGCGATACCAAAGGGCAAAAGACGTAAGCTGACTTGGTTTTTGGTTAGTGATTTGCATAATAATGAGCCAATCGACACACCAACAGAAAACAAGGTTAATAGGAAAATAACCACTGATTCATCACCATGTAAGATGACCTTGCTGAATTCTGGCGTTTGGGTCAAAAACGTCGCGCCATAAAACCAAAACCAGCTATTACCAAGGATGACAAAGAACAAAAAAGGCAATGAATATAAGTAGCGCACCGTCGCCACACTAGTGGTCACAATGTTCCAGTTGATTTTTAGGTTTGGCTGCATCGCTGGCATGTGGGGTATCAATCGTGCGACAAAATAACCCAATACGGCGATGACCAATACGGTCACACTTATCCAATAGAGCGGCTGCGCTATCTGAGTTAAAACACCCGCGATAATCATACCGAGCAAGATCGCTAACGATGTTCCCATTTGAAACAAACCATTAGCACCAACCAATTCATCTTCTTTCATCGCTTGTGGTAAGTAGGCGTATTTAATAGGCCCGAAAAAAGTAGATTGAGTACCCATGAGAAACAACGCAACAAATAACAATGCATACCATTCAAACACGAACCCTACTGCCGCAATCACCATAATTACGAACTCAAGCAGCTTAATCAATCGTGTGAGTTTTGATTTTTCGAATTTATCCGCGATTTGTCCTGCCAGCGCAGAAAACAAAAAATAAGGCAAAATAAACAACATCGCGGCCAAGTTATTCAAAATACTGACTTCCATGCCCAACTGACTCGCAGCGGTGTAAGTCAAAACCAGTATGAGCGCTTGCTTAAAAATATTGTCATTAAACGCGCCCAAAAACTGGGTAAAAAACATGGCGCTAAAACGGCGGTGCTTAAATAATTGAAACTGATTGGCCATGAACATTCCTACAGACGGGTCGCGGTTGCTAGATCAAAGAAAAGCGCTGAATACCGCTTTTAAAGTGAAAGTAATTATCGATATAATTATTAACAGTATCAAAAACTTATCGAAATATAGCATAGGTTTTATCAATATTAAGCCGTATAATAGCAAGGCTTTGGTAAAAATACATGCGCTCGACGCTATGATTTCATAATTATCTAAGTTATGATTTGTAAATTTTGCATGGTTGCGTCGCGAGGTGTGAGTAATGGCAAAGGCTTGCTACCACTCACGCATGTCTATTTTTTGATAAAAACATGGTGCTAATCTGACACCAAGGTTTGCGTTATAAACGGTCATTATCCAAAGCAAGACAGTAAACCATAATTCAGCCAACTGCTATAAGTTTATTCACCGGTAAGACTAGGCGATTGTTATCGTTCATAATATTGTGCCGCGTGAGGTGATAGGAAATACACATGAAACACCAGCCTTCAACGCTTGCGCGCAATGTATCGATGATGCAGTGTGATACGGATAATGTTCGAGAGGATATTGAAATTCAAGATTTTCAGAGTGACCGTTTTCAAAAAACACGTCGTGCAGCAGCTATGGCAACTCATGGCAATGCGCCGCGCATTCATTTTACGCGCTCAGCACTTTTCACTGCGCTAGCGACCAGCCTGGTGGGTTTCGGTATGGCACCTGCTGCATTGGCTGATACCACAAATAATGTCAGTTCTCCTAAACAACCTACGAGCAATCAAATAGCTGTCGATCAATCAAACAGTCAATCAACCAGCACTCAATCGACCACACTGTCAGATGATGATACTCAGCTCGATATCGCTTTGGATGCATTGCGCCTAAAAAAGGCAGTAGAGCAGGGCATTATCGATCAGTCAGTATTGGATGAGTACAGCGAACAAAGCCTAGGCATTAAAAAGTCTGATGCTCAAGATAAAAGCGCTAAAAAACCAGCTGCTCAGTCTCAGGGTATGGCCAATTCTCAGGCAAATGCCATGGATAATATGGCTGGCGCAAATAATGCTCAGCTCGATCTTTCCAATAACGCCAATGATGACTTGTTGCAACAAGCCGCAGCCATACAGCAGCAGGGTTATCAGATGATGACGCCTGAAGAGATTGATCGTGAGCTGGCTGCGATGGACATGCAGAATGCCAAAGATATTGATGACATCAATAATAGTACCAACGTTAACTATAACAATTACAGTAACAATAATAATGATATCAGCAATAACGATCGAGATTTTGACGCGCCAATTGCTACATTAGATGATACAACCCCGCCTATTGGTTTAGATGTGGATTTGGATGCGACCAATCTGCCAGCTCCTAACAATCTTGAGACATTAGGTAGGAATGAGAGCGCTGCTGAAAGTGCACAGACGGCTGAAGTTATGTCGCGTCCGATCGATGTTAGCGACTCTGTCAGTAGTGGGCGCGTGGATGGAACCGGTACTTTCGATAATGAGATTGTTGCCAACGCCAGTGATGAGACCAATGAAGATGGTACAACGTCAGATATCATCAACCCTGATGACTACTTGCCAGACTATCAAGCGGACTCTCAGGGAATAAACCAGAGTATCGAACAAGCTAGTAAGCCCAAGCCAATGGCGCGTAATAAAGGCAATATCGTGAAACGCCTTTATAACCGTTTATTCAATGCAGGTGTGATGGCATTACCACATGTAGATACTACAATTTATCTACGGCAAGCGACCGCTGAAGGTACTGTCAATGGTAAGCCAAAGCTCACCAAAGCGGATAATGACGTTCAGCCCATGAAAAACATCAAGGCTGCCCTTGATGATACGACGGTTCAGTCAGTTACCGACTTTACGGCCGCCTTGCCACGCCTGCGCCAAACAGCATTAGAGGCAGCCCAAGCAGTGGGTTACTATGATATTACGTTACGCCTACGTCAGCGCAATGCTGACACGATCGATGTCATTATCGAAGAGCTGGGCGAGCCGGTACGTGTGGACAGCCGTATTGTTGAGATTCGCGGTGAAGGCAGTGAACAACCAGAATATATAGCACTTGAAAAAGACTTGCCGCCACAAGTAGGCGATATCTTCAATCACCGTGTTTATAAAGATAGCAAGGCGGCCCTTGAGTCGCTGAGTAATACTTATGGCTATTTTGATCAATATTGGCTCAACAAATCCGTCGATATTATCTTGCCAGATAATACAGCAGATGTATCGCTGGTCTACAACACTGGTGATCGTTATGAGTTTGATGACGTTGTGTTTTTTACATACGATGAAGAAACCAACACCTTAACCCAAGATCCTGACAAGCTACCTGTTGAGTTGCCACTATTACAACAGTTGTTCGACTTTAAGCCCGGCGATCCTTTTTATCGTCCAGCGGTGACCGAGTTTAGCAATGACTTATCAGCGACTCGTTATTTTAATACGGTCAACGTTGAGTCGATATTGCCGCCAGATGAACGCAGTGAAGCCAGTACTTTGGCTTTTGATAACACGCCTACCAATAATAGCGGCACACTCGACGACGATATTAATAGTGATGGCGCCTTAGACATTGCGGGTAATAATGGTGCTGAAAGCTCAGCTGCTTCTAATAGTAGCCGTGTTAATCAAGACAATAACGCTGATGATGGTGATGAAAATAACGCAGAGAGTGAGGGTAATACGACTGCTAATAGCGGTGAAACAGTCAATCCCGCCGACATTGCGGCGATCGATTTTGAAGCTGATGCAGCTACACTTGATAAACTACAAGCTATCAAACAAAAAGCAGAGCGTTTGAGCCGCTTACCAAATGACCGTGTATTGGATGAAAAAGACCAAGAAGCGGACAATCTTTTGGGTAAAATAAGCGACGGCATCAGTAATATTGCGCAAAAAATATTCCCTGATGAAGAAAGCTTAATCACTGATGAAAACTTTGTACCACCAACGCTGGCTGGTCGAAAAACCCCGCAACAAGTGGCAGAAAGTAAAAAAGTACCGTTGTATGTTTTTGTCTCTTCAAGTAAGCCGCGCGATGCCCAAGTAGGTCTTGGTTACGGCACAGATACGGGCGTGCGAGCGACGGCAAAAATAGACTATAATTTGCTCAATCGTAAAGGCTACCAAGCTGGTGCAGAGACCGAAGTTTCCAGAATTACTAAAAACGTCGCTGTTTATGCCAGTCGACCTTGGAAACATCCACTTAACGATAAATTAGATGCGCGTCTTACCTATGAAGAAGAGGTCATCGACCAAGGTGAAGGCAACTTTGACCTATCTACTACGACGCTAAAAGCAGCATTGGCACGTAATATTCGCCGTGACAGTGGCTGGAATCGCAGCTACTCTGTGAATTACCGTTTAGATGAGCTAGAGACTGGGGTCGATGAAACAGAGTTGGACGATCTACCTATTCGCTTTACTTCATCTAAGCCTAAGCAGCAAGCGCTGCTATTCGGTTATGGTATGAACAAAACCGATGTAGACAGTGTGACCAATCCGACTCGCGGTATGCGTCAGTATTACTCGCTTGAAGCAGGAGCTGATAAAGCCCTTAGCGACACTAATATGGCAATCATTCGCGCGGGTGTCAGCGGCATTTATAGTTTTGGCGATGAGCAAAAGCATCAAGTGCTGGGCAGTCTGAATACAGGCTACATCTGGGCAGATGATTTTTATGATGTGCCTTATAAATTACGCTTCTTTGCGGGTGGCGATCAAAGTATTCGTGGTTATGACTATGAGAGCTTGTCACCGCTCGACAAGGGCTATTTGACTGGTGGGCAAGTGCTTGCGGTTGGTAGTGCAGAGTATAACTATGAATTTAAACCAGGATTCCGTGGGGCATTCTTCACTGATGTGGGTAATGCTTACGACAAAAACTTCGAGACTGAGACAAAGGTCGGCGTCGGTGTTGGTATCCGCTGGGCATCGCCAGTCGGTGTGGTACGAGTTGATGTGGCTGCTGGCGTGACAGAAGAAAGCATACCCGTTAGACTGCATTTCTTTATTGGCTCGCCTTTATAGCCATGTAATCCAGTAGTGACATCATTTAGCGCGTATTGAACATTATTAAGTCGTCTCCGTTAGTGACATAGAGACAGGTTCAATACGCGCTATTAGCAATATCCGTTGTATTTCTTATTTATCGTGCCGATTGCCGGTGACCATTCTTTAACGTAGTTGAGTGTCATGCTGACAAAAAATACCCCGCCTAATAACGCCCCAGATGAAGATCCAGCACAGCGAGACGCTCGTGCCGTCAGACGTTGGTATCCGCTGTCATTTTTGCTCAAATTACTGGTGCTTATTTTAATTGTGCTGGCCATCATGTTTGCCGTGTTTTTTTACGCAATGGGCACAGAGTCGGGTACGAAGTTTATATTAGAGAAAGTCAGTGCTGAGACGGGCATTGATTTTAAATATGGTCGCGGTAATTTACGTGATGGTATCTGGGTCACTGATATCGATATCAAGGCGACTGAAGACCTTGAAGTATTGGTTGATAAAGCTTACGTCAAGATAGGCTGGCGTGCCATATTTGCCAAAGAAGTGCATCTGCGTGATGCAGACATACAAACCATTGAGATTATCAATAACAAGCCACCAACGGGTGAGCCGTTCGATTATAAAACGTTACAGCTACCAGTGAACTTACGCTTTGATCACGCTAAAATAAAAAATATTACTTATAAACAAGTGACCAAAGAGCCCATCGTTGTGCAGGATATTGTTGCCCGTGATTTGACATGGGTCGGTAGCACGGTAACGGTTGGTCGCGGCGATTTACAATATGCTGATATCGTCAAAATCAGTGCCTTACAAGGTGAAATTGATTTACAAGGCGACTATCCGCTAGATTTAAGCGCGATTGCAGAAGTCAGTGCGCTAGAAAAAGCCTATGTTGACCCATTGAATATCACAGCAACAGGGACGCTAAAACGTACGGTTGGTAAGGTTCGTAGTCGTTACAATGACAGCGATGTGAGCGGTGATTTTGTTGTACAAGGTTTAGATCAGGATTCGCCGTTCCAGGCAAAATTGCAATGGGATGATATTTTGATCCCTTATGCTGAAAGCCAAAAAATTCGTTTAAAAAGTGGTACTGCTACCGCGACAGGGGTTATCTCTGAAATACGTCTGCGTATCAATACTGAGCTGACGGCTAAAGACATTCCGTCTGGTCACTATCAAGGTCGCGCCGTCATTGCAAACAGTCAGTTACGTATTGATCGCTTAGATGCTCAGGTGCCAGCTGGAAATTTAATTCTGCAAGGTATTTTAGATTGGCAAGACAGTTTTGATGCAAAAGTACGAGCGACAGGTAGCAATTTTGATATTCGCCGCGTTATTCCTAATGACTATGTTGATTTCAAAGCATATGCACCGCAAAAGCTGAATGGTCGACTGTCATTACATTATCAGCAGCAAAACAGCGCTGGTAACATAGAGCTTGATGCAGATTTGCGTCAACGTGATGGCGAGCATGTGAATGCTAATATCGTCCAAGGCAAAACGTCAGCGAAGTTGACACAGGTAGCGCCTTGGTATATCGATGCCAAATGGCAAAACCTAATCCGCCGCGATGTGCCTAATATCGGTAATATTGATAGTCCGCGTGGACAGGCGAATGTCATCATTCGTGGCTCACGGTTATCAGTAGATGCCAATGCAGTCATTAATGAATTGAATGCCGCTCCTAAAGGCAACTATGATGTGCGCGTGCGCAAAGCTGGGGATGTCATCGACATCAATCGCCTGAACTATAAAGGGGTCGTGGGCGACTTATCAGGTACTGGGCAGATTCAATTGGCAAATAAAAAGCGTCCGCTCACATGGCAGATAGATGCGCGTACCAATGGATTATTACCCAAACAGTATCGCAGTGATTTGCCGCTTGAGCGCCTAACCGGTAGTGTCAGCGCGCGTGGTCGTTTATTGACTATTACTAAAGGTGGCGTTAGTGGTCAGCGTCATATTATTAATTTAAAAAATACCGACTTGCAGGCGCAACTTGATGCGACTCAAGATGGCCGTGCTATTGGCATAACGGGTGCGGGTGATGCCAAAGTCGATATCGTTGGTGGCGAGCTGTCTATGTTCGATGCGCGCTTCAATGGGCAAGTCGATACTGCAGATGTACCAAAAGGACGCCTATCTATTGATGCGGCTGGCACGCCAAAGTTTATCAGTATTCGTAAGCTTAATTACAATGGTGAAGCGGGCGAAGTGAATGCCAAGGGCGTCATCGATTTGCGTAAAAATATCGGCTGGACGATAAATGGCCGCTTCGATAAATTTAATTTGGGTTATTTCCTGCCCAACAATCCAGCGATTATTACCGGTGACTTGAAGACCAGCGGCGAGTGGCAAACGGCATCCAAAAACAATGCCAATACCGCAGGCAAACTGCAACGTTTTGCGGTGAATTTTGATGGAGTGCTAGATGCTGAGCAATTGCCAGCGGGCAAGCTGACCATTGATGCCAGTGGTGATGATCAGCTGATTCGTATCAAGCGTTTCCGTCATGTGGGCGCGGCAGGCAGTATTGACGCCAAAGGGACGGTTGATGTACGTCAAGGCATTGCATGGGATATTGACGCAGTGATGGATCGTTTTAATATTGGTTATTTCCTCAAAGATACCCCAAGCCTTATCACCGGTACTATCGATACGGATGGGCGCTGGAGTGACTCGCAGCAAATCATTAATATCAAAAAAATTGATTTAAGAGGTATGCTAAAGGGTCAACCGCTTAGTGCCAAGGGTAGCTTAGCGGCGAAGATGCGTCTGCCAAAAGATTTGGCAAGCTATTTCAAGCGTCTACAAACGCAAGATGCACAGGCGCAATATAAGCAAGTAAATGCCTTGATAGACAGCTTAAACGCGGATAATTTAGTGCTACGTTGGGGTGATAATTATGTCACTGCTAATGGCAATGCTAAGCAATTACAAACCAAAATTAATATCACCAGTCTGGATCAGTTGTCAGATAAATTGGCTGGCAAAGTCACTGGCGGTGCGACCTTATCACAGCCAACAGGACAAGCGCTGCCAACTATTTATATCGATTTGGTTGGTGAGCGGATTGCGCTGCCGGGCTTTATTTTGCGCCAAGGTCGCGTGCGCGGTAAGCTGGTCAATTTGGCAAACAGCCCAAGTCAACTTATTATCACCGCTGAAGGCTTAGATGCAGCTGGACAGAGTTTTAAAAGCGTTAAAGCAACCTTTAATGGTACTGAGCAGGCGCATGTAGTCAATCTTGACGTTGCCAATGAGCAGCTTACGATTGGCGCAAGGCTTAAAGGCGGCTTCAATCGGGATAAACTAAGCTGGTCTGGCGTCATCGGTAAGGGCCGTGTTCAATCCAAATATGCGACCTTAAATCAGTTACAGCCAGCGCAGTTAATTGTTAATTTACCCAACAATCAAAATGGCAATACTACCGATTTAAAAGTACAGTTGGCAGCGCACTGCTGGCAGGCCACCGATCAAACGGGCAAGGTGTGCTTACGTGAAAACTTAATCGCGTCACCTGATAAAGGTGAGGTGAATATCGCCTTACAAAATCTAGATACGTCATTACTATCGGTCTTTTTACCCAAAGATATCGACTGGCATGGCAAAATTAATGGTAAGGCGATTGTTGGCTGGCAACGTGGTCGTCCACCGACGATTAATACCACACTGTATTCAGACAACGGCAAAATCGGTTTGATTCAAGATGGTGATAGTTTACCCGTCACTCTGCCTTATAAGCGGGTCTCATTGATTGCACTGTCCGTCCCTGAGGGCATCAAACTACGTACCGATATTAACACTGGTGGCGGTGCGCGGGGCTATGCTGAAGTGGTCGTTGATCCTTATAAGACACCTAAGCCAATTTCGGGCGCTTTGGTATTGAATGAGCTTAACCTTGCGATATTCAAGCCTTTCTTCCCAGGTATGCGAGTGCTAGAGGGCAATGTCACGATGGCAGGAGGATTGGGCGGTACATTAGATAAGCCGCAATTCTATGGCGATGTGAAACTTGCTAATGGCCGTATTGCGATGCTTGATTTGCCCATTAATTTAACCAATGTAAATACTGACGCCAAAATTCGTGGTACGCAAGCGACTATTGATGGAACCTTTAGCAGTGGTACGGGTAAAGGGGTTTTGACTGGGACAGTTAATTGGCAACAAAAACTCCAAGCCAAGCTTAGCGTCAGCGGCGAGCGTTTGGTGATTACTCAGCCACCATTGTTAGTGGCAGAAATCAATCCTGATATTGATATCATCGTGCGTCCAGGCGATCGTTATGTCGATATTAAAGGGGCGGTCAGCGTACCGTCAGCGACCATTCGTCCGCCAGAAGCCAGCGAAGATATCATTACTCAAACCGAGGATGCAGTAGTTCTTGATCGTCGTCTCATTGGCAATATTGATGAGGTATTGGCAATATCGAAACCTTGGTCAATCAATGCGGATATCGGTGTCGACTTGGGTGATGATATCAACTTCCGTGGTTTTGGTGCCGTTATTCCTTTAGCTGGTGCGATTAATATCACTCAAAATGGCACGGGTGTCATGCGTGCGAAAGGGGTGGTGCAAGTATCACGTCGTACCAATATCAACGCTTTTGGTCAGAACCTAGAGCTTAACTACGGACAAGTGCGCTTCAACGGTGATGTGATGAAACCTAACCTCAGTATTGAGGCGGTTAAAACGATCAGTGGTAAAACGGTAGGTGTGCGTGTCAAAGGCAATACAGAAAGCCCCAATATTATTGTCTTTAATAATGCAGGTTTGACCCAACAGCAGGCGATGAATGCTTTGGTGACAGGTCGAATTAATAACAAGGGCGCCACCCAAATCAGTGAGCAAGGCTTTAAATCGCAAGTGACGAATAACCTAGCCGCCGCGGGCTTAAGCTTTGGACTGAGTGGCACGCGCAATCTAACCAATCAAATCGGTCAGATTTTTGGTTTTCAGAGCTTGACCGTTGATGCCTCAGGTAGTAGTGAAGACACCAACGTCAACGTCACCGGTTACGTGACGCCTGACTTGTATATACGCTACGGAGTAGGGGTGTTTAATGCTCAAAATAGCTTATCTATTCGTTATCAGTTAACTCGACGTATTTATGTAGAGGCAACCTCAGCGGCAGAAAACGCGGTGGATGTGGTTTACAGTTGGCAGTTCTAAATCGCATCGTTTTATCCAATAAAAAACGCCTTTGAATGAAGGCGTTTTTTTATAGATAGGCTAGGGGGTGTCCTTAATTCAATCGATAGTCATCTAAATGGGTTTAAAATGGCTAAATCTTGCTGAACGGCGTCAAATAGCTGACTAATATCTCGATATTAGTCAGCTATTTTCCTTGTTTGACGGCAATTTATCTCATTTTTATCACCATTTTTAAAATGAGGACACGCCCTAATATTGATGATCAATGATATTAATCTATTTAGTCAGGATTAAGCGATTATTACGTGTCAAACGTAGTCGATACTCTTCACCCTCATGCTCGATACGCACTTCTTTAGTGAGTGCAAATAAGTGTTGTGATTGCAAAGTTGGTAAACGGTTTTCACGGCAATTCAAGTAACGAGAGATAACCATGCTCATAATAAATTCCTTTTGATAAAAAATGGCTGAATAATAATGGCGATACAGTAACTATCTTTAACGATAATAATTATCATTTACATTGAAGGATTTTGCAAGGTAATTGATAAAATAAAATGCAGTCATTGTGTAAACTTATCTAAAGCAACTTTTGTAAATGAGGTTTAAATAAATAAAAATCAGCTAATTGTTATTATAAATCAATAGGTTGGTTTTAAATCGACTTGGTTTTTTGAAAGTATAAACCAATCAAATCGCACTTTAAAAAAACAGTAATAAAGGAGACGCCGATGCCAAATGAAGCAGACAACCACATTGATAGCTCATTTAACAGCGAAAAAGTACTTATCGTAAACGTGGCAGTTGCGGTCATTCATCATAAAGCCCAATATTTACTTGGATTTAGAAACGCCGCCCAGCATCAAGGCAACCGCTATGAATTTGTAGGTGGCAAAATAGAAACCAATGAAAACGCCGAGCAGGCATTGATTCGGGAAGTCGCTGAAGAGACAGGTATTGAGATTTGTGACAATACGATGGTCAAGCTTGGACGTCTACATCATGATTATGGTGATAAACAGGTCAGTTTACAGATTTATAAGGTTGAGCTGACTGCGCAGCAGTATGAGGAGCATAAGCATCGCCAATATGGGCTAGAAGGTCAGGCGCTAACGTGGGTAAATAAGGCAGATTTATTAGCAGGAAAGTATCATTTACCCGCTGCTAACCAGACGATTCTCGAATGGTTGAGTGTGCCAACAACGATAGCAATTACCTATCCATTGACGCATTTTGATGCCTCACCTGATCCAATGGCCGCATGGCTGACTTTTCATCAAAATAAGCTAACAGCCAATGCTTGGGTATATATTCGAATAAAGGCAGCTGGCTCAGAAAGTATAGCAGCGCAGTTGATGCATATGCGTCCAGATATTAAGGCGATTGTCCCTTGTGATGTCAATGGACAGACCCTAACCACTGAAGCGCCGCTAGCAATGAAAGATACAACCACTGCCAATTCAATCGTTGCCAATCATCTGTCTCATACCGCATTGTTACAATGGTCGAAGGATACACAAGATACAGTGCTGTCTAAAAATTATCCGTTAATAGTCAGTTGTCATGATGCCGCTAGTATTGATGCTGCCAATAAACTGGCTCATACTCGGTTACAGCAGCAATTACCGCCCGTCATTGGCGCCTTTTTGTCTCCTGTACTAGTTACCCATACACATCCTGATACTGTGCCACTTGGTTGGGAATCATGGTCAGCATTGGCACAATTGGCTGACATGCCGATTATCGGTTTGGGTGGTTTATCACCTGTGATGATTCATCAAGTATTAGAGCATGGTGGTATCAGTGTTGCTGGTATTCGACAGTTCTTTGAATAGTAAAAAACTAATAGAGGGAGTGTTGGCACCAATGCTGACCAGTCCTGAACCAGAATTGGCATTAATTGGCATCTATCAGGGCAAATAATTGATTTTTAATATATTTATCCAATCAGTAACTATGTGTTTACTCGGTATTTATTCTGCTGCATAAACGCATAGTTACTTACAAACCGTTGCTTTTTCCTACATTGCGACACTGTTTTAATAGTCGAGCTGCCATTAATATATATCACCTAAACAAAGAGTACTTACTCTATATTCTTATAAGCGAATTGCTTATCAATATACCTCTTAAGTCCTCTCATAATATTTGGTTTTTACAGCGCCAGCTTTTACATTCAATATATTTTTAAAAGTTGAAGACGCACAGAAGATGAGAGTACATATAGGGCATATAAGAAGAATAGTTAACAGTCACTATCAATAATGGTACCTCTATGAAAACCAATAAGTTACCTCAATCAGCATGGTCTGATACAAAGGAAGCTGGTTCTCAATCTAAGCAGACTACCCAGTCGCGCCACTATCATCTGAATGAGGATAGTACACGGCAGACAGGTCATGCCAGCAACGATGCTAGCTACAACCATGATAATCTAAATGACCAATATTCTACCCATCTGGCAAAAAAAACGTCTTCGCAAGATCACTATTTTGGATATAAAAGCGCCGATAAGAGCCCACTACGGGCAAAAGAGTCTGCTATGACTAACAGCAACAATAACAAAGATGGCGATTCAAAACATAGCGAAAGCAGTAATTTCGTTAGTGATTACTGTATCAAGGATAGTGGACGCTACACTAACGATTATAAATGGTCACAAGAGCTGAGCGAAAAAGAATCTGGACAGAACCACCATTCAAAGCAAAATACTGATTCATCATCAACCTCTACTTACTCATCATACAAAGAAATACCGGAGCGTATATTTATGAATGGACTTATCAAGCATACGGGCATAGCTCTAGCTATTATCATACCATTAGCTGCATTTTCAGCGTATGCGGCGACGCTACCAGTCAATGCTACCGCTGACATGACTGCTAACGCCACTATTGATAGAACCACTACAGAGACACTGTCAATTAAGCCAAATGCCATCATTCATAAGTCTGCAAGTACACCGACCACAGTGGATAGCGTTGATCTAAAAAGGTATGCAGGGACATGGTATGAGATAGGTCGTTTGCCCATGTATTTTCAGCGCAATTGTGCCAGTAATGTCACCGCCAATTATACGGAAAAAACCGATGGTTCAGGTATCATAGTCACTAATAAATGCGTACAGAAAGACGGTTCTGGTATTACTTCTGAGGGTATCGCTAAGCCTGTTGATGAGTCAGGCAGTAAGTTAAAGGTCACATTTTTACCATCGTGGATTCGTTGGTTGCCAGTTGGTCGTGCCGACTATTGGGTACTAGCACGTGATGCTGATTACAAGACTGCTTTAGTAGGAACACCTGATAAAAAATATTTATGGTTATTGGCGCGTTCGCCAAATGTCACTCAAGAAACCTATGCCAAATATCGTCAAATCGCTCAACAGCAAGGCTATGACTTAAAAGAATTTAAGTTAACCTCGCAGACCAATCAAACGGTTAGCCTCGTTCCATAATGAGCATCACCTATTAGATATTGGGTTAAATAGTAGTGTTACTTCATCATCCACTATTTGATACTGGCAATAATAAACAAAAAGGCAGCATAATTGGCTGCCTTTATTTTCATAATAACCTGCACAACTCAATAAAATGCTTTATAAGCGCTAGCAGATCGGTTATCACTGGCAAAATAGGCCGTTTTAGGCTAAAATCTAGGCGATCTCAATACTCTATATCAATAACTGACACCGATATCGTGCGGTTGCCATACTAGAGTGATTGCGTAGACCACACATAATCTATCTAATCTGTATTCTCTATCATTTACTGATCACACATTACTGACCATAAGGATGTTTCTCGTGAGCAACGCTGATACCTTACGCCAATTACATCAAGACCACTTAAGCAACTACAACAATCAAGAGCAACAAGCGATTGAGCTGATGGGGCTATTGAATAAGCTCTATAATGAGCAAGACGTACAAGTAACCTTGTTCGGTGACACGTTAAATACGACGTCAGTTGGTCAAATATTGGCATTGCATCAAAAAGTAGCCTTGCGTAACCAAGAGGCTAAATCTATTGATATCGCTGACACTTTAGCCATGGTTAAAGCGCTAGCGGCTAATGATAAGCTTCAGTCTGCACAGGTTGATGTTGGTCAATTAATCGCTAATGACAGTGATTTACAAGCAGCACTTCAAGCCGTTAATAGTGATGACACTACGGTTAATCCTGCGACTGATGTTGTGCTATACGGTTTTGGTCGTATCGGTCGTATTTTAACTCGCCTGCTATTATCACAAGCGTCAAGTGCTAAAGGTATGCAGTTAAAAGCCATAGTTGTACGTCCTGCGGCATCTGGCGATTTGGCCAAGCGCGCCTCATTGCTAGAGCGTGATTCGATTCATGGTAGCTTTGCTGGTGGCGTGGTGGTTGATGATGAAAACAACGGCTTGATTATCAATGGCCGCTTTGTTCAGGTCATCTACGCCAAAGATCCAAGCGAGATCGATTATACGGCTTACGGTATTAATGATGCGTTAGTGATTGACAATACGGGCATTTGGAAAGATGAAGCGGGTCTTGGTAAGCACTTGCAATCGACTGGTGTGAAAAAAGTCCTATTAACAGCCCCAGCTGGCGGTGAGATTAAAAACGTTGTTTATGGTGTAAATAACGATACAGTCGGTGAAGATACAATCGTCAGTGCGGCGAGCTGTACCACCAACGCAATCACCCCAACGTTAAAAGTATTGAACGATGAATACGGTATCGAAAACGGTCACGTTGAAACGATTCACTCATTCACTAACGATCAGAACTTGATTGATAATTATCATAAAGCGGATCGCCGTGGTCGTAGTGCTGTATTGAATATGGTTATTACCAGTACGGGTGCTGCTAAAGCGGTTGGTAAAGCACTGCCAGAGCTTAGTGGTAAACTAACGGGTAATGCCATCCGTGTACCAACGCCAAACGTCAGCTTAGCGATTTTAAACTTGAATCTTAAAACAGCACCAGAAAATGCTGATGCGTTAAATGAATTCATGCGTAAAATCTCTAATAGCAGTCAGTGGCAAACACAGATTGCTTATACAGATTCTACTGAAGCGGTATCGACGGATTTTGTTGGTGATACCCATGTAGGTATTGTCGATGCCCAAGCGACTATTTTGACCGACAATCATGCCATTGTTTATATCTGGTATGACAATGAAGTTGGCTATAGTACGCAAGTATTACGTTTAGCCACACAAATGGCAGGCATCAGTTATACACAGATTCCAGCTTAATACATTTGTACAGCAGTAGTGAGTTTTTAATATTGAGGTACTCTTTATAAGAAAGTATTTTAATAGTCACTTTTAGCATGGACAAATAGATGTGATTTTTTAAGTTAATATATACCGCACCCGATAGTCCAATTGGTTATCGGGTGTTATTGTCATAAATAAAGCAATGATATATAGCAACATAGACGTAAGTCTCCTATTTTTTAAAAGATACCTATAGGCAAAAGAAGCAGTATATGACTGCTATTGAGTCTATAAACTAGAGTGTAAATAAAGGAACGTAAGATGCGATTTATTGATGAAGCCGTCGTAACGGTAAAAGCAGGTGACGGTGGTAACGGAATCGCCAGTTTTCGCCGAGAAAAGTATGTCCCACGTGGTGGACCTGATGGTGGAGATGGTGGCAAGGGCGGAGATATTTACGTCATTGCAGAGGATAACACCAACACCCTAGTGGACTATCGTTATACCCGTCGTCATGATGCTATGCGAGCAGAGAATGGCCACAGTAGAAACTGTTCAGGCAAGGGCTCTGATGATTTGTTTTTACCAGTACCTATCGGTACCACGGTAGTTGATACCGAAACTGACGAAGTGTTGGGTGACTTGATTGAACTTGGTCAGACGCTACTGATTGCCAAAGGTGGTGATGGTGGTTTGGGCAATACCCATTTTAAGAGCTCTACCAACCAAGCACCGCGTAAATCGACGTCTGGTTTTGAAGGTGAGTTAAAAGTTCTTAAGTTTGAGCTAAAAGTTGTGGCTGATGTTGGCTTGATTGGTTTGCCTAATGCTGGTAAATCTACCTTTATTCGTCAAGTCTCTGCTGCTAGACCAAAAGTTGCTGACTATCCGTTTACCACCCTCGTTCCGAATCTAGGTGTGGTTGATATCGGTCGTCATCGCTCATTTGTGATGGCAGATATTCCAGGTTTGATCGAAGGTGCTTCAGAAGGTGCTGGACTTGGCATTCGTTTCTTAAAACATGTGGCTCGTACTCGTCGTCTGTTACATGTGGTTGATGTAAAGCCAATTGATGGCAGCGATCCGGTAGCCAACGCTCGTGTTATCTTGAATGAACTTGAGCGTTTTTCGCCTGAGTTATCCAACTTGCCCCAGATTTTGATATTAAACAAAATTGATCAGGTGCCTGACGAAGAGTTAGATGAGCTTTGTACTCATATTGTCGCCGAGCTTGATTGGACAGGCGATGTATTTCGCACGTCAACCCTAATGGGTGAAGGGACGGATGCAGTTAAATATCATTTAATGAATGAGATTGAACTAGAGCGTGAGCGTGAACTAGAAGATCCTATCTTCGCTGAAGCACAAAGAAGCCGTTTTGAGCGCTTAGAAGTAGAAGTACGTCTAAACACTGAGGCGCAGCGTGAAGCCTATCGTGCGGCTCGCAAAGCGGCTCGCGAAGGTGTAGATTTAAGCGACGACGATGCTGATTTTGACGATGACGACGAAGATGGTGTCGAGGTCATTTATGTTCCTTAAGCTAACACGCTTGAGCTGATATACTTGAATTTTTTAGATCAATCCCCGTAATCAATTCACATGAGAGACAGGAGTTTATATGGCAGGTGACATAGAAAACACGACCGAAGAAGCAAGGTTTATTAAACAAACTCGCAACTTTGATATTCAGCGCGTTATTGTCAAGATTGGCTCATCGTTGTTAACCAATAACGGTCGAGGGCTGGATCGAACTGCCATATATGAGTGGGCAAAGCAGATCGCTAAATTGCACAAGCAAGGCGTCGAAGTACTGCTAGTATCGTCAGGTGCCGTTGCTGAAGGTGTGGTACGAATGAACCTTGAGGAGCGCCCGAAGAAACTAGCAGCACTACAGGCCTGTGCTTCTATTGGTCAAATGGGTTTGATTGAAACGTGGTGGTCAGCATTAATCCAACATGGTATTCAAAGCTCGCAGCTGCTACTAACACATGATGATTTGTCCAATCGTAGCCGTTATCTCAATACGACGGGCGCGTTGACACAATTACTAGAGTGGCGCGTGCTACCAGTCATCAATGAAAATGATACCATTACCATTGATGAAATTAAATTTGGTGATAATGATACTTTGGGCGCGATGGCGGCGGCGATGGTCAATGCCGATTTATATATCATTTTAACCGATCAAGATGGGGTGTTTACGGACAACCCACGTGACAATCCTAATGCAAAAATGATTCGCCAAGAGCGTGCGATGGCGGATTACTTATTTGATATTGCAGGGGATGGTGGCAAGCTTGGTTGCGGCGGTATGCTGACCAAAATTCGTGCTGGTCGTCTTGCTGCGATGGGTGGTTGTCCAACCGTTATCGTGAGCGGTGCTATCGATGATGTTATTACTCGTGTGGTATCAGGCGAAGCGGTCGGTACTTTGTTGACCACCAATGATCAAGACAAAATCATTGCACGCAAACAATGGCTTGCCGCACATTTACGTATGTCAGGCACTCTAATAGTCGATGCAGGCGCAGCAAAAGCAGTAGTCGAGCATCACAAGAGCTTGCTACCGGTCGGCGTTGTGGAAGTACGCGGTGATTTCGATGAAGGTGATGTGGTTGAGGTGGTTCACCAAGATACGGGCGAGCGTTTAGCGGTTGGACAAGTGAACTTCTCATCTCGGGATGCTTGCCGAGTGGCTCGTGAGCGTACTGAGCAGTTTGATAGAATTCTTGGTAATAATGAAGAGCGTGTGGTCATGGTACACCGTGATAATTTAGCGCTGACCATGTAGACCATTCATGGTATTCATCTAATTTCAAATATGAGCACGATATTATTGATTAAAGACTAACGGCAAATGACGCTCTAAAAAACACAAATACTTTTAATGATTACTGTTTTTATGATTGTTAACACGAGAGATATTAACCAATAAATTGTTATTAACTAATATCTCATTATTTGTGGTTTTTTAGAATAGATTGTCGCTATCTAAACGTTTTAATATTCTTTTATTCAACTTATTTTATCCAGCACCGTATTCATTGATGATCATGAATGCGGTGTTGTTTTGGAGATTTGTACATGAGTGCTTCAGACAATAGTAACTCGATTCAGCAAGAGTTTGCGCCTTTAAAGAACGACAGATTGTTACGGGCATTACGCTTTGAATCAATAGACACCACGCCAGTCTGGATGATGCGTCAAGCTGGTCGTTATTTACCAGAATATAAAGCCACTCGTGCAGAAGCGGGTGACTTTATGAGCCTGTGCAAAGATACGGACCGCGCCACTGAAGTCACTTTACAGCCACTACGCCGTTATGATTTAGATGCTGCTATCTTATTTAGTGATATTTTGACCATACCTGACGCTATGGGTCTAGGCTTATACTTTGAGGCGGGCGAAGGCCCTAAGTTTAAACATCCTATTCGTACGCAAGCAGACTTAGATAGATTGCCAGTACTTGAACCCAATGATTCTCTTGATTATGTCATGCGTGCGGTGACGAGCATCCGCAAAGCATTAAATGGTCAAGTGCCGTTATTTGGTTTCTCTGGTAGTCCATGGACATTGGCCACCTACATGATTGAAGGCGGCAGCTCAAAAGACTATCGTTATACTAAAGGCTTTTTGTATAGCAACCCTGATTTCTTGCATCAATTATTAGATAAATTAGCCACTTCTGTCATTGATTATCTAGATGCACAGGTGGTCGCTGGCGCTCAAATTTTACAGATTTTTGATAGTTGGGGCGGGGCGCTTGGCCATCGTCAGTTTATCGATTTTTCTCATGCTTATAATAAGCGTATCGTCGCTGAATTAAAAGTACGCCATCCGCAGATACCAGTGGTATTATTTACCAAAGGTGGTGGGTTATGGTTGGATGTGCAAGCAGATAGTCAAGCTGATGTTTTAGGGTTAGATTGGACGATGCCCATTGATCGTGCACGCCAAGTATTGGCTGAAAGTCAGCGTCAATTGACCAAACAGCACAAAAAACTACAGAGTAGTAAAGCCATTCAAGGCAACTTGGATCCAGCAACATTGTATGGTTCACCTGCGACGATTCGTGCTGAAGTAAATGCAATGCTTGATAGTGCTTATGCAAGCGGCGAAAAAACGGGTTATATAGCAAACTTAGGTCATGGTATTACGCAGTGGGTCAATCCTGACAATGCCAAAGTATTTATCGATGCGGTGCACGATTATAAAATCTAAAGCTGCTAGAATCCAAAAATGACAAAGTTCAGGTATATAAGCGAGCTTTCTATCTAAGATTTGTTTAACAAACACTGATATTTACCAAGTAAAATAAAAAGGAATATCTTATGATTTCAGCAGCGATTGTTGGTGGTACAGGTTATACGGGTATTGAGCTGATTCGCTTGTTATCTGCGCATCCTGAAGTATCTATTGATTTGCTAACCTCGCGTAGCGAAGCTGGTACACGCGCTGATGAGATATTTCCAAGCTTACGCGGTATATCAGATATTGTCTTTAGCGACTTGGGCGATGAGACGCTTGCAACGCTGCAAAAGTGTGATGTGGTCTTTTTTGCCACTCCACATGGCGTAGCGATGAAGCAAGCAGAGGCGCTAACGCAAGCCGGTGTGAAAGTCATTGATTTGGCTGCTGATTTTCGTTTGCAGTCACTGTCCGATTTTGAACACTGGTATCAGCAGTCGCATGCTTGTCCTGAGCTACTAAAGACAGCTGTTTATGGTTTACCTGAAGTCAATCGGGATAAACTTGCCACTGCTTTAGTCGTCGGTAATCCTGGTTGTTATCCGACTACCGCTATTTTGGGTTTGAAACCAATAATCGACATGCAAAATAAGCAAGCAGAGAGATTGGTGGAATCCCGCATCGTTATCGATGCAAAGTCAGGTGTTTCTGGCGCTGGTCGCCAAGCTTCACTTGCGCTTAATTATGCTGAAACTACTGATAACTTTAAAGCTTATAGCGTTGAAGGACATCGTCACCTGCCCGAGATTGAGCAAGGCGTGGCGCAGTTATTAGACAGCCAGTTCACCCATCGCATTCGTTTTTTACCGCATCTTGTGCCGATGATACGTGGCATGCTGAGCTCTATTCATCTTGAGCTGACGGATGCGGGTGCTGCTATTGATTGGCAGCAGATATTTGAAACATGCTATGAGTCAGAAGCGTTTATTGATGTCATGCCAAAAGGTATTTATCCAGATACCCGTAGTGTCCGCGCCAGCAACCGTTTACGCATTGCTGTGCATCAAGACAATGAACGGGCTGAATTGACAGTGATTGTCGTACAAGACAATTTGGTAAAAGGGGCAGCAGGACAAGCGGTACAAAATATGAATGTCATGTTCGGATTCGATGAAACAATGGGTCTAAACTTTGCACCTATTGTTCCGTAGCAGATGTTTAGCTGTGGTCAAATCATTCACATTTATGGTGCTAGGTATTGATTATAAATTCCGCTATAATATTGCCATTACTGTTAAGAGATATTGTCTAAATGCGTGTCAAGCTTGTACGACGCTTTTGCTCACAGCCCGCACTTTCATCGTGCAAAGACTCTGATTTGTATCATTTAGAGCGTAGTCCGCATTCTCTTAAAACCAATGCTAGTTCAGTAACTAAGGTAGGTGGTACCCAACAAGGGGCATCCACATTGGTGTTGGCTCTCTTTGTCGTTGTCATATTGGTGACTGCCATTGTTGGATTGATATTCGGTCATAAATTAGGATATCAGCGTGGCTTTCATTCTATGCAAACTGAAACCAAGCAAGCGATGATCAATAGCACTGAGGCAACAGAAGCGCTTGAAGATTTGCGTCTTAGTCATAAAATAGCGGCCAATCAAGCGGCTACTGCTAAGCAGGAGCTGGCGATTAGCTTGGCTAACATCAAAGAGTTGCGTGAAAACCAGCAAGAATTAACGGTTGAGAATAGACAAGTCTCTCAACTGAATGAATTATATGCTGATGTCCTTCGTGACAAAGGCGGCATGCCTTTACAGGTAATAGCGGCAAAGATTGAGCCGTTACCTGAAAATGCCTTCGAATATGGTTTCGATATAGGCATGCTTGCTAGCGATGGCAAAGCCAAACGCCTAAAGCCAACGTTGACGTTGCTCAATGACGATGATTTTGTAGAGGTGCCGCTAGATCCTCCAGTTTATACTATTGAAGGTATCGTTCGTATTCGTGGTCGTTTCATGATGCCATCAGGCTTTAAACCGTTACAAGTCAAACTTAGCTTACAAGCTGGCGGGCAACAAGTGGAGCAGCTCTATGATTGGAAGCTTGGCGACCGAGTTGATAATATGCCGTTATCACTTTTAGATTTACCTGAAGTCGACGAAAGTCCGATTGAGCCTTAATCTATTCATATTTAAGAGCGCTATAATAAGCATTGCATTTGCCAACCTCTGTTAGCGCTCTTTATTCTGTTATAAATATAACCATTAATTTGTATGCCAATTATGATAAAACAAACCCTATTGCAAGCGTTGCCAACTGTTGCTGATTGGCACTTTCCAACCATACCTGCTAATCGTGCACAAGATGGTGATACGGACGGCGAGACCTCGCCACAAGCAGATGTACTGGTTGCAGAGCCAGAAGTGGCTAAGCCGCCTATGTATGCCGTCGTTATGTATAATGATAATTATACGCCGATGGAGTTCGTCGTTTATATTTTACAGTCTGAATTTCGTCATAGTATGGATTCGGCAGTCGAAGTTATGCTAACGATTCATAACAGTAGCAAAGGCATTGCTGGTATCTATCCGAAAGATATCGCTGAGACCAAAGCCAAAAAAGTAAACAGTCTGGCACATCGTGAAGGCTATCCCTTATTGACCCAGATTGAGCCACATCAAGGCGAATAAGAAAATAGCGTAAATATGAATTTAAAGTTCTATCTTCTTTTCGTGTTTCTATCTTATTATTTCCAATGGTTTTATCGTTTAGAAACCCTGTCACGCTCTAAAAACTGCTCATTGTGAGCTTGATAGGTACTCTGTATCCAAGCAGTCACTCATAAATTCCTTATTATAAAAATTTCCTAACCTTGATTTTTCTTTAATATACCCTTATCTATATTAAGCAATCACATCAAACAGCTGTCTAAATTTTATAGAAATGATTGCTGCACTCGTATCATTTTCTAGTCATTTTATTAACTTGAATTTTTCTATAATTTAATCAGCTGATGGCTTAAAAAAGTCACTTGTATCCTTCACTCTCTCATTTATTATTCTATTACTGATTTCTCCTTTATTTGCTCAGTTTTTGAAGCTTTCATGCTATTTCTTTACTATAAATATTGATGCGCAGTACGCCTTGATACATTTTAGTCTGTGTTAATAGATTGACTCTTCTTAAGTATCGTGTTGAGATAAAGAAAAGCAAGTATGAGTGATCAAAACGCTTAATTGGTGATAAGTAGATAGCACTGCTACTTGAGTAATACATGGTCAATATCATTTAGCGCTGTCTTTTGATAATACAGATTTAGCCCTTGAACAATCCATCTGTCGCCCTGATTTACTTACTAACTCATTCATAAAGCTATCAATTATAAAGATAGGTATAACCGTAGGAAGTCGTTATGTTAAGTCGTCATCTTGAAGTTTCTTTGCGTTTAGCAATGACACTTGCGCGCCAAAAATCGCATGAGTACCTCACTGTTGAGCATCTATTATTGGCGTTATTAGAGAATACTCACGCTGCCAATACATTAACTGCCTGTAATGCTAATGTTTCAACGCTGCGCACCGAGTTAGAAGCTTATATCAATAAGCATACGCCAACGGTAGACGCAGACACCGAGCAGTCACCGCAGCCAACCCAAAGCTTTGATCGTATTCTGCAGCGTGCTATTTTCCATGTACAATCTATTGGTGGTGGTCGCCTTGTTGAAGGCTCAGACATTTTAGTATCTATGTTTTCAGAGCACGATACTTATGCCGTTTATTTGCTCAAAAAGCAGGGTATTAGTCGTCTTGAGCTGACCCAGTACTTATCGCATGGTCAAGATAAAGACGAGCCATCTGAGCCACGTGCTTCTATGACGGGCGAACGCCGTAGTGCCTCAGAAAAAACCAGTAAAGATCCCTTGGTTGAGTTTGCGACCAACCTGAACCAGCGTGCGGCTGAAGGTAAGACTGATCCATTGATTGGACGTGGCCCTGAAATTGAGCGAGCCGCGCAAGTATTATGTCGTCGCCGTAAAAATAACCCGTTATTGGTTGGTGAGCCTGGCGTCGGTAAGACCTCTATCGCTGAAGGCTTGGCGTGGTTGATTATTAATGATAAAGCACCGAAACCATTGAATGGCTGCGTGATTTATAGCCTTGATATTGGCTCATTAATCGCTGGTACCAAATACCGTGGTGATTTCGAAAAACGCATGAAGTCGCTGCTTGATGCGCTAAAGAAGAAGCCCAATGCGATCTTGTTTATTGATGAGATTCATATGATTATTGGCGCAGGGTCGTCAATGAGTAGCAATATGGACGTATCAAACTTGATTAAGCCAGCACTTGCTAATGGTGAGCTGCGCTGTATCGGCTCAACTACCTTTACCGAATACCGTCAAGTGTTTGAAAAAGACCATGCACTGTCACGTCGCTTCCAAAAAATTGATGTCAAAGAACCAAGTGTCGACGATACAATTGATATTTTGCGCGGTCTGAAGCCTCGTTATGAGGAATTTCATAATGTTGAATATACCGATGAAGCGTTGGTCACCGCCGTTCAATTATCTGCTAAGCATATTCACGAGCGTTTCTTACCAGATAAAGCGATTGATGTGATTGACGAAGCAGGTGCCTATAAGCGTTTAGGCGTGATTCCTGATGCTGATGATATTGATGCAGAAGAAATCTTCATTGCGGATATAGAGCAAGATTTTGATGCTCAGATTGATGCCGATGTTGAGGGTCTCGATGGCGACACGTATAGCGATAGCGAAATGCAGGATGAAGCGGAAACTGCAAAAGCCAATGATCGTGCCAAATCGTTCAGTGAGTCAAAAAGTGCCAAGGCTAAGAAAAAACCACCAATGAAAATCGATGTGGCAGATATTGAGGCGATTGTTGCCAAGCTTGCACGTATTCCGCCCAAGTCAGTATCGAGTGATGATAAGAGTATTCTTCAGCACTTAGATCGTGATCTTAAACACTTAGTGTTTGGTCAAGATGAAGCAATTGAAACATTAGCCGACGCCATTAAGCTATCACGTGCCGGTCTAAAAGCACCAGATAAGCCAATTGGTTCGTTTATGTTTGCCGGTCCTACTGGGGTGGGTAAAACCGAAGTTTCACGTCAATTGGCAAATTTGTTAGGCGTAGAACTGGTTCGTTTTGATATGTCAGAATATATGGAAGCCCATACCGCATCGCGTTTGATTGGTGCGCCTCCTGGCTATGTCGGTTATGATCAAGGTGGTTTGTTGACTGAAAAAATCAATCAACATCCACATTGTGTTTTATTGCTTGATGAGATTGAAAAAGCGCACCCTGATGTCTTCAACTTGTTACTGCAAGTGATGGATCATGGTACGTTGACTGATAACAATGGTCGTGTGGCTATCTTTAAGCAAGTCATTGTGATTATGACGACCAATGTCGGTGCTGATAGTATTAGCCGCTCTTCAATGGGCTTTACTCAGCAAGACCATAGCCGTGATAATACGGAGTCGCTCAAACGTGTCTTTACGCCAGAGTTCCGTAACCGTCTAGATGCCATCATCCAATTTAACCCATTAGATACCTCCGTGGTGGTATCTGTGGTTGATAAATTCTTGGTTGAGCTACAAGTCCAGCTTGATGATAAACAAGTCACCTTAGAGATTGATGACGAAGTACGCGATTATTTGGCTCACAAAGGCTATGATCGCCTAATGGGTGCACGCCCAATGCAGCGTCTGATTCAAGATGAGATCAAAAAGTCATTGGCAAGTATGATTTTGTTTGGTGATTTGGTCAATGGTGGGGTAGTACATCTCACCTTAGAGCCTGAAGCTAATGATGAACAAGATGGTGATTCTGTTAAGCTTGATAAGTACAGTGGTAAGACGGATTATAACTCTACATATAAAGGATCAGCAGATAGTCGTATTATCTTGACGGTCGTTGAGACTCATGAGCCACATCCAGACTCTGAGTCACTCGCCAGCTAAGTTTTTGCTACTAATGTAATAACAACGGTTACCATGTTACTGTGGTAGCCGTTTTTTTATTGCTATAATTCATAACAAAACCAACGTATGAAATCGCGAGCTCCCATTCATGTGCGAGATTGGTTTACGCATCATTACTCGATATTTATCTAATTAATAACAAATATAACAGGACATACTATGGAATTATTCGATGAACAAACGCCAAAAACGCCAGCGCAAAAACAAGCAATTTTAGACAATGTGCGCTTGCCAGAAGATTGGAAAACGGCGTTAGCAGACGAGTTAACTTCTAACAATATGGACGACTTGCGTGCGTTTTTAAAAGAAGCCTATCAATCAGAAAACAGTATCTATCCGCCAGCACCTTTAATATTTAATGCGTTAAACCTGACCCCTTTATCACAAGTTAAAGTCGTGATACTAGGTCAAGATCCTTATCATGGACCAGGGCAGGCAATGGGCTTATCGTTTTCAGTGCCCAAAGTCATTCCAAAGCCACCCTCACTCAATAATTTGTTAAAAGAGATGGCAAGTGACGTTGGTATCGCACCCTCAAAACATGGCGACCTGACTTACTGGGCGCAGCAAGGAGTTTTGCTATTAAATAGCTCTCTGACCGTGCGAGAAAGTGAGCCAAATAGCCATCAAAATAAAGGTTGGGAGCAGTTTACCGATGCGGTGATTGATGTGGTTAATGAACAAACAGAACATACCGTATTTATATTGTGGGGCAGTAAAGCACAGAAAAAAGGCAAATATATCAATACTGATAAGCATCTTATTCTCACCGCTGTACACCCATCACCACTTGCTGCCAATCGTGGTGGATTCTTTGGTTCCAAGCCGTTTTCTAAGACCAATGATTATCTGGTACAGTATGGGCAAACGCCTATCGATTGGCAATTACCGCAATAGTTGTCAAAATAAATGAAACATAAACAAAATATAAGCTTGAAGCCATATCCAACTGCAAATAGTCAGTTAGTTATTGAAGATATGCAAGCCAGCGCATTTTGGTCACTTCAAGATATGAGCTGGATGAACATAGCTCTTAAACTTGCTAGGCAAGGTGCTGAGTGTGGAGAGGTGCCAGTAGGAGCGATACTGGTACATAATCAGCAGATTATTGGTCAAGGATTCAATGAGCCAATTGGTCGTCACGATGCGACCGCTCATGCCGAGATTGTCGCATTAAGAGAAGCGTGTGCGCGCTTAAAAAACTATCGTTTACCATTACAGACAACGTTATACGTTACCTTAGAGCCTTGTACGATGTGTATCGGAGCGCTCATTCATGCGCGGGTAGATAGATTGGTTTATGCAGCAAGCGAGCCACGAGCGGGTATGGTTGGTAGTCAGATAAATTTACCGATACAACCTTTTTATAATCATGCTATCGAAGTACATAATGGCTTATGTCGTGAGCATAGTAGCCAGATGCTTAAGACCTTTTTCCGTGAACGACGAAAAGCGGCAAAAAAGAAAGACAATATAAGCAATTAACAAGATATCAGTCTTGCTGCTAGTGATGGGTAGGTTTCTTTGCTATAATATCGCCCTATTTGATGACGAAATGATGAATTAATTGTCAAGCGTTTGATAAATAAGTAAATATTATTCTGCAGCTAGCATGCACTAAGCCGTATCAGTATCGTCTACTATTAAGTGAGTATTATGACCGTTTCTACAGCTGATAACGCTATACTTGATAACTTTGGTGCTGGCAGTAATGATAACCAAGCGCCAGTGTTGCGCTACCCAGTTATCTGCATTGATGGACCAAGTGGGGCAGGTAAAGGTACGGTCACGTGGCGTTTAGCCCAAGCATTGAATTATCAACTGCTAGATTCAGGTGCTTTGTATCGTATCGTTGGACTCAAAGCATTTGAAGCGGGATTAGTTGCGGCAGATGGAAGCCAAGCCATTGACGAGATGGTTGTATTAGCATTAACGCAGCGCCTAGAGATTGCTTTTGTACCTAACAATGCATCAGGACGTGTTGATATTTTAGTGAATGGTGAAGCGGTTGGTGAGCAGGTTCGTAATGAAACCGTGGGCGGCTATGCATCACAAATAGCCGTATTTCCAAAAGTTCGTCAAGCATTACTAAAGTTGCAACAAGATATGGCAACTCGTTCTGGATTGGTCGCTGATGGTCGCGATATGGGAACGGTGGTGTTCCCAGATGCGGATGTAAAAGTGTATTTGACTGCCAGTGCTGAAGCGCGTGCCGAGCGCCGCGTAACACAGTTAATAAATGCTGGTCAGACGGCAGATTTTGACGCGATTTTAGCGACGATTAAAGCTCGTGATGATCGTGATGAGAATCGAGCGACTGCACCATCAAAGCCTGCAGAAGATGCTCTACTACTAGATAGCTCTAACTTAGATGCTGATGAAGTTTATGCACAAGTGAAAAGACATTGTCAGGATAAAGGTATTTTCTTTAATAGTTAATAAAAACAAGTTAGTAAGTATGAAAAAGTTTCCTATACGCTTGATTTTAGTATAAAATCACAGTAGTAGACGCTAATAATCTCTAGAGAGTGATAAAAATATTCTTTCTAAATCATAGAGATTTAAAAGTATAAGGCATTGCAATATAAGACAGTTGTTGCTAGTGAGTTTAATAAGTTATGTGCTTACTAACAACAAACGTTTTTATATATGATTGTATGGGATATAAAACCAGTATTCTCGTTTTATGCAATCATAAATTTGATCCGTACTGTGCTGGACAGGATACGGCTATACAAAGGTAGACATAATGGAATCATTTGCTGAACTATTTGAAGCGAGCATCGAAGAAACAGGTCTGGATATCGAGCGTGGCTCGGTTATCACTGGTACTGTTGTGGCCATTGATAACGACTGGATCACTGTTGATACTGGTCTGAAATCTGAAGGTATCGTCGCTCGTGAAGAGTTTTTAAGCGAAGAAGGCGAACTTGAAGTTGAAGTTGGCGATAGCGTTGATGTCGTGGTTGAAGCGGTTGATAACGGCATGGGTCAAACCTTGCTTTCACGTGAAAAAGCCAAACGTGTTGAAACTTGGAACTTCCTTGAAAAAATCGCTGATAATGATGAAATCGTAAAAGGTATCATCTCAAGCAAAGTTAAAGGCGGTTTCACTGTAGATATCGGTTCAGTACGTGCGTTCCTACCAGGTTCATTGGTAGATGTTCGTCCTATCCGTGACACCACGCATCTTGAAGGCAAAGAGCTAGAATTCAAAGTTATCAAACTTGATCAAAAGCGCAACAACGTTGTTGTTAGCCGTCGTGCAGTTATGGAAGCTGAAAATTCAGCTGAGCGCGAAGAGCTATTGAACAAGCTTGAAGAAGGCATCGAGATCGAAGGTATCGTTAAGAACCTTACTGATTACGGCGCATTCGTTGATCTAGGTGGTATCGATGGTCTATTGCACATCACTGACATGGCATGGCGCCGTATCAAGCATCCATCTGAAGTTGTTGAAGTTGGTCAAGACCTAAAAGTTAAAGTATTGAAGTTTGACCGTGAGCGCAATCGCGTTAGCCTAGGTCTAAAACAACTTGGTACTGATCCTTGGGATAACGTTGGCGGCACTTACCCAGTAGGTAGTGTGGTTAAAGCACGCGTCACCAACTTAACTGATTATGGTTGTTTCGCTGAGATTTCTGAAGGTATTGAAGGTCTAGTACACGTGTCAGAAATGGATCATACCAACAAAAACATCCACCCATCAAAAGTTGTTCAAGTGGGCGATGAAGTTGAAGTAATGATTCTTGATATCGATGAAGAACGTCGTCGTATCAGCTTAGGTATCAAACAAACTCTAGCTAACCCATGGGATGAGTTTGATAAGAAACATGAGCGCGGTGATAAAATCACTGGTACGATCAAATCAATCACTGACTTCGGTATCTTTATCGGTCTAGACGGTGGTATTGATGGTCTTGTTCATCTATCTGATATCTCTTGGAACGAAACTGGCGAAGACGCTATCCGTAACTACAATAAAGGCGACACCGTTGAAGCAATGGTATTGTCAGTAGATGCAGAAGCAAACCGTATTAGCCTAGGCGTGAAGCAGTTAAGCTCTGATCCATTCAACGAATACCTAGTCAACAATGACCGCGGTGCTATCGTTAATGGTAAAGTAAAAGAAGTAGATGCTAAAGGCGCTACTATCGAGCTTGCTGACGAAGTTGAAGCGTATCTACGTGCCTCTGAAATTCAACGTGATCGCGTTGAAGATGCGACTAAGCATTTGAGCGTTGGTGATGACGTTGAAGCGAAAATCATCAGTGTTGATCGTAAAACTCGCAACATCAACTTGTCTATCAAAGCGAAAGACGAAGCTGAAGAGCGTCAAGCGATTAAAGAGCTAAGCAGCACTAGCACGACTAGTACTACTGCCAGTTCTGATGCACAGCCAAAAACAATTGGTGATTTGATCAAAGAGCAAATGCAGTAAGCTGCACGTTATTGATATAAGATTATAAAAGAAGCGACTATGGTCGCTTTTTTTTTGCTTAAATTTTAAGTGCACTATTTAATCAACGAGGTTTTTGCTTAAACGGGCAAACTCTTATTTCCATTTACCGTAATATCCGCTATCATTTGCAACATTGAGTAACGAGATGTGAATTATTACTTATTTAAGACACTGAGATTATTTTAGTGAATGGCTATTTATCCTTATGATCTTGATGTATAGCTTGTCTTAAAAGTAACCAGCTATCGAAAATGATGGTCCAATTCACAGTCATCTTATCCATTAATCAACAAGGCAAGCGTAATAATGCAGCAAGCGATTAACAAGTCCGAATTTATTAGTAATTTAAGTGCGAACTGTGACAATATGACTGATACTGTAGTCGATGATGCAGTACGTGAAATATTAAACTTGATGACCGATACGTTAGCCAATGATGGACGCGTAGAAGTTCGTGGTTTTGGCAGTTTTTGTCTGCACCATCGTCGTGCCCGTATGGGTCGAAATCCTAAAACAGGAGAAAGCGTACCTGTACCTGCCAAAGCGATACCGCACTTTAAACCAGGTAAGGCATTACGTGAGGCAGTCAATGATACAGTAGCAAATAGCTAAGTGTGTTATAAAGTATTTATTGGGTAAAATTGCCAACAAGAGTGCTTGCCAGCCATTTTTGCTAGAACTTATCACTAGTGAGTTTATAAGCATATAAATGTTTGGGTTGATGAAGGTTTTAGAGTGCTATTTTTAAAACACTAACGACATTCCAAATCGAGGTAGACGTCTCATGCGCTTTTTACTATTTGTATTGCTGTTTTTGAGCTTTGCTTATTCACTTGGTTTGGTGTTGGCAAATAATACCGAAGTTGGCGTAAATTTATTATTCTCGCAAGCACCGACGATGAATCTAGGATTGCTGCTGATTTTATGCCTTATGCTTGGTATTGTTATTGGCATCTTGTTGGCACTGCTTATCTTCCGTGTCTTACAGAATAAGTGGGAAATCTCGCGTTTGCAAAAAGCGAATGTGAACTTGCAAGCGCAACTGACACAAGCCAACGCTGTCATTGATCGCCAAGCAACTGCACCAACGGTGGAAGAGGCTGTTTATGGTTCGACAGCGACCAATGTGCAAGTGCAAGACGCAGAAGTACTTACTGTAGATGAAGGCGCGACACTTACCAAACAAAAACGAGACTAAATTATATTTTGTACTGACCTATGAGCAGTTCATATATAGTGTTTTGATAATTCTGATATAGATATGGTAAAACCATGAATAATACAATGAACTCCCCAGTCATCGTTGCCTTAGATAATATGACGATGGAGGCATCGGTAGCATTAGCTGATCAGTTAGATCCAACATCATGCCGCTTAAAAGTGGGTAAAGAGCTATTTACTCGCTGTGGTCCTGAGATAGTTAAGGCGCTACATCAGCGTAATTTTGACGTATTTCTAGACTTGAAATTCCATGATATTCCTAATACTACCGCTCAAGCGGTACTAGCGGCAGCTGAGCTTGGCGTATGGATGGTGAATGTGCATGCCAGCGCGGGCTTAGAGGCGATGTCATTGGCTAAACAGCGCTTGTTAGACGGTAACTTTGATACCTTGCTGATAGCCGTCACCGTGCTGACCTCTATGGATAATCAAGCATTGATGCAAACAGGTATTACCGATGGTCTAGATGCGCAAGTGAGTCGATTGGCACAATTAACCAAGAAAGCAGGTCTTGATGGTGTGGTCTGTTCAGCGCAAGAAGCTAAAACGCTCAAGACACTATGTGGTCAGGATTTTAAATTGATTACCCCTGGTATTCGCTTGCTAGACGACAATGCAGATGATCAAAAGCGTATTTGCACGCCAAAACAGGCGTTAGATGATGGTTCTGATTATTTGGTGATTGGTCGTTCAATTACTCAGGTAGCAGATCCTGCGGCTAAATTACAAAAGATACTCCGAGGTATTTAGATACTTATAAAATATTTGGATATTTACAAAGCGTTTAGCATTTTATAGTGTCAGCATGATAAAAAAGACAGCCTCATCCGCTGTCTTTTTTTAATTTTTGCGGGTATATCAAAAAGTGCTAAACTATTTACGTTTATTTAATGATATTAGAACTTATGAAATTACAGATTTTAAGTGACTTACATATTGACAGTTATGCGCGTCAGTCACATCCGCTAGGGCATATTCCCAAAACTGATGCAGACGTGGTATTAGTCGCGGGCGATACTGCTAACAGTGATAGTGGTATGCCATGGCTACAAGAGCAGGCAGCACGTTTGCAAGTGCCTGTGATTACGATAGCTGGTAATCATGAATACTTTAATGAAGATGTGCTACATTTTGATAAAAAGCTGGCGACTTGGGATAATTATAATGCCCAGTCGCAGCAAGGCGTCCGTTTTCTACAGTGTCAACATATTGATATTGGTGACATACGTATCCTAGGTTGTACTTTATGGACAGATTACCAATATCAGGCCAATGAAGATACTATAGCTGCTGCTATGCGCTTTATGCGTGACTATAAACAAATCTATGCTGGAGGAGAGCTTTTTTCACCTGAAGTATCGATGCAAATCCATGCTAAGCAGCGTCAATGGTTAAAGCAAGCATTGATCACCGCCAAAACACTTGGCAAAAAAACTGTTGTAATGAGCCATCATAGTATCAGTCCATTATCGGTGTCTGAGAAGTATGCGAATCTACCAAGTAACGCAGCTTTTATCAGTGATTTATCTGGCTGGATGCATGAAGATTGGGCGCCAATACTATGGGTACATGGACATACACACGAAGCATTTGATTACCGTATTGGTAATACACGAGTCATTGTCAATCCACGTGCGTATCCAAATGAGGTGAGCAGCACTGCATTAGCGTTCGCGTGGGACAAAGTCATTGATATCGGCTAAGTAATTTTAGCCTCTTGAAAGTAAATATCTTTTTAGTTATTTGTCACCTTGATTCGTATTTTTTAAAATAGTGAATATAAAATAGTGCTTATTTTAAAGTCTAACCGCATAGACTCGTAAGCAATATTACAATTGAACTGATATTTTGTTCATTCATATCAAAAAATCTGCTACGCTTGCTACCATGAGCAAATATCTCAATAACAATCCCTCAAAACTGTCTGCTGAAAAGCTTGCGAGTCATACTCCAAGTGCTCCGGCGCCTTCGCACTTGCCTGATAGTATGATTTCCTCAGTCAGCTTATTGCCTGAAGATAAACGGCTTATTTTATTTACCAGACATTCCTTACGTGAACGCTCTGATGGCAATGGTTTTGCCAGTTATCAATTACCCCTAACACCTAAAGGTCGAGTACTAGCGAAGTCTTGGGGGCGTTGGTTGGCAGGGCATTTACCGTACTCGCTCGATGTAGACAGTATCTCAAGTCCGATTGGACGCTGTATTGACACGGCGCAGCTGATGCAAGCAGGTGCGGGACTACAACGTGATATTACGCATCAGTCATTGTTGGTCGAGCCTGGTAGCCTAGTGACTGAGCCTGAAATAGCAAATCCAGTATTTAAAGAAATTGGTGTACTCAACTTTATCAATCGATTTTTGCAAGGCAATCTTGAAGGTACCAAAAACGCTTACCAAGGCGGTCTCGATATTTTATCGCTGTTTTATCAACATCAGCCGCGGCAAGGGCATCTCATGCTTGCTGTTAGTCATGATACGTTGTTATCTGCTTTTTTAGCAGTGATGTTTGATGTGGTCGAGATTGATTGGAATGATTGGCCAAAGATGATGGAAGGCGTGTTTTTGTGGTTTGATGATAAGCCGTTTGAACAAGCCAGTGCACACTTCGTTTGGCGCGGTGAAGTGTATGTGCGCCCGATTCATACTTTATTAGAAGACTACCGTGCTGCCGGCTTTCATCCTAATACATTGCTCTTACCACCAGAAGTAAAATGGATTTAAATACTATTTAATCTAAATACTATTGAAAAGATTACTACTCATTTTTCAATCAGACATAAAAAAACCTTGCCCCAGTATTAGAACCAGTAACAAGGTTTTAGTCATCACGCTATAAAGGCGAGATGTGGTCTAAACGTTACCAATCTTAAGCTTGTAGGCCTTTGATGGTTTTGTTCAGGCGGCTCTTACGACGAGCAGCTTTATTCTTATGAATAATACCTTTGTCAGCCATACGATCAAGAACTGGTACCGCTTTTTTGTAAGCTTCGGTAGCCGCGTCATAATCTTTAGCTGCGATAGCCGCATCAACACGTTTTAAGTAAGTACGAACCATAGAGCGTTGTGACGCAGAGTTCTGACGACGTTTGGTGTTTTGACGGGCGCGTTTACGAGCTTGTGCAGTATTAGCCACGCGAATCTCCTTGATAAAGACAGATAAAAATATGAATGTGGATTACAATAAAAAAGGGTTTAACCATCATCGGTAACGAGCAGCCGTCTCGCCAAACATGATGTCGATGTCTAATATTAAAGTACCTATCTGTTATTAAAGGCACCTAAATGAGCAATAGAGCATCGCAAGCGCCAAAACTGTTTGGAATAATTAAACAGCGTTAACGTGTAAAGCCGGTTATCTTAGCAAATTATCGCCCTTAGAACAATATATTTGATGATTAATGCTTAAAGAAGTTGTGTGATCATATATACGACAGTTTTTTGTGTCTCTGCTCAACTATTTCTTGAAATATTTATCAATATTGTTGCACTAAAAACCGCTTATGAGTGAATAAATCGCTTAGCCGATAAAATCTCTTACAATAAATTCTATAGAATACCCTCAGTTATGCGTTAATTTAGGTATGATACTAGGGCATGTCCTCAATTCAATCGATGGACATCTAAATGGGCTAAAAGTGGCTGAATCTTGCCAAACAATGTTAAAAAAAATGTCAAATAGCTGGTTAATATCCCGATACTATTTAACATTCTGATAGTATCTGCGCTATTTTCCTCATTTGACTATGATTTATCTCATTGTTATCACCATTTTAAAAATGAGGATACGCCCTAAGATGAAAAGCTTTGGTGATAGGCTTTAAAATCAGATTTTTCATTATCATCTATTTTCCAACACACTATAAATGGATAGGCTATGCAGCGAAAAGCAATTGTAATTGGCGCGACAGGATTGGTCGGACAGCATCTTGTCAAACAGCTTAGTGAGCTTTATGACACGTTAATTGTGATTGCAAGGCGTCCGCCACGCTATATCAATACCAGCATGCGTTTTTATCAGGTCAATGATTTTGATAATTTGGCTGAAATATTTGCCAGCGTTGGTGTTGATCGAAAGACGGACGCTTTTAGCTGTCTTGGTACGACTAAGAAGCAGGCTGGTAGCGATGAGGCCTTTCGAAAGGTTGATCATGATTATAATGTCAATTTTGCCAAACTGTGCCAAGAAAAAGGTGTTGAAAATTTCTTTTTGTTATCATCCATGAATGCTGATATTCATAGTCGGTTTTTATACAATCGCGTAAAAGCTGAAACTGAACAGTCTATTATGGCGCTAGGTTTTACGCAGCTAGTCATTTTCCGTCCGTCCTTGTTACTTGGCAAGCATAAAGGTCGTCCGCTCGAAAGTATTGGTCAAAAAGCCTTTCAGCTGATATCGCCCTTAGTTTCAGAATCATTGTCACTGCATCCCATTTCCGCCAAACGCGTTGCCATTGCCATGGCGATGAGTGCGCATGATGTTTATCAGCGTAATAAATACCGTACTGAACCTGCTATCCAAACCACTGATATCATCGAAAATAAGCAAATGCTAGCAATGACTAAAGTTAAAAAATAGCCTAAGTATTAAGTTAAAGGAACAATTAAATTAAGCCCTAGTCATCAATAATCAGTCATGAATAACCAATCATATATAACAAGGAGCGTCACTATGTCAGATATGCCAGAATCAATAACAATGGATAAAAAGAACTTTGTGACCTGTGATTTATTGGATGCCAATCCTAAGTCGCAGGTGTGTTTGCCTAATATCGAAGGCAAGTCTTTTCATAGCTTTGGCGGCAAAAAGAAATTCTGCGGTGAAATTGTGACGGTGAAATGCTTCGAAGACAATAGTCGCGTCAAATCATTGCTAAATAGCGATGGTAAAGACAAGGATGGTAACGGTAAGGTGTTGGTGGTTGACGGTGGTGGTTCAATGCGTTGTGCGCTGCTAGGCGACATGATTGCGCAGTCAGCGATTGATAATGGCTGGGTGGGGGTTATCGTGTACGGCTGCGTCCGTGATGTTGATGATATGGCAGCAATGGACATCGGTGTTATGGCGCTTGGTTGCATTCCGCGTAAATCGAATCGCCGCGATGAAGGTCAAACCGATATTGAAATCAGCTTTGGTGATTTAACACTAAATTCTGGTATGTTTGTCTACGCAGACAATAACGGTATTATCGCTAGCGACAAGCCATTAATTTAACACTAGCTTAATAAATAGCACTCAAAAACCTCAGCTTAGCCGTTGAGGTTTTTACATTTAATCATCCTGTCTTTATATACGAATATAATCTTTATCAGCTATTTGGCTATTGGTTTTTTAATAAAAATGCTAAGTGACAAACCGTTACGGCATAAATTTTGGTAATTGCTGAAATATTCGTATAATAGCTCTCTGACTCTTAACGTTGATCCTACTTTTTATGCCTATCACTGCTTTGACTGACGCCTTTGAACCAATTAACCAGCAGTTGTTTCCTATCCAGAATGCCGAGCGGCGTTGGCTGGCACCTGTGCATGGCGCAGTCAGCAGTTTGTGGCTAGCAAGTCTGGTGCAAACACCGCTATGGAATGTTGCCGACCGATTAAAAGTTGTGGTGACGCGTGACCAAAACCAGCTCAATCAGATAGAGACGGAATTGGCATTTTGCGGCGTCGATGCTTATGTGTTCCCCGATTGGGAGACGTTGACCTATGATGAGCTGTCACCGCATCAAGATATTGTTAGTGAGCGTATCAATCTATTAACGGATATGCCAACGACAGGCGTACTGCTAATCTCGGTACAGGCATTAATGCATCGCGTAGCACCGCCAAGCTGGTTGATTGGGCAGCATTTTGATTTGAGCGTTGGTGATCGATTTGATATCAATACCCAGCGCGGATTGCTGGCAAAGGCAGGTTACCGCGCCGTTGAGAATGTGTTTGAGCCGGGTGAGTTCGCGGTACGTGGCAGTATCATTGATATCTTTGCTATGGGTCAGCCGTTTCCATTACGTTTAGATTTGTTTGATGATGAGATTGAGACCATTCGTTTTTTTAATCCGCAAACCCAGCGGACATTGACCGTTGATGACCTCAAAACAATGATGAGCGGCAACGATAGTAGTATGGGCAAAGAGTCACTATCACTGCTACACAAGCTGCCAGATATCTCAAAACCTATCGAACAATTCCAAATACTACCCGCCAAAGAGTTCCCGCTTGATGAAGGGCGTGAGACGTTTCGTACCAACTTCGCCACGATGTTCCCTAATGCGAGCAGCCGCAAGTTTGAGCTACATAAAGACGTAATGGCAGGTATCGCTAGTAGCGGACTTGAATATTATCAGCCGCTATTTTTTGATTTAAAAGCGTGGACAGCAGAGAGTAGCTTGTTTGCTTACTTACCAAGCGATGCGCTGTTTATCACTGATGAATTGATTAATGAAAAACAGGTAGATTACTGGTCACAAATTCAGCGCCGTTATGAAGAGCGTCGTCATGATATCGATAAACCTATTGTCGCGCCTGAGTTGCTGTATTTATTGTCAAATACTCTTAACGAACATCTTAATCATTATCCACGCGTGATTCTCAGTGCGCGCAATGAGCTGGCTAGCATGACGGATGTCGCTGCGATTGACAGCGGTGATTCGTTGTTAGCAGACAGTTCATTGTTACAAGTTGAACACCAATCAGATTTACAGCCACAATTGCCGCTGACGGCAAATAAGCAGCAAGGCTTGGTGACGCTCAGTGCGCAAGAGCCGCCACAATTGACCGTTAACCACCAAAAGGCTGAGCCTCTTACCCAGCTATTAGAATTTTTAGAGCTGCAAGCACAAACAGCGACGCCAGTATTGATCGTTGCTGAAACAGCGGGTCGTCGTGAGATTCTTATTGAGCTGTTCAAAGGCAAGATTGACATTAAGGCTTATGACAGCTTTGCAGCGTTTCTAGCAGCGGACAAAACCAACAGCGTTAAAGGTAATAAGCTGCCGCAGGTTGGTTTAACCGTTGCGCCCATTGAGCGCGGGGTTTATGTTCCTGAGCGTTTGGTGCTGATTAGTGAGACGCAGTTATTTGGTCGGCAAGTGCTGCAAACACGCCGTCGCCGCCAAAGCGGGGTGTCGGAAGAGTTTTTGGTTAAGAGTGTTACTGAAATAACTGAAGGCAGCCCAGTGGTGCATATCGAGCATGGTATTGGGCGTTACAATGGGCTGATTACGTTAGATGTGGGTGATGGCGAGCAAGAGTTTATTCACTTAAAATATGCCGATGATGCCAGTATTTATGTGCCCGTTGCTAATTTGCAAATGATTAACCGTTATAGTGGCGGTGACCCAGCACTTGCGCCATTGCACAAAATCGGTAGCGGTAAATGGGATAAGGCTAAGCAAAAAGCGCTTGAGCAAATCCATGACGTAGCGGCCGAACTGCTTAATATGCAAGCGCGTCGTGAAGCCAAAGTCGGTATTCATTTTAAAATAGATGCGTCACAGTATGAGCTCTTTGCCAGTCAATTTGCCTTTGAAGAAACGCTGGATCAAGCCAATGCCATTCATGCGGTGATGGAAGACATGCGACAAAACCAACCAATGGATCGGCTCATCTGCGGTGATGTTGGTTTTGGTAAGACTGAAGTCGCTATGCGCGCGGCGTTTATCGCGGTAAGCGCCGGTTATCAAGTGGCAGTATTGGTGCCGACAACCTTGCTAGCAGGTCAGCATGAAGATAATTTCCGCGATAGATTTGCTGATTGGCCAGTGCGTATCGAGACGCTATCACGCTTTGGCGGCAAAAAGCACCAAGAAACGGTGTTGACAGATTTAGCAGCAGGTAAAGTCGATATCGTCATCGGTACTCATAAACTGTTACAACCTGATGTGAAGTTTTCTAATCTAGGTTTGATGATTGTCGATGAAGAGCATCGCTTTGGCGTGCGCCATAAAGAGCGTATCAAGGCGATTCAGACGGATGTCGATAGTATGTCGATGACAGCAACCCCCATCCCTAGAACGCTCAATATGGCGCTCTCAGGTATGCGTGACATGTCAATTATCGCGACACCTCCAGCACGACGTTTGGCGATTAAAACCTTTGTCATGCAAAAAACTGATGCTTTAATGAAAGAGGCGATCTTGCGTGAGTTACTGCGTGGTGGGCAGGTTTATTTATTGCATAATGATGTGGCTAGTATCGAGCGTATGGCAGAGACCATACGTGAATTGGTGCCTGAGGCGCGAGTAGGGGTCGCTCACGGGCAAATGCAAGAGCGCCAACTTGAGCAAGTGATGCAGCAGTTTTATCATAAAAAATTCAATGTACTGATATGCTCCACCATTATCGAAACCGGTATTGATGTACCCAATGCCAATACCATTATCATTGAGCGCGCCGATAAGTTTGGCTTGGCACAATTACATCAGCTGCGTGGTCGTGTCGGTCGTAGTCATCATCAAGCGTATTGTTATCTACTTGTGCCTTCTATCAAAGGTCTTAAAGGCGATGCTAAACGCCGATTGCATGCGATTGAACGCGCCAATACGTTGGGTGCAGGTTTTATGCTGGCTAGCGAAGACTTAGAAATTCGCGGTGCTGGCGAAATACTCGGTAAGCAGCAAAGTGGTAATATGCAGGCGATTGGTTTTAGTTTATATATGGACATGCTGGAGCGAGCGACAAAAGCCATTAAAGCGGGTAAAGAGCCTGATTTAAGCACACCGTTGTCGCTGACTAGTGAGATTAATCTGCATAGCTCAGCATTGATACCAGAAGAATATCTACATGATGTCCATCAGCGTTTGTTATTTTATAAGCGCATCAGTAATGCCGATGATAAAGAGGCATTGATTGATATTCGTACCGAAATGATTGACCGTTTTGGTACATTACCAGAGCAAACGAAGCAGTTATTCGCCATCCACGGACTGCGTATACAAGCTGAGCCGCTCAAGATTAATAAGATTGATGCCAATAGTAATAGCATGACATTAGAGTTTGCGCCTGATACCCCAGTCGATGCCTTAGCGATTATTAAGTTGATTCAATCAAATGGTCAGCGTTATCGTATGAATGGTGCTTCTGGTATTCGTTATCAAGATGCTGATAAACTGGCAACGCCCCAACAGCGCGTCACCGCGATTCAAGAATTATTACGCTATTTTAGCGAGCATACGGTGGCAGAGTCAGCGTAGTTGTTTTGGCATTTCGGCATTTTGAGAGCTAAGCAATGATTTTCGGTAGATTCAATCAGCTCAATAAGTCAGCTAGCCAGTGCTCGAGTAGGACGTCAAGACAATGAGTCATAGCGCTATTTTATCGGTCGGATAACTGATAAAATAGCGACATCCTATATTTAGCCTATTGTTTTTTAGTAAATTAAATTCTACTTTTCTAGATTCATATTCCTTTTATCTGAGTGTCATAACAAGAGAACCGTCATTATGTTCCAACTTCATCATAAACTTGCTGCCGATAGCTTTTTAGTGGGTGATTTCCCATTATCGACTTGTCGTTTAATCAATGATTGCCAGTTTCCTTGGTTAATATTAGTGCCGCGTGTATCAGGTATCAAAGAGTTGTATGAATTATCTGAGGCTGATCAAACGCAGTTTTTGCGTGAATCAAGCTGGTTATCGAGTCAGCTAGCCAAGACCTTTCAAGCTGATAAAATGAATGTAGCTGCACTCGGTAATCAAGTGCCGCAACTTCATTTTCATCATATCGTTCGCTATCAAAATGACATGCAATGGCCAAATCCAGTATGGGGCGTTCCTGCTATTCCTTATACTAAAGAAGTGTTGGCGCAGATGCAGCAGACGTTAATGATGGCGCTACGTGGCCATCATCAGATGCCATTTGATTGGCAAATGTAATAAATACCTGAGTAGTAATAGGTCGGTAAGTTGATTGGCAAATTGATAATGATACTCTATTGGCTAGGCATCGATTGACCCATCAAAGTAACTGGAAAACTGGCTAAACGTTTAAAGTTAAGCCTTATTTTGGTGTCTTAGTCGTTTCACGGTTATGTGCCAACGTTATGCTCAGTTATTACAGCCCCTAATTTTTATATATTAATAGGTTTTAAGTATTTGAAATCCAGATAAATATTATCTGGATTTTTTGTGTTTGGCTCAAACGATATGTCTTATAATCCTGATTTAGTAGCGTATTAAGACAAGATGAGTGATGAGTGGTAGGCTTTTGGCTATCAGTGACATGGGTTTTGTTGCATTTAAAAAGTATAATGTAATCATTGATTAATTTTATACACAACTTGGCATAGAGGCAGGTAGTACGCGTGTGCTATCCTCAAGCCTTTTAATTTTTTACATAGCCTGTTTTACGTGAGCGAATACTTCATATGCCTTTTTTAGACACGCTGAGACCAAATCACTCTTCAAAAAATGAAGGGATTTATCGATTTGACTATCCAGAAGTCTTCGTTTTAATACTTACGGTCATACTCCTCGCTGTACATTTTAATTTTAGACCTACTTCAATGGCACTGCTCGTTATTGTTTGTCTGCCAAGTTTAATGATTTTGATTTATAACTATCGCCGCCAAAAAAGCTTTTGGACGTCTAATATTGTTATCATTTTACTATCGGTAGTTATTGGATCGATACAGTTTTGCACGGTTATTTCGCTTAGCTTAGCCGCGCTCATAGCACTCAGAATTATTATCAGTAGCCCTGAAAATCATTTAAAACTGATTGCCGTCTCTGTAATAACCGTCATTGTTTTCTATTATGTTAGCGTTACTCTAAGCAGTGCTGATATAGATTGCCATGAAGGCTGGACCACACCAATAATATTATTAGCCAGTATGATCGTCATACTGTATCAGTTTTGGCATGTGTACCAAGAGTATATTGGTTATGAAACTCGTGCTCATCAAGCTGTTGGGCGATTAAGCACGATGGTCTCCGTCATTAATAAGTTGACGCGCTTCATACCTCCACAAGTTTGGGAGCCTATCGTAAAATCTGATAGCCCAGTTACCGTTGCTAATAAGCGCGCTAAGCTGACGATTATGTTCTCAGATATCGTTGGCTTTACGGAATTGTCAGATAGTTTGAGCGCTGACAATTTGGCTGATATCTTAAATACTTATATGCATTGTATGACATTGATAGCAAACAAGCATGGCGCCGTACTTGATAAATTTATTGGTGATGGCATGGTGTGTTTTTTCGGTGAGCCAAATAGTCGCGGTGCGCGCCAAGATGCTTTAGACTGTATTGCAATGGCAATAGATATGCGTCGCGAGATGCGAACTTTGAGGCAGAAATGGCGCTTGATGGGCTTTGAGGGGTTGTACATCCGTATCGGCATCAGCACAGGTTATTGCCATGTTGGTAATTTTGGTAGTAATAACCGTCTAAGCTATACTCTTATTGGTAAAGAGGCCAATCTAGCGGCAAGACTGGAGTCGAGCGCTGGTAAAGATGAGATACTGGTCAGTGAGAGTACCTACGATTATATTTGTCATAATTATGACTGTCAGCATGCGGGTGCGTTCAAGTTAAAGGGTTTTGATAGCAAGATAAATGCATGGCAAGTGCTGGATCCAGATACGTATAAAGGTCATTTATCAAAGTGGGTTGATCACACACTACCAGGTTTCAATTTGCATCTAAATTTTAAAGATATGAAGGATAATGATTATCAAGATATCAGAGCACGCTTAAATTTTGCGCTTGAACGTGTCGAGCAGGAGCAAGAAAAAGTGGCAACTGACATAGCGGCAGCAAGCAAACGTAATGACAATCAATGATAATCATCATAAATAATCATCATAAATAATCATCCAAAAATAATGTTTATAAAATCAAGCGCAAAAAAGCCAGCTATTATTATGATAGCTGGCTTTCTTATCTAATGAAGTAAACTGTAATATTAGAACGTGTTCTAGCGTTTAGTGGTTTTCTTTTGCATGGTTGAGCGTATATTTAGGAATCTCAATGGTTAAGTCTTCATCATCGAGCATGACCTGACAAGATAGGCGTGAGTCAGGCTCTAATCCCCAAGCACGATCTAATAAATCGGCTTCAATATCATCCATTTCATCTAAACTATTAAAACCTTTACGGACGACCACATGGCATGTGGTGCAGGCTTTTGACATCTCACATGCATGTTCAATTTTAATGCCTTTTTCCAATAGCGCTTTACATAAGTTGCTGCCAGCTTCTAGCTCGACTTCAGCGCCTTCAGGGCAAATTTCATGATGCGGTAGTACGGTAATTTTTGGCATAAATCGTCTTTCCAGTGCTAATCAATTAAAAGAATAAAAATATAAGAAATGAGCTTAGTATGGTGACTAAGCCACATTTTAAATGTATCTGCTACCAATCTTGGGCATTCGTGCCTGCCATGCTGGCTTTAACGCTTTGATTCATAATACGGGCAGCAAAGGCATCACTGTGAGGCTTAAGCTTTGCTTGCTGTGCCTCGATAAGTGCCAAATCATCAGTAATGAGCGTTGTCTGCAACACTTGTATTTGCTCAGCCAATGAGTGCTGCTCCTCAGAAGACAATAAAGCTGCAAATTCTTTAAGGGCAGATTGTAGCGCTAATACTTCACGCTCCGCTTCTACTTTGGTTTCGATTAAAGAACGTGTATTTTTATCTTCTTCTGCGTGCTTGAATCCTGCAACGAGCAATTGTTCTTTTTGCTCATCTGATAACCCATAAGAAGGCACAATCTCAATCTTACTTTCTGTCTTGGTTGTGGTTTCCTGGGCGCTGACGGTTAGCTGTCCATTCGCATCGATACTAAAGGTGACCTCAATACGAGCAAATCCAGCTTTCATTGGCGGGATACCATATAGCTCAAAACGACCCAATGAACGGCAGTTATCTACTGTCTCGCGTTCGCCCTGTACCACATGAATCACCATGCCTGTTTGACCATCTTGATAGGTGGTAAACACTTGGCGTTTTTTGACAGGGATAGGCGTATTACGTGGAATCAGTACTTCAACTAAGCCGCCCATGGTCTCAAGACCAAGCGATAGCGGCGTTACGTCTAACAATAGTAGGTTGTTATTACTATCGCCATTGACCAATTGATGCGCCGTTTGGGCAGCACCTAAAGCCACGACTTCATCTGGATTTAGACGACAAAGCGGTTGCTTAGCAAAAAACTCTGTCACGACTTGTTGTATAGCAGGCATACGAGTAGAGCCACCGACCAAAATCACTTCGTCTAGATCAGCACTCAAAAGCTTGGCATCACGCAGGACTTGTTCGCATACGCTCAATGTACGGCGGCTAACTGGCTCTGCAATAGCCAGCAAATCTTCACGGCGCAGCACACCTTGATAAGATTGCTCATTCACAGTGATGTCAATATTGACTTGTTCAGCATCCGTCAGGGCTTGTTTATAAGCCTTGGCTTGTTGGGCGAGTATCGATTTATCATGACGATTCACGTCTTTAGGATCGATAGCTAATTGTTTGATAAGCCAATTGGTCATTAGACGATCGATGTCATCACCGCCTAATGCACTATTACCGCCAGTTGCCAATACTTCAAAGACGCCATCAGTCAGCTTTAAGATAGAAACGTCAAAAGTACCGCCACCCAGATCGTAAATTAAATAATAACTTTCTTTATCGCCGTTTTGCGTTGACTGGTCGAGACCATAGGCGACAGCAGCAGCAGTAGGCTCATTTAGCAGACGTAACACATTGATACCAGCCGCTTGGGCTGCATCTTTGGTCGCTTGACGCTGTGCTTCATCAAAATAAGCAGGGACAGTAATGACCGCACCCTCGATACTGTCTGCAGGCAATGCGCTCGCTGCCCGTTGCTCAAGCGCTGCTAAAATACGTGCTGATACTTCAACAGGCGATACTTCACCTTGAGCCGTCACAAATGCTGGCATGTCATCTTTACTGCCGCTTAACTCATAAGGATGAGAGAATTTGATATCAGCTTGACTACGACCCATAAAACGTTTAGCCGAGACGATCGTATTTTTTGGATCATCCGCTAAGTGGGCTAATGCATCAGAGCCAACTAACGGCTTACCTATGCTTGGATAATAGACCACAGAAGGTAATAAGGTATCGGTAGCTGCGCTTGCCTCTAAGACTTGCGCCTTGCCTGAGCGTACTACCGCGACCAATGAGCGCGTGGTACCAAGATCAATTCCTAGGCCAAAACGATGCTGATGGGGTTGGGCGCTTTGATTTGGTTCGGCAATTTGCAATAAAGACATAAGATAACTCAAAGATAAAATGAAGGAGATAAAATTAATAAGTGAAATGGAACAAATATGATAAGCGCACTATTGTGGTTTAACTGCTTTGTATGCACGTGAAAACGAAGATACTTAGCGATTAAAAGTGCTTAAAATAAGGGATTATACGGCATCGCTGTGACTATTTTAACCATCGCTTATAATATAGTTTTCAAATAAGCGTCATAAGCTAATAGCATTTATAAATAAATTTGGCATATAAAATAAATTAACAGGCTTATACTCAGTTAGTTAGACGTATAAATCATCATCATCTGAATGCTCAGCAGTCGCTAACTCATCGATACCAGTAGTCACGTCAGCATTTAATTTGACTAAGAATTTTAGTTTTTGTGTCGCATCAATCGCCGTTTGCCAATCTTGGTTTTGGTAAGCATCGTTAAAATGCTTAGACTGTTTTGCCAGTCGCTCGGTGATTTGAGGGTGTAGTTGTTGCAATGTCGCACGATCTTTACCCTCAATAGCGTCATCTAAATCCATACGCATCTGCATCGCATCTTCTAAAAAGTCCAAGTCTGCAATTGAATGCTCTAGATTCTGTGCTTGATCTGCCATGTCTAGTAGATAGCTAGCACGACTATCAGGCGCACTTAGCGCTTGGTAGGCTTGATTGATTAACGCTGAGGCCTGCTCAGACTGCTGTTGCGCTTGCGTAGTATTGGCTAGATTCTTGGTGACATTATCAGGATGATAACGTTTTTGTAGCAGACGTAGATGCTGATCGAGACTCTCTTGATTGACTTCAAACTGTACAGGCTGCTCAAATAGGGCAAAGAAGTTATCAAACTGGGCTTCTGCAGTAATGTCTGTCATATCATACGCCTTGCTTGTTATTTATTTTGAAAGTTTTCTTTAGCTGAGAACATATTTATTATGGCTTGAATATAGAGTTAGGAAACTCTAAAATCAAGGGTTTTTTAACCTTTGAACCATTAAACGGTAAAAGACTCGCCGCAACCACATTCGCCTTTTTGATTGGGATTGGTGAACTTAAAGCCTTCGTTAAGACCTTCTTTTTCGTAGTCCATCAACAAACCATCTAAATAGACCAAACTTTTAGGATCAATAAAGATGTTAACGCCGCGGCTTTCGTAACGCGTGTCATTTTCATCAGGGGTATCTACAAACTCTAAAACGTAAGCTAAGCCTGAGCAACCCGCGGTACGGATACCCACTCGAATACCTTCGCCTTTGCCGCGATTGTCCAAAAAGTCTCGAACATGCTGAGCGGCGCGTTCTGTCATTTCAATCATGCCAACTCCCATTGACTATCAATGATAAATATCAATCAAAAAAATCTGTATAAACTGGCAATGAAAATAGCGCACTTGCCAAAAAAATCTTAATAACGACCAGTTAAGAATCACTAGAAAATAAAAGGTGACAATTACATTAGCGTTATTGTCACCTCTTTAGCGTTAGTAGCTGTTCAATACATCGACTACTAAAGTACGGCCATTAAGACCGTGTACTTAGAAGTACAATACTTACGCTAATAGGTTTAGCTAGCCGCTTCTTCTGTCTCTACTGCTGCGCTATGCTTACCTTTATAGTCGCTAATAGCGGCTTTAATGGCGTCTTCAGCAAGTACAGAGCAATGCACTTTTACTGGTGGTAAGGCCAACTCTTTCGCGATATCGTTGTTTTTGATTTCGCCCGCTTGATCCAAGCTTTTGCCTTTTAGCCACTCAGTCACGAGCGAGCTTGAAGCGATTGCTGAACCACAGCCATAAGTTTTAAAGCGTGCATCTTCAATGATGCCGTTATCATCAACTTGAATCTGTAGGCGCATTACATCGCCACAAGCTGGGGCACCAACCATACCAGTACCAACGTTTTTGGCATTTTTATCAAGATTGCCGACGTTGCGTGGATTTTCGTAATGATCAATAACTTGGTCACTATAGGCCATGGGGTTTTCTCCTAGTTAGATGATGAGTAGTCAATTACTGACTTTAAATGTCTAACTACTCATCGATAATTGGGGTCAAACATTTAGTTAATAGAAACGGTATTTATAAAAACGGTATTTATAAAAACTGGATTTATAAGTGTCTGATCAATCGTTTAATGGTTCTGTTTGATAACTATGTCGTTGTTTTCGGTAATTTTAGTGCTCAGCCCATTCGACTGAATCTAAATCAACACCTTCTTGGTACATATCCCAAAGTGGTGATAAGGCACGTAATTTATCGACTGCTTCATGCATTTGTTTGATGACAGTATCGATGTCTGCTTCTGTGGTATAACGACCAAAGCTGAAACGAATTGAGCTGTGTGCCAATTCGTCTGGGCGACCGATAGCGCGTAATACATATGATGGCTCAAGCGTCGCTGACGTACAGGCTGAGCCTGATGATACCGCTAAATCTTTGAGCGACATCATGAGAGACTCGCCCTCAACGAAGTTGAAGCTGATGTTTACGATGTTAGGTACGCTGTGCTCAAGATCACCATTTAGGTAAATCTCTTCGATATCTTGTAGACCGTCCCACAGTTTTTGGCGTAGCTTGGCTGCATGTGCATGGTCTTCTTCATAACGCTCATTGGCTAAAGCAAATGCTGCTCCAAGACCAACGATTTGATGCGTCGGTAATGTACCTGAACGCATACCGCGCTCATGACCACCGCCATGCTGCTCTGCTTTCAAGCGGATACGTGGCTTACGGCGAACAAATAATGCACCAATACCTTTAGGACCGTAGGCTTTGTGACCTGAGAAGCTCATCAAATCGATCTTCGTGGTTTCAAGGTCAATTAATACTTTACCAACAGATTGTGCGCCATCGACGTGGAAGACCACACCCGCTTCACGAGTAATTTCACCAATGGCAGCGACATCAGTAATCGTACCAAGCTCATTATTCACCATCATGAGTGATACTAAGATAGTATCGTCACGTAATGCTTCTTTCACTTGCTCTGGTAAGATTAGCCCAGTGCTTGGCTGTGGCTCAAGATAAGTAATCTCAAAACCTTCTTGCTCAAGCTCACGGCACGTATCTAATACGGCTTTATGTTCGATCTTACTGGTAATGATGTGCTTACCACGAGATTGATAGAAGTGGGCGGCACCTTTAATCGCTAGGTTGTCTGATTCTGTTGCACCAGAGGTAAAGACGATTTCGCGTGGATCAGCATTAATGACTTCAGCCACTTGTTGACGCGCTGTTTCTACCGCTTCTTCTGCTTGCCAGCCATAGCCATGCGAGCGCGAGGCTGGGTTACCAAAGATGCCATCTACTGTCAGATACTCGCTCATCTTAGCAGCTACTGATTTTGCAACTGGTGTGGTGGCGGCATAATCTAAGTATATAAGGTTGTTATGTTGGCTCATGCTGGGTTTGCCTCGCTGTTCGATAGGGTAATAGTGTTGATATCTTTTATGGAAATCTCTTTGGTAGAGCTGTGCTGACGCTCTGACACTGACTGCACATTTTCCATGTCTAATAATTGCGCTAATGTTATATTTTTCAAGTACTGTTCGATATGATTGGACAGTGCACACCATAAATCATGGGTTAAGCACATTGTACCACCTTGACAGTCGCCACGTCCTTCGCACTGCATCGCATTAACCGACTCATCGACGGCAGATATGATGCTCATGACGTCTATTTCATGCAAGGGTTTGGCTAGATGATAGCCGCCTGCTGCACCTCGGATGCTAGTGACTAGACCACGCTTACGAAGTTTGGAAAACAGTTGTTCAAGGTAAGAGATAGAAATTGATTGCCGCTTGGCGATATCAGATAAGGAGACTGCAGTGTCTTGTTGGCTGGTTTGTAATGCCAAATCCAGTAACGCAGTAACGGCATATCTGCCTCGAGTAGTCAAACGCATGTGTTATCTCCAAACTTTTAAGTCATTTTTATTTAACAACGACCTTAGCAAAATGATAGTGGTGGCAGCTTGTAGCGCAATATGAAAGCTACTGATGGAATCACATAACCGCTAAGTTGTGTCTTATCGTTATTAAACAGCAGATGATGAACCCGATGTGTGCAACGATTAAGCCAATTATACTTAATCCTGAGTAATTTAGTCAAGATTAAAGTGTGGTTGAATGGTTAATCGAGCTTATCACTATGATTGATAAAAACAATGGTATTAAAGGGAGGGGCTATAAGATTGAAAATATTGATTCCTAGCATTTTTGAAATACTAAAATACAGTCTTAAGGTTTGAGTCAGGCATTTTTTTAACTTCTATCAATTATATTAGGACGTACTGAATGGTCAATACGCCCTAGTCATTTAAGCTCTTAATATGCTTTAATCGGCATCAAACGCATTTGGTAAAGTAGTAAGCAGCCTTTCATTGTTAAGCTGACATTGGTAAGTCGTTGTTGGCGAAATTAATTCATTAATAGCGCGATAATGGCTGCGATCATAATGACAAGAGCAGCCACGGTGACGATTATCAGGGTTTTCTGTTTGCTCTGTAACTCTTTAACCGTGATTTCAAGCTCACGGTTTTTAATAGTCAAGGTGTTTATTTGGGTTTGTTGCTCTTTGATGCGTAATTTATAGCTGTCCTTTTTGTCAGCCATTTCAGCTTCAGTAGGCTTGGTCTTACCTTTGCCACCTTTTATCTTTTTAATAAGACCTTGAATTAAGCTGCCAAGACCGAGTTGCATAATAAACTGCTTGACCAACTGTACTTGAACAGACTCGCCGCGCATTTGTAGTTTTTCGGTGGTTTCGCTGTCATGAGTGGTGATCGCATTGATCACTTGGATGCTATAAGCATTAATGATGACGTCAGGTTCGCTGCGGTCAATAGGTAACTCTGCGTCTAATAATACGCCTTTGGTGCTAAAAGTGGCAAACACCTCAACATGCGGTAGATACAAGCGTAGCGCCACGACAGTACCTTGCTTGGCAAGTGGGTAAGCGGCCTTACGTAGTTCGGGATCTAAACGTAACAATAGTGTCAGCGCCGACTCGATGAACACCAGCATGATATTAAGAAAAGAGTGAGACAACGTAGAACGCTTCATGTAAATAATCCGTTTTATATTTGGCAAATTAGAGGCAAAAGACAAACAAGAGTCAAAATTGACCCAAAAGGTGCAGTGATATTTTGCTTATAGTAACGCCTTTATAATAAAAAGTAACGCTAGTTTCTGTCAGTTGGAAAATTATTACTTTACAATTTGGTAATCAACAAGGACACAGATATTTATGACTGGCGATGCCTCAGTATGAGATGACATCTCTTTGAACGATAAGGCAGTATAGAGGTTGACTCGCTAAGTCGAAGTTAGGAAAAGCCAAGGTTACTAGCAGTTATGACCGTTGCAGAGGCTTTGCGTAACATTGAGTGTCAAATACGTAGTACAGTAGGCAAAAATATGTAAAATCGCTTGCGCTCCTTATGCTGCCTTGATATAAAGACGATAACAAAGCGAAACCTGTTAATACGCCAGTCAGGCAGTTTTTATTGCTTAAATGCTATGAGAGCGTTACAATGCTTGGCGTGAGCGTTTATTATCCCCCTTAAACTTGAAGGAAATTTTATGAATAAGTCAGAATTAATTGATAGCATCGCAGACAAAAGTGGCCTAAACAAAACCCAAGCTGGCGATGCATTGAATGCTGTTATGGAAAGTGTTGGTGAAGCGCTAGAAGCTGGCGATAGCATCTCATTGGTTGGTTTTGGTACTTTCAGCGTAAAAGACCGTAAAGCACGTACTGGCCGTAACCCTAAGACGGGTGAAGAGCTTAGCATTCCAGCAAGTAAAGTACCAAGCTTTAAAGCGGGTAAAAACTTAAAAGAGCGTTTAAACTAAGCCGTTTTATTAAAACGGATGCTGTATAACGACGTGATATACGAATGAATACAGCGTTTACTTAGTAAAGTACTATATGGTTTATAGCATGGCTGAAAAGTCATAATATGAATTATAAAAAAGCACCTAGATATTAGGTGCTTTTTTTATCGCTATAGTTTGTATCATACCACGTGAATATTTTGAGTCTGCATCAAAAATCACGTATCATAGGGCGCGCGATAGATGCGTTGTTTAAATAAGGCCGTTTTACTCAGTCTTGTTATTCTATATCAAATTCACACTTTCTTATTCTTACCATTGCCTGCTTAGATAGCATTGATATTAATAGTAATATTACAATGGTTTTTCATCAATATAGGTTTATAAAGCAGAGATAACTATGGATAAATTGCGCGATTTCTTAAAAAGCTGGCCAGGTCGCATTTTATTGATTTTATGCCTATCGCCGCTCGCTCTATTGGGTGTCGAAAGCTATTTTGGAGGCGGGGTCGATCCCAACCAAGTCGCTCAGGTGGGTGAAGCAAGCGTAGGGTTGTCCGAGTATCAGACTGCCGTAAATAACCGTCGTACTGAAATACTAGAACAAGTTGATGATGCCAGTCTATTAAATGAAGATGTGTTGCACGAGCAGGTGCTCAAAGGTCTCATTGATCGTACGCTATTGGAGCAGCAAGCGGGCAAGCTTGGTATGACAGTCTCTGATGACACGATTAATCGTTTGTTGCGTGAAGAAGAAATTTTTAAGGACGCAGAAGGTAATTTTTCTAACGACCAATTTTCAAACTTCTTGCGCCAGCGAGGCATGACTAAAGATCAGCTATTTGCTGAGTTTCGTAACCAGTTAAGCCTCGACCAGCTCAATGCCAGTATTGTTGGCACGGCAGTATATCCCATGCAAGCGGTCAGTCAATTGATTGACTTACAACTTGAGTCGCGCAATATCTGGCTGCATCGATTTAATTGGCAAGATTATGCAGATCAGGTCAAGTTAAGTAAAGGCGATATACAAGCCTATTATGATGCCAATAAAGATACGCTAAAAAGTGCGGCGATGGTAGATTTGGCATATTTGCAATTAAGTCCTAAAACCATTCAAGTGAATGAGGTTACGGCAGAGGATTTGCAGCAGCAATATGAAGCTTATAAGCAAGGGTTAGCGGTCGTCGATGAACGTAAAATCAGTCAAATCCTATTGACGGGTAAAGACGCGAAGACCAGAGCGGCCAAAATCAAAGCCCGCTTGGATAAAGGTGAGTCTTTTGCGGCATTGGCTAAAGCCGAGTCAGATGATCCATCAGGAGCAACAGGTGGCGATATTGGCACCTTTAATCCCTCTGTATTTGGTAATGATGCCGCAGCGGTTGAGCAAGCTTTAGAGGGCTTAAGTGTGGGTGATGTAACAGCACCTATTAAGACCAGCTTTGGCTATCAGATATTTACTGTAACCGAAGATAACGGTAGTAAAATCCCAAGCCTAGAAAGCATGCGTGCAGAGCTGACAGCAAAAGCGAAAGAATATAAGCGTCAAGAAATCTATGCAGATAAAGTGACAGCGATTAATGACTTGGCAGCAGATGGCTTTAGTATCGAAGACATCGCTCAGCAAGAGAACGTAACGCTAAAACGTATCAAGGATTATCGTAAAGAAAACAACAAGTCGGAGCTATCACAACCAGCAGTGATTAAGCAGGCTTTTGATGAGTTTACCATTCAAGATCAGGCAGTAACCGCAGGTATCGAAGTCGGTAACGGTACGGTATGGGTGCAGCCAAGCAACTATCGTCCTACGAAAACGCTTAGCTTAGCTGCTGCTACGCCAAAAATTACTCAGATATTACGTCAAGAAAAGGCAACGGCATTGGCGCTAAAAGAGGCGAAGAAACTAGCCGCTGGTATTAAAACGCCTGCTGATATCAATAAACAGCCAGTACGTTTTCAATCATTAGGTGAAGTTAATCGCCAAACCACTCTATTGACAGAGAAAGAACGCGGATTAGCCTTTAGTCAGCAAGCAGCTAATAATGGCGTCGTTGCCATTGCCAGTGAGACTGAGATGGGTGCGACTTTGTTGGTCGGTGATCGTATTAAAACAGAGGAGCAGTCGCCATTATCTGATGTGCAAAGAGCACAAACAGCTGCAATCATTCGTGATAACTTGGGGCAAGATCAGCTACAAGATTACTTGGATTATCTCCGCTTGGTATATAAAGTTGAAGTTAATGACGCCAATATAGCAAACGCGCAAGGGCGTTAGAAATAAAGCTATTAAGGAAAACTTGAGATACTTACTTAGTCATTCTTTCTGAATAACCTTTTCAAGTTTTAAGCATAAAAAAGCCACTGTCTACAGTGGCTTTTTTAATGAGTATTACTTTTATCATAAAGATTTAGCATTAATGGCGATACAAAATTCAATACTGCTATCAATGCTACTATTCAAAGTGATACGGAACAATTTAATGGCGGAAATGACGCATACCAGTGAATACCATCGCGATGCCATGCTCATTTGCCGCAGCAATGGTTTCGTCATCACGCATAGACCCACCTGGCTGGATAATAGCAGCAATACCGACTTGGGCAGCGTTATCGATGCCATCACGGAATGGGAAGAAGGCATCTGATGCCATAACAGCACCTTCAGTAGCCAATCCAGCGTGCTCAGCTTTGATAGCAGCGATACGCGCTGAGTTGACACGGCTCATCTGACCAGCACCAACACCGATAGTACGCTGACCTTTGGCATAAACAATGGCATTAGATTTGACGTATTTTGCTACATTCCAGCTGAATAATAGATCGGCGATTTGCGCTTCTGTTGGTTGTACATCAGTGACAATCTTTAAGTCATTGGCTGTAATCAAACCAAGATCTTGCTCTTGTACTAGCAGTCCACCGTTGACGCGCTTGTAGTCAAGCTGACTATCGCGTTGATCTGGCGCTGGCAGTTCGCCGCACACCAATACACGGACATTTTTCTTAGCAGCTGTCGCTTCAAGCACACCATCTTCGATGCTTGGTGCAATAATAACTTCTACAAACTGATTGTCGATAATGGCTTTAGCAGCTACTAACGTCAATGGGCGGTTAAAAGCAATGATGCCGCCAAAAGAAGACTCAGGATCAGTACTGAAGGCAGTGTTATACGCGGTTACTTGATCGTTATCCACAGCGACACCGCAAGGATTGGCATGCTTAACGATTACGCAAGCAGGGGCGCTAAAGGCTTTCACGCACTCAAGAGCAGCATCAGTATCGGCGATATTGTTATAAGACAGCGCCTTGCCTTGCAGTTGCTTAGCAGTCGCTATAGAAGCTTGTTGGCTTTTTAGCGGATGGTTTTCTGTATAAAAAGCGGCGTTTTGATGTGGGTTTTCGCCGTAGCGTAGATCCTGTGCTTTTTCGAGCTGCACATTAAAGGTACGTGAGAAATTCTCAGGCTGCTGGCTTTCATTGACACGGCTACCTAAGAAATTGGCAATCATTCCGTCGTACTGTGCAGTATGCTCAAAAGCCTTAACCGCTAAGTCATAGCGCAAAGCAGGTGTCAGCTCGGTGCCATCACCTAAAGCGGCAAGTATGCGCTCATAATCTGCTGGATCAGTCACGATACCCACATGAGCGTGGTTTTTCGCCGCAGAACGCACCATCGTAGGACCACCGATGTCGATGTTTTCGATAGCATCGTTCATGGTGACATCCGCACGAGCAATAGTTTCAGCAAACGGATATAAATTCACGACAACCAAATCAATACGCTCAATCGCATGCTCACTCATGACGGCATCGTCTGTACCACGGCGTCCTAAGATGCCACCATGAATTTTAGGATGTAGCGTTTTGACACGGCCATCCATCATTTCAGGGAAACCTGTGTAATCGGATACTTCGGTCACAGCAACATTGTTTTCTGTGAGTAAACGATAAGTACCGCCAGTAGACAGTAAGCCAAAGCCTGACTTAATAAGGCCTTGCGCAAATTCAACGATATTAGATTTATCAGAGACTGACAATAGAGCAAGTGGGGTTGTACTCATAAGAAAATTTCCATAAAAAAAGCCTGACGTAAACGTCTGGCAAGGTAACAATGACAATTTTTGCAGACATATCATGGTGGATAGCGTCAATAACGTTAAATTGCCATACATAATGATTGGTAATAAAGACAGAGAAATGCATATAGCAGATGCTACATTAAGTCATAAGTTTTGAGTTTTTTGCGTAAAGTGCCACGATTCAGACCTAAGATTTGTGCACACTTGGTTTGATTGCCTCGCGTTTTTTCAAGGACAACCGATAATAGTGGCTCTTCAACTTGTTTTAAAATAAGCTCATACAAGTCGGTCGGCATCTCATCGCCTAGCATCGCGAAGTACTGTCGTACCACACGCTCCACATGTACGCGCAGTGGTTCATGACGCTGGCTCGCATCGCTGTCTAATGAGGAGTCAACATGACGAGTTGAATGATGGTTAGCTGTACTATAATCGGCAGGATGCTCAGAGCTTGTGGCAAAATGATTGGCATTATGCTGTGCATGAGGTGCCATAAGATAATGTCCTTGGGATTGGAAAGAGTCAAACCATAAGATATCAGGGTATTATATCAAATTAATATCGTTTAGCGCTGACAGATTAACCTTATATTGGCAGCAGTATGACTAGGGTATATGCTTACTATTATAACATTGCCACAAAATATAACTGGCTGGGTCGCACTTGCATCACTACTGAACTTGCGACCTGTCTACGTTTTTCTGACGATTGAAGTTTTAAAAGACAAGGTTGTTTATAGATAGACAATATTTTGTTGGTAATTATCCATTCAATACAGAGGACTTATAGTCACTTCTCGAATTTGTCTATTAGCAACAGGGATGGTAAATAATATGTTTCGACTACTGTTCGCCGCTAATTGGCTTTGCTTGCTTAATAGATAATCAGCTGGCGTGGCGATGAATTCTCCAATCATATCATTTGCGCCGTATACGCTGACTTTAACATTCGGATACAGCTGTGCTTTGGCACTTTGATTGTTTAATGTGGCACTGACATCGCTCGACTTTCCATCCATCTTAATCTTACTCGATTTATGATTAAGGTTGGTAATCGTGAATGCTGTTAGATCGGCACTAGGTAAACTACAGGCAGCCACTGCACATACTGATTGTAAGCGCTCTGCATGCACTGGGTTTTTCATCAAAGTTTCTAGATTAAAAATGACGTATTGAGCAAAAAGTAGCAGTGCTAATACTAAGCATCCTAGCGTCCATAGTAAGGATGCGATAGAACGTCTCTGCGGCGTAGGTGTAAACTTTGCTTGTGCTTTTCTCACACGCTCTTCGGAGGTTGATGCTTCATCTTTAATTGGTACACCCATATCGAGCAACAGTTGTGATAAGTCGGTATCGTCTTGTCGAACCTCTTCGCTTTTATTTTGGTCTTTTAGGAGTTTTTCGAGCCAAGAATTGTCCGCAGTATCATCCACATTGGCATGAATATCATTAGCGGCTGCTGAACTGAGCGCCATTTGTGCTGATGAGGAATTTTCTGTTGTCGCATCAGATGATACTTTCGCTGATGACGCGTTGTTTTTATCTGTTTTTTTAGAGAGGTTGCTTGTTGGTTGGTTGTCTGCTGTAGAAGTATAACTGCTATTATTCATATTGCTTGCTTGAGTCAGCCAAGCATCCATACTATCTAGAGAATCATACTCTAAAACACTTTCTTCTGGCTCATCGCTATCCATATCATCATAGATTAAGCCGTCATGAATCAAATCGTCCCCAATTAAAGTATCAGATGAAATATTTTTTAAATGTGGAGGAGTGAGTGGTGACTTAGAAGCGCCTGCTGCATGTTGATTTTTATTATGATTGTCAGCGGTTTGTGCAGAATGTCCATTTGAATCGGATAGCGTATTGGTGTCAGTCGTTGTGTTTTCTTGAATAGTGGAAGTACTGACAGCATCGGCAGTGAGGATAAGATGTTTATTGACCAAAAAACTCTGTTGGCATTGATCACAGCTAACAGTGGCGTTTACTTTATTCAACTGTGTTTGCTGTATTTTAAAGCAAGCTTGGCAATGAGGGCACTGAGTTTTTATGGGCGTGGTCATAGGGTCGAATCCAAAAAATTATGGTTATCAATACCGCTTAGCCACTCGCTAATAGTTGCCTATAGTGCTAATACTGCCGTTTGTATCAGCTTTAAATATTAGCTGTAAATGTCCATAAATCATGAATAAGGACAGAGTGGCGTCAAATGCATGACATTTGACTGCCCTCTATCGTAACAGATGTAATTAAATGTTGCTAGCCTGTAAATGTACCAGATAAACGCTGCCAATGTTGGTCTTCTTGCGCTGTAAAAGCATGCTTTGCATCAAGCGCAAAATAAGGTTGATAAGCCGCCGTTACCTGTTCGGTTTGTGACTCTATTAGACCAGCCAAGACAATGCGACCTTTTGGTGCGATTAAAGTGGCGAAGTAAGGCGCTAAGCCAATAAGCGGCTTGGCTAGAATGTTTGCAACGATTACGTCTACAGGTAACACATCATTTTGTGCGCAGTAGTCAGTGAAGTCTTCTGGTAAAAACGCTTGCAGACGATCCCCAACGTGATTGCGTGCGGCATTTTGATTGGTTGCCAGCACTGCTTGTGGGTCGATATCGACGGCATATACGTGGCGTGCACCTAATAACAAAGCAGCGATGCCTAAAATACCTGAACCACAACCATAATCAATGACCACTTTGTCTTTTAGATCTTGTTCTGTTAACCAGTCAAGACATAAGCGGGTAGTGGCATGATAGCCTGTACCAAAAGCTAGGCCCGGGTCCATAATAATGTTAGTCGCCTCAGGATTGGGCGGCGTCAGCCAGTTGGGTACAATCCATAAATTATTGGCACATTCGATAGGATGGTAATTGCTCATCCATTCGCGCTCCCAGTCTTTATCATCTACAGCCGTGAGCCAGATACGGGTGGCTTGCACTTGTGCTGCGATTTCATGACTGAGCTGCTCGACTGCCTGACGACTGCCAGCATCGGTGGTCGCATCAAATAGCCCTGTCAAGATAACTTCATCCCATAGCGGTGATTCACCAGGTAATGGCTCAAATAAAGGCTGGTCACCTGCGTCGTCTAAGGCAATGGATAATGCACCTGCTTCTAGGAGCAGTGCCTCAGCCAAATCGACGTTTGCTTTTTCACATTGTAAATGCAGTTGTTGCCATGCCATAACGATAACCTTAATTAAAAATAAATGTCTATTTTGGATAAATGATGCGTATGCACAATATAAAAAGTGAATAGATATCAAGTGATAAACTTGGTATCTATTCACTTCGGTATGTCTTGATATCAGCGTAAGGCTTGCTTCGCTTCACTGATGACGCGAGCGTTGCCTTGGGCTTGTCCTGATTGCAAAATAATTTGCCACAGCGCGCGACGACGACTGGTATCTTGAGAAACACTCAGACCACGGCGTGCCATGGCTTCTGCCTTACGCGGCTGGTTCTTTTTTAATGCCACTTGTGCCAAATAGAAATACACCGCAGAAGATTTAGGTGCTAGGCGCTGTGCACGGGTAAAGCTGTTTTCAGCATTGGTCAGTTTGCCAGCTTTTAGTTGACTGATACCTGCTTGCATCAAATTGCGAAATGCTGGCAGGTTGCTATTGTTGGTGGTAGCTTGCTGTGTCCGTTGCTGCGAGTTTTTTCTTGCCTGCTCTAGCAATTCGTTGTGTGACGGTGCTGACGGCTCAGAGATGATGTAGTCATCACGCGAAGGAATGATTATAACTGAATCAGGTTGGGTCAACACGGGATTAGATGGTGTAAATACAGGCGTCTCTTGAGTCAATGGATTGGTTGATTCGGCTGGCTCAGAGGGATTATAAGGCTCAATGGGGTAGTCATCCTCGTCCTCTGTTCTGACAATGGGCGTTTGCGTCACAGTCGCTATGGGGGCTTTAGCTGTCTGCGATGATGGCAGCGTTTGAGTCGGTACGGTTTTCATAGCGGTAGATGCAGTCGGCGCAGTCTGGCAAGCGCTCAAACTCAACATGCCAGCTAGAGCACTGACTGCCAGCATCGTATTGGCTGGCTTGATTTTGATAGACCGCGTTATGACGGCTGACCTAGCTGATACAGTTTGCTTGAGAGATAACATTAAGTTGAGACCTTTTTTAAGTTTCACAAATAACTTTAGAACCATTCAACGGCACGATCATACCAAGTATCGGCACGACTTTCTGCATCATTACCATTTGACCCATCACTGTTTTCCTGGTTGTCGCTATCAACAGCTTCGCCATTTGGAATCTCTAAACCTTCACTACGGCGCTGCTGGTTTTGTTCACGAGCACGATCTTGTTGATATAAGCCGACAGCGCAACTGCTGGCTTCTTCTGGTAAATATGCCGACAGGACAGGCAGATAGCGTGCATCTGCACAGCGCTCATTAGACAACTTGCCTGAGTTGTTCTCTAACCACAACCATTCAATACCTTCAGGCTCTGGTAGTGCCACAGGCGTCAGTTTCAAGCGATTCATATAGTCAACCCAAACTGGCAATGCGCCAGTACCGCCGCTTAAACCAATTGGCTTGTTATCATCACGGCCAACCCAAACCACACTGACATAGTTGCCACTGTAGCCTGCAAACCAAGCGTCGCGGTAATCATTTGTGGTACCTGTTTTGCCAGCAAGATTTAGATTGCTACCAAGTGATTGCACGCGTTTGGCAGTACCGTTTTTGACCACATCTTGTAAAGCATAGTTAATTAAGAAATTGGTCTCAGGCGGAATACTACGCTGAGTGTTGAGTCCAGTACGTTGTAAAATACGACCACGGTCATCAATGACGGTGCGAATACTATGGATAGGCGTACGGAAGCCACCAGTTGCAAAGACTTGATAGACACCAAGCATGTCCATTGGGCTAAGATTAACAGAACCTAACAATGCTGACGGGTAGGGTGGTATTTTTTCTTTAATACCCATGCGCTGTAACTGCTTGGCAAAGGTATCGACCCCAAACTCCATACCTAAGCGTACCGCTGCTTGGTTATAAGACTTTGATAAAGCGGTGGTAAATGGCACATAACCATGGTCACGATTGTCATAGTTTTTGGGGTTCCATTTAGTACCATCGCTTAGATTGACGGTAATCGGTGAGTCATCGACTGAGCTTGCAAGATTATAGCGTCCACTTTCAAGTGCTGTCATATAAATAATAGGCTTCAATAACGAACCCACTTGGCGCTTGGCATCGACCGCACGGTTAAAGCCGGTAAATTCACTGCCACTACCCACCACAGAGACCAGCTCACCAGTCTCAGGATTGGCACTCACTAAGGCACCTTGCAAGTCTTTAGTTTTGCTACTATTACGACGCAGCTCACCCAATTTTCTATCAACCGCTTTGTCTGCGGCTAATTGTGCAATAGGGTCCAAAGTACTGATAATGATAAGACCTTCATTCTTGAGATCATCAGAATAGTACACGGTATTCAGCTCGCGCTTGACGATATCCAAAAAGTCAGGGAATTGACTTTTGCCTTCGACAGGTTTGTCCACGACACCAAGTGGCTGCTTTAGCGCTTTTTCATAGTCTTCTTGACTGAGTGAGCCAACGGCCAGCATATTGCCCAGTACGACGTCACGGCGTGCTTTTGAATCGTTTGGATGGCGACGTGGGTTGTAGATACTCGGGCCTTTTGCCATACCGACTAACAGGGCTTGCTGATCCAAGCGCAGCTCATTCAGTGGTTTATCAAAGTAAAACTGTGATGCCAAGCCAAAACCATTAATAGAGCGGTTGCCGTTTTGACCCAAATAAATCTCGTTGAGGTACGTTTGTAGAATTTCATCTTTGCTATAATGTAGCTCGAGCAATACTGCCATTAACGCTTCGTTGGCTTTGCGCTTCAGCGTACGATCTGAATTGAGATAGAAGTTTTTAATTAGCTGCTGAGTGATGGTCGAGCCGCCTTGTCTAGAGCCACCAGAAAAGTTGTTCAGTATGGCACGTGCAATGCCTCGTATAGAGACACCTTTGTGCTCATAAAATGCACGATCTTCTGTGGCTATTAACGCATCAATGAGTGGTTGTGGCACTTCATCTAACGAGACGACCAAACGATCTTCATTACTGTCAGGATAAATACCACCGATACTCACCGGCTCTAAGCGAATGATGCCGCTTTTGGCAGGCAAAGTGCTTTGCACGGACTCAATCTTATTACCAGCAATGGTCATTTTTATGACTTGCTCTTTATCCACATCGTTGGCGCTATAAGTAAAACCGCGAGTATGAATAAAGTAGGTATTACCTGATCTATGATAGGTTCCCGTGCGATCATAAGCTTTGTTGCTTTGATAGTTCAGCAACTCCAGCCATGTCTTCATCGTATCTTTGTCGACACTCGCGCCTTGATACAATTCAAGCGGCTGCGAATACACTTTAGCAGGAATATCCCAGCGCTTACCCTCAAACTTATGAGTAATGGTGCGATCAAGTTTGATTAAATATAGCGCCAAGAGCACCATGCCAGCAATAATGACAATTAAGATAAGACTACTAAATACCAACCCACGCTGCTGTGAAGGGAGCGTGTGGTTAACAGATTTAGAGGGCTGTGTTAACTTGGTATTTGGTAACTTGGAATTGGATGTTTGCACTGATGTCGCACCATTTTGGTATAAAAAACTGCCTCATAATGACGCAAATTGACAAATTTTTCAATCTATCATCGTCAACGCAGGCATTCATTGATTTTAAGCTGTGAGTCGTTATGCTCTTCACAGCACTTGCTTATAGTATAATCTCTGTTAAAACACGGTCATTGCTAACAAAGCATTAAAAGCTTTAGATTGGCAGTATCATTGTTATATAAGTGTCATATTAGCTTCATGTCACCATGTCACATAGCCATGCACGATAGCAGTTTAGAGATGCGCCAACGATGTGTTTTTTATGAATTAACCGCTACTGTTATTGTTTTATTTTTTGCGAGCCGTGCTGAGAGTTATTTAAAATAGCTGTTTTAGATAGGTCTTCTGCATAGGCGTTGAGTCTCGTTAGTGATAGTAAGTTTACTTAAAGCGAATAAGGTTCGAGCAAACCTGTCTAAAGGAAGTAAGCGCGATTATGTCCAATGTCCCCTCATCCATGGCATCGACCACCAGCCAGCATTATGAAGATAACTCTATCATCGAAGGTTTAGTACTGCCACTCGCAGGTCACTGTTTCCACTGCGGTGATCCTGTACCGCAGCCGCCGTTCCATGCCAAGATATTGGGTAAGTCGCGTGAGATGTGCTGTATGGGCTGTCAGTTAGCCTCTCAAAGCATCGTAGAGGCAGGACTTGAACAGTATTATCTGGATCGCTCAGAGATCAATCGCACGGCAAGTCTACCGACGCAGTTGACTCGCCTTGAGGCCTATGACCATGACGAGATCAAATCACAGTTTGTCTATGCACAAGACGGACTGTCGGTTGCAGAGCTGTCCGTCAATAACCTACGCTGTGCGGCGTGTACTTGGCTAATTGAGTCGCGTCTCGATGAGTTAGAGGGCATCAGTAAATGTCAGGTGAATTTGACCAATCAGCGGATGCGTGTGATATGGAACGAGGATAAGCTGCCGATCAGCCGTATTCTTGCCACCATTAATGAAATAGGCTACGAAGCCAAGCCTTATCGTCAAGATACGCATGAGGCGATGCTGGCACGTCATAACAACCAAATGCTCATAAGATTGGGCATTGCCGCGTTGGGCTCGATGCAAGCGATGATGTATGCCGTTGCCATCTATTTTGGTGAATACAGCGACATGCTAATATTTCAGCGTGATTTTTTGCGCTGGGTGTCTTTATTTGTCAGTACGCCCGTGTTCTTCTATGCGGGTATCCCGTTCTTTACCTCAGCGTGGTCGGCAATTCGTGCCCGTCAAGTTAATATGGATGTACCCGTCAGTATCGCGCTGATTGTGACTTTTTTCGCGAGCCTATATGCGACCATCACTGGGCAAGGGGAAACCTATTACGATTCGGTCAGTATGTTTATTTTCTTTTTACTGGCAGGGCGTTACATTGAGCATAATGCACGCCTAAAAGCCGCCACCATGGCCAATGACTTGGTCGTGGTTGAGCCAGTACTGGTACAAAAAATTGCGGAAGATAAAGAAGCCGCCGAGCTTATATTACAGCAGTTAAAGAAAAATGAGCTCGAGAAAACAGCTGTAAATGAAGACGTGAGTAATCAAGTCAGTAATTTGGATACAAATGAGGCGAGCACATCAGCCAATCCAACGCCTAATTTTATGCAAAGCATGGATGCCAATGTTCATCAGCTCACATCAAAAATTGCACAAGACTGGCAACGCACGCGTACTCAAAAATCAGCCATATCAACAACAGCAGATGAGGCAAAAGAAAAACAAATGGTCACCGCCCATAGTTTGCAAGTGGGTGATATCATTTTAGTTGAGGCTGGCTCTGAAATCATCAGCGATGGTATTTTGCTGAGCCAGACTGCTACCGTGTCGCAAAGCCTATTGACGGGTGAGGGCGACTTGATTATCAAGAGCCAAGGTGACTATATCGTCGGCGGTGCACAAAACGATAGCCAACCGTTTGAGATGCTGGTCACAGCATTGCCAGCAGACAGCCAAATTGGCTTGATTGATCGGCTGATGAACCGTGCCATGAGTGAAAAGCCCAAACTGGCACAGCAAGCAGACAAGCTGGCACGCTGGTTTGTGGCGCGTATTTTGGTATTGTCTGTCTTGGTATTCATTGGTTGGTATATCGTTGACCCAAGCCAAGCGATTTGGGCTACGGTCGCGGTATTGGTCGCGACTTGCCCTTGTGCACTGTCTTTAGCGACGCCGATTGCGCTGACGGTCGCGACCAATCGACTGGCAAGCTATGGGTTTTTGACGACGCGTGGACATACGCTACAAACGCTCGCTGAAATCACTCATGTCGCTTTTGATAAAACAGGCACGCTCACTTATGGTAAGCCAAATTTATTAAATATTGAGCTGCTTAAAGATAATGATATTGCAACGGCTACAGATGAGCAAAAAGATACGCTATTAGCAATCGCTGCGGCTCTAGAAGTAGGAAGCCGTCATCCGATTGCTCATGCACTATTGACTGCTGCCTATCAGTTGCATTTGCCATCGACGCAGGCCTTACAGCATTATCCAGCAGGCGGTGTTGAGGCAGTGATTGATGGCGTATTATATCGAATTGGTCATGTGGATTTTGCGTTAAACGATACTGATAATGATATGGTCATTGATTTAGTATCACAGCGCGCCAGCTCAGCGGTGGTTTTATCTTGTCAACAAAATGACTCGGTCACTTGGCAAGCGCTGGCATGCTTCTATTTCAATGATAAGGTGCGTGATAGTGCCAAAGCCATGCTCGATACGCTTAAAGAGTTGGGTATTGAGACAGTTATGTTGACTGGTGACCCAAGCCCGCAAGCGCTGGTATTGGCTGAAAGCTTAGGAATGCATTCTGCTTACAATGGTCTATCGCCAACAGACAAGGTTACTCACATTCAAAAACTACAGGCGGAAGGTGGCGTAGTGTTGATGGTGGGAGACGGTATTAATGATGCGCCAGTGCTAGCCGCAGCAGATGTCTCGACTTCTATTGCGGGGGCGGCAGATTTGGCACAAGTATCGAGTGACAGTATTATCTTAAATGGTCAAATCGACGCTATTACTGCGGCTAAGCGTATCTCTGATAAAACGGAACGTATTATCAAACAAAACTTCCGCTGGGCACTGATTTATAATGGCAGTGTGCTAATACCAGCAGCGTTAGGCTATGTGCCACCTTGGCTGGCTGCTATTGGTATGTCATTAAGTTCATTGTTTGTGGTCTTAAATGCGCTGCGCTTAAAGCGTGCTTAATACCTATTCAAAAAAACGATTAGCTGCGCCATACTTACTTAGCCTACTAATGTAGTACTGAGACTCATCTTCCTTGCTGCTCACATTTTTCCAAACAGTATGTCTATTATAAGTATTTAACTTTACCCATAAAAAAACCGCCTTTAACTATATGAATAGCTAAGGCGGTTTTTTACCAAACTACAAGTAGATTTAGAGAGCAGTTAGTCTTGTAAGTAGCTAAGCAAACGCATAAATTCAATGTACATCCATACGAGCGTGGCAAGAATACCAATACTAAATAACCATTCGTAATCTTCAGAGACACCCATTGCCACACCGCGATCGATATTATCGAAGTCTAATAACAGCGTGAAAGAAGCGATGATAATCACAAATAAGCTAAAGCCGATAGCGATAGCACCACCTTCAAATAAGAACGGTAAGCTTGAACCAAACGCTAAAGAAAGTACCCATTGCGCCACATAAACCAGCATAATTGCAATCAATGCTGAAGTCACAATTGAGCGGAACTTTTCAGTCACCTTGACCAGACCTGAGCGATATAGCCCTAGCATAACGGCTGCCGTCACAAAAGTGGCACACATAGCGGTCACTGGTACACTCGGATACATCCGCATAAAGAACAGCGAGATGCCGCCTAAAAATATGCCTTCTAACAGTGCATAAGGCACCGCAAAGGTTTTGGCCTTATGAGGTTTAAAAGTGATAAAAAGCGCGAGACCAAAAGCAGCAAACATACTGCCGAAGGCAGCCATCGTGATAAAGCCTTGCGACAAACCTGCCATAAGGGCATAAAAGAAAAAGCCCACACCAGTGATCGCAGATAATCCAAGTAATAGACTGGTCTTTTGAATCACGCCCTTGACCGTCATTGGCTTACCGCCGATCGCAAGTTCTGCGCGACTGACAATAGGATTGGCCATAAAGTTGTCCTTAATAAAATATAAATAATAATGATGCTAGCTACTTTAGCAAAACCGCCATTATTGTCAACTGTGTTTACGTGACAGCCATCAAGGCTTCACGACCTTATAGAGCTATTATTAGTTGATGTATTTTGGCGTATTGCCTAGCTAAACAAACACGTTTAAGAGTAACGTGCGATGGCTTTTATATGGGGTTGATTACGACAGTTAACAACGATAATTCATAAACATGCTAGTCTAAACGCTCGTTTATCGCTATCATTGGCGAGTAATTTACCGTTATGCCGAGTCGTTTTATGGAAAACTCAGCGCAATCCGCAAGATTGCCGCACTTACATGAATCAGAGCTGTTCCACGCTATCAAAAACCCTGCTTTTAGGCGTATTGGGCTTATGGGCCGCGCTGGTAAACGTAGTGTCACTCAAAGTTTGGTACAAATTGCCCAGACTATCAATGAGATGAATCTCACATTAATTATGGATGTGCAAACGGCGAACTTGCCCACTTTGAACCTTACTGAGATTGAAAAGGTCAAAATCGTTAAGCGTAGTTTGATTGGTGAGATTTGTGATTTGGTCATCGTTGTTGGCGGTGATGGCTCGATATTGCACGCGGCTGAAGCGTTGGCACGCTACCGTGTGCCTGTACTTGGCGTCAACCGTGGTCGGCTTGGTTTTTTGGCGGATGTAAAACCTGATGAAGCGGCGTTTAAATTGCGCCAAGTCCTGATGGGTGATTATCAGTTGGATCATCGTTTTCTATTAACGATGGAGATACGAGAAGGGCGTACTATCATTCATGAAGACATGGCGCTCAATGATATCGTATTGCATGCGGGAAAATCGGTTCATATGATTGATTTTCAGATGAAAATCGATGGTCAAGATGTCTATCGTCAGCATAGTGATGGTTTGATTGCAGCAACGCCTACCGGTTCAACGGCCTATGCACTCTCTGGCGGCGGTCCCATTATTCATCCGAGTATGGATGCTATCTGTTTGGTGCCCATGCATCCCCATACGCTGTCTAGCAGACCGATTGTGGTGAGCGGTAATAGCGAAGTATGCATTCGCATTCATGAAGACAATCGCACTCAGCCGATGGTCAGTGCCGACGGCAAGCCAAGCGTGCCACTTGAGCAGGAGCAACGGCTCTATATTCGTAAGCATCCAGATAAGCTTACTTTATTGCACCCGCCAGGGTTTGATTTTTATGAAGCTTGTCGCACTAAATTGCACTGGAACGTCCATGCTGAGGAATTCAGTCTTGACGTGGATGATGATATTATGGACGACGAATAAGTGTCTCTTTTATATAAAAACGTTATAAAAAATATGTTATAAAAAATAGTAGTGGAGAATAGGCAGGATGGATAAGCAAACGATATTAGCAAGTTTAACGCCAGAAGTGGTGGATAAATTCCGCATGGCGATTGAGTTGGGTAAGTGGCCTGATGGTCGCAAGCTGACCGCTGAGCAGCGCGAGACCTGTATGCAAGCGGTGATGGTGTGGGAGCACGAGCATCTACCACCTGCTGAGCGCACAGGCTATATTCATAAGCCAGTCAAAGACGATGGCTCTATTGTCGGGGCAGAATGTGATGTCGAGCACGAGCATCATTATCCAAACATGCCTAATCCGAAAGGCGCAGTCCAACCCGTCAAGTTTCGTGATAAATAGGCTGGTGGCTAAGTTTTATGATAAAAAATGAAGCACATAAAAAAGGCCACGCTAATCAGCGTGGCCTTCTCTTATTTAATAACTTTTTAAAGCGCCGTCGTATCAACACTAGGGCGAACCGTTAATGGATTTTTTTGCATCAAAAACCCTTGCCAGCCCCAATGTAAAAAATTGCGGATATTGGCATGGTCAGTACCGTTAGGAGTTGCTTGAACTTTGGCATAATGCTCGCCAAACAGTTTTAGCGTGTCCAATTGATTCAGACCATGGTGCTTGGCAAAGCCAAAAATTTTCGCACTACCTTCATTTTCACCAGCTGCATTGTGTACCATACCGTTCACAAACGGGGCAGGTGCGTAGCGATAAAAATCATCAATAAAACTGATGACATCATTGAATCCAATGGCTTTTTTATCCAAACCATTAAGTAGAGCCGATACATCTGATTGGCGGATACTCATAAATAAATGACCTCAGAGCAGATTAAAAAAGTGAAAGTATGTAACTTAGCGATTGAAATAGTCTTCGTCATCAAATGAAGGCGCAAAATTGCCTTGCTCAAGATGTTGCATTTGCGACTGTACAGAACGCTCATGCTGAATACGTTGGTAAATCTCTTCGCGGTGTACGGCAATATCTTTCGGTGCATTTACACCGATACGTACTTGATTGCCTTTGACACCTAGGACAGTCACACTGACCTCATCACCAATCATTAGCGTTTCGCCCACGCGGCGTGTCAAAATTAACATGCGTCACACTCCTTATGTCGCATCAACAAATTATTACTCATCAGATTACTTCTCAATTGCAGGACATTACCGCAGCACTAGAAAGACAATGTATCAATGACAACCACAATGCTTACTATTGTGCCAATAGCGGTAATGATAGGTAGATTCATTTAGCCCAAATGAAAGCCCCATTATAGGGGGCATAACAGAGACTGTCACGGATTTTCACAAAACTATTGGGTAAATAGTTACCCTAGCAATAATAAAAAATAAAAATAGGATCTAAAAAGACCCTATTTAATTTAATACATTGTTGAAAGTAATTGATACTGACTTAATGCATAACTGTTGATGCTAAATCGATTATTTTAAGCGTTTTAAAATAAATTATAGCCCAGCGATTTTACTTTCGCCATCTTCACGATCCAGACCAAATGCGGTATGTAGTGATTTAACAGCTTTTTCTAAATACTGTTCTTGGATAAGGACAGACACTTTGATTTCGCTGGTTGATATCATTTGAATATTGATATTGTTTTCAGCAAGGGTTTGGAACATGAGGCTCGCAACACCAGCATGAGAGCGCATGCCGACGCCGACTAAAGAGACTTTAACGACTTCATCATTAGCCAATATCTCTTTAGCACCGATCTCATCTTTGACTTCATTTTCCAGTACTTTCATGGTTTTGTCCATGTCAGTACGGTTGACAGTGAAAGTAAAGTCGGTGGTGCCGTTAGTAGAGAGGTTTTGCACTATCATATCAATTTCAATATTGGCACGACCAATCGGGCTTAGGATAGCGGAGGCAATACCAGGATGATCAGGTACACCGCGCACGACTATTTTTGCTTCGTCTCGATTAAAAGCGATACCTGAGATAATTGCCTGTTCCATATTGTCTCCTTCGTCTATCGTAATTAAGGTGCCGACATTGTCTTGAAATTCTTGGTCGAAGCTACCATCGTTGTTTTCATCAAAGCTAGATAATACGCGCAGTGGTACACCATATTTACCGGCGAATTCTACCGAACGAATCTGTAAAATCTTAGAGCCAAGACTTGCCATCTCTAGCATTTCTTCAAAGGTAATTTTTTCAAGTTTTTTGGCTTTTGAGGTCACACGAGGGTCAGTGGTATAAACGCCATCAACATCGGTATAAATCTGACATTCATCAGCACCCAAGGCAGCAGCAATAGCGACACCTGTGGTATCAGAGCCACCGCGCCCTAATGTGGTCGCGTTGCCTTCGTCATCAATACCTTGAAAGCCTGCGACGATGACGACATTGCCTGCATCGAGTTGCGCGCGGATATTTTTGTCATCGATGCTTTCGATACGGGCTTTATTGTGGGCATTGTCCGTTTTAATCGCGACTTGACGACCAGTAAATGAACGAGCGCCTACACCAAGCTCTTTAATCGCCATAGCAAGTAATGAAATCGATACTTGCTCACCGGTTGAGACCATTTGGTCGTATTCACGGGGGTCAGGCTGAGTGCTAATTTGGCGTGCTAGATCAATCAAACGGTTGGTTTCGCCGCTCATGGCAGAGACGACAACAACTATTTGATGACCGTTGTCATGCCAGCGTTTGACTCGTTTGGCGACGTTTTTGATGCGGTCGATACTGCCCATCGAGGTGCCGCCGTATTTCTGTACTATTAACGCCATAAAAATCTACCTATTATTCATTAATGGCCTTTTATTATCATCAATGAGAGCCAGTATGCGGATGTGACGCTCAATCAATGCTTGTATAGATAAAGCCGTATTATAAGAATTGCGCCCATGCTTTTCGTTTATGTATTCAGTAGTGCTGACTAGGTAATGCACGCACGATGCATATAAACGTTGACCTTTATATCATATCTACGTCACAACGTTAAGTGCCCGTAGCGCTTAGATACATGGCGATTGGTTATAACCGTTATAACCAATCGCGTATTTTATGCGTAGTAGACCCAAGTGATGCGCTGTATTCATGTTTTTTTCAGGACTAGCTAAGCTGAGTTTCAATCCAAGCAGGTAGGGCGTTGATAACCGCGGTACAGTTGCCAGACTTTGGCGCGCCGCCTTGTGCGTAATCTGGCTTACCACCACCTTTACCGCCCAGCTCACTTGCCAAATGACGAATGATATCACCAGCTTTTACTTTAGCGGTGACTGATTTTGCCACGCTTGCAGCTAGGGCTAACTGTTCGTCTTTATCACCAATCAATACAATCACGCTATCAGGAAGTTTAGACTTAATATCGTCCATCAGGGTACGGATAGATTTGCCGTCGATACCGCTTAAGGTACTGATAAGCACGGGCATGCCTGCGATGGTCTGTACTTCATCGAGTAAATTGGCTGCTTGGGCGCTGGCGATTTTTTGCTCTAAACGCTCTAGTTGTTTCTCAAGTTCGCGCTGCTTATCCGCCATGGTACGCACGCGCTGTGCCACTTCAGGACGTTTTACTTTTAGCTGACTGGCAAGCTCGCTCAGCTGTTGTTCACTTTGCTGAATATTTTTAATTGCATTCATGCCAGTGACCGCTTCAATACGGCGGATGCCAGCAGCAATACCTGATTCGCTGGTAATTTTTAGCACACCAATATCACCAGTACGTTTAACGTGCAAACCACCGCACAACTCAATAGAGAAGGGCTTGCGCTGACCATCGACAATACTGTCAGTGCCCATGGTTAAGACGCGAACGTCACTGCCATATTTTTCACCAAATAATGCCATTGCACCTTGTTTCATCGCTTCGTCGATAGACATATTCTCGATGCGAGCAGGGGTGTTGGCTTGAATTTGCTCATTGACTAAGCGTTCGATACGCGTAATTTCGGCAGTGCTGACGGGCTTGTCATAGGAGAAATCGAAACGTAAGACTTCGCTTGATACTAGCGAGCCTTTTTGCGTGACCGCGTCGCCCAATACTTCTCTTAATGCCGCATGCAATAGATGCGTGGCAGAGTGGTTTTTGGCACTGGCTGCGCGAATACTCGACAAGACTTGCGCATCGGCGGTTTGTTTGGTGTTAATGTCGCCCATGGTCACAACACCATAATGGATGATGGCTTGCCCAGATTTTTTGGTATCTTGCACTTCAAAAACGCCAGTTGCAGTGCGGATTTCGCCAAGCTCACCAACTTGACCACCACCTTCAGCATAAAATGGGGTGCGATCCAATACGACGACGCCTTCCATGCCCTCAGCTAAGCTATCGGCTGGATTGCCATCTTGATACAGCGCATCAATCGTGACGCCTTCTTCTGCAAGCTGCTCATAACCGATAAAGGTCGTTGGGTTTTCTACTTGAATGACACTGCTATAATCAACGTCAAATTTGCCAGCATCACGAGCACGCTCACGTTGCGCTTGCATATGCTCATCAAATTCAGCTTCATCAATCACAATACCGCGCTCACGAGTGATATCCGCAGTCAAATCGATCGGGAAACCATAAGTATCGTACAGTTTAAATGCGGCTTCCCCAGATAGCGTGTCGCCATCTTTTAGACCTTCCAGTTCGCTGGCAAGTAGACGCAAGCCTTGTGCCAAAGTTTTGGCAAACTGTGCTTCTTCTTTTTGAATGGCATTTTCAATGACGCTTTGCTTATCTTTTAACTCAGGATACGCCGTACCCATTTCAGCAACCAAGGGCTCGACCATTTTATAGAAAAACTCACTGTCAGCACCAAGTTTATTGCCATGACGTACCGCACGACGAATGATACGGCGCAGTACATAACCACGACCTTCGTTGCTTGGAGTAACGCCATCAGCAATCAAAAATGAAACGGCGCGAATATGGTCAGCGATGACTTTTAATGACGATTGTTGCTGGTTTTCAATCTCTAAAATCTCAGCCGCCGCATCCATCAAATGTACAAATAAATCTATCTCGTAGTTGCCATGGACGCCTTGCATGATGGCGCTGATACGCTCAAGTCCCATGCCAGTATCTACGCTTGGCGCTGGTAGCGGTAGCATAGTGCCATCTTTTTGACGATTAAACTGCATAAAGACGCAGTTCCAAATCTCGATATAACGGTCGCCATCTTCTTCAGGTGTGCCCGGTAGACCGCCTTCGATATCAGCACCATGGTCATAAAAGACTTCGGTACAAGGACCACAAGGGCCGGTGTCACCCATCGTCCAAAAGTTGTCTGAGGCGTAAGGCGCGCCTTTATTATCGCCAATACGAATAATGCGCTCGCTTGGGATGCCGATGTCTTTATGCCAAATATCAAAGGCTTCGTCGTCAGTCTCATAAATGGTCACATACAAGCGATTTTTATCGATTGCTAGCCATTCATCTGAGGTCAAAAACTCCCAAATATAGCAAATACCAGCTTGCTTAAAGTAGTCACCAAAAGAGAAATTACCGAGCATTTCAAAAAACGTATGATGACGTGCCGTGTAGCCAACATTGTCCAAATCGTTGTGCTTGCCGCCAGCACGTACGCACTTTTGCGACGTCACCGCACGGGTATAATCACGTGGCTCCATACCCAAAAACGTTTCTTTAAATTGATTCATGCCGGCATTGGTAAATAGCAATGTCGGGTCATTGTGTGGAATCAAACTCGATGAGGCGACGGGGGTGTGCTGCTTGCTTATGAAAAAATCGATAAAAGCTTGACGAATATCGGCTGAGCGAAATGGCTGGCTCACAGCGGCTCCTTACTGGCGAATAGAATTGAGTAAAATAATTTTGCAAACGATTTTAGCACAAACGCCCAAGCTCTTGGTACAAGAGTTACAACGGCTAGGTTATTCTACGCATGTAGATGCTCGATGGATTTGTAGCGCATCTTAAAGCCAGTTGGTCAAAAAAGCTAATTGGTCAAAATCGCCGCATCAGTCTTATCCAGTTTATCTTGTATCAATGGATTAGACTCAATGACTTGTACTGGCAAGTAGCGTAGCTGTAGCTTAATGGGTAAATACTCAGGGAAATTCTCTGCCATATCTTGAGCAATGACGGTTTCGATTTGCCGTACATCGTATGAGGTAGGCGTCGTCTCTCCGCGAATGACCGCACGTACGACTTTATTTTCTTCTGAAGTATCAAACTGAGTATTGGTCAGCACGTTGCCTTTGTCGATAAAGTAGCTATTGATGGCTTCTTTGACGCTACTCTCAAAAACCTGTTGTTTGGCATTGGTCTGTAGGTTGATGGTCAAATATGTCCCTAAGCCACCTAACAATAATAACGTCACCGCATTACGCCGTAAAAAGGTCAAATAGGTGCTGGATTTATAATCGTCATCGACCAAACGGCGAAAGCCTAATAACCAAAGTACTAAAGCATTGGTAAACTGGATAGCAATAATATTGGTTAGCGCCAGTAGCAGTGCCCCAAGTCCAAGCTGCGTCTCGCCATTGGCAAATAAGATACCACTCGCGGCAAGAGGTGGCACCAATGCAGTGGCTACCGCCACGCCGACCACTGCCACTGATAGGTGCGGTGAAACCATCGCATAAGCACCAGCAGTACCCCCTGCCAGCGCAATCATTAAATCCATCGAGGTTGGCTGAGTGCGCGATAATATCTCTGCGGTCAGTGGCTGATCTTTGTGTAACCAGCCGACGATAAAACCAACCAATACCACTAAGGACACACCAACGATAACCGTAATCAGTGATTTACGTAGCAATGGCATACGATGATCAATAATCGCTAACGCTATGCCAGTAATGGGACCTAACATCATGGCAACCAACATGGCGCCAATGACGACGGCAGCTGAATTGGTCACTAACCCATAACTGGCGATGATGGCAGAAAGTATATTCATAATGAAATATATTTTGCTAGGCAGAGCGTTGGCCTCGATTCTGACCCGTACTTCTGGATAGTCTACCTTTTGATTGCTGAATTGCTCGGCAACAAATTGCTTATAAGACTCCAATTTAGCTTCTTTTTTTTCTTTAATCTCGTCTTCTAGTTCTTCCTGATTATCAACTTTATCTTTCACAGTATTTTTTACGATAGTGTCATTATTTTTAGGCGTGTCTGGCTGTTTATCAATTGAGGACGGTTTTGCGTTGTTACTATTTGCTTTGCTTTCTTGCTGAGGGTTATCAGAGATAGGATAAGTGCTCTGTGCATCAGCGGGGGCACTATCCTCTGCCTCTACCGTTACCTCAGCATCTTCTTGAGAATTTTGCTCGTAAGCGTTATCTTCTTCTGCTTGAGCATGTTCTGCTGATACATTTTTTAGATTTTTATGATTGGGCGCTGTTGTCGATTTTAACGATTCATTGGATAGTGGTGTCTCAAGCCCAGTGATTTCAAGTTTAGTTGTTTCAGACTCATTGTTGGGCTGAGCGGTTTCTAACGTTGCCACTACCTCGTCAGCACCAATGGACTTTATCGCTATCGTTGTTTCAGGCGGCTGTGCACAAGCCATATCCTCGCCACAGTCATTGTCATCATGAGTCTCTGAGCTTTTTGAAGACTCAGTATGTTCAACAGTGCTATCTAGTACAGAGCTATCATCTGCGTCAGTTAGCACCACTTTTTTGTCTGAATAATTGGCCGTGCTTGAGGCATCTTTTATAACTGAAGAATCATTAGAGGGTTTGTTTTCAGGTGAGGTCATGGCAAATAGCTTTCTTAAAAAGTAAAAGAAAGACATTATTGTAATGATAAAAAGAGGACAACGTATGGGTTTTTTACCACTAAATAGAGCGCAGTGTCATTAAGTAGTAATACTTAAAATAGTAAAATTATGCATCACTAACTTATAACAATAAAAACCTTAACTTTAACAGGGTTTTTTATGCTTAGTCACCTACTATAGCTGGCTCGCAGGTTTATAGGAAATACTTACTTTCTTTGTGGGTTTAGTGTATAAAGGTACTATATCCACAATAAAAATGAGGAATAAGTTATGAACTGGCCATTATTCTCTGTTATCTATTCAATCGCAGCAACCGTTACCATTGGCGTTTTTATGATTGGCGCTTTAGTCACAGGTTTTAATGAAATACCTCATATCCAAATAGCAGTAGCATTGGGCGTTTTGGTGTCCATCCCTGCAGGCATGTTTTTTACCAAAAAAGTCGGTAGCATTACTGGTAATGAAGAAGGCTATAAAGCATAAAAATGAATAATGTTGTCAATTTAAATCAATAAATCCGATTATCAGCCATAAAAAAAGACCTTGATAGTAAGGTCTTTTTTTATTCATCATTTATGACTTATTAATTAAGCTCAATTTATTTAAGCTCAACAGTCGCGCCATTTTCGATATTGGCGTAAACCTCTAACACATCCCAGTTGGTCAAACGCACACAACCTGCAGAGGCTTGGCGACTGATGCCTTCAGGCTTTGGTGAACCATGAATACCATATGAAGGTTTAGATAAGCCCATCCATACGACGCCAACAGGGCTATTTGGTCCTGGTGGTAGCATATGTATTTGTTTGTCTGCGCCTTTACCAACGGTTGCTTTGTACCAAGGCATTTTCACCTTGTTAATGATTTTAAACGAACCTTGTGGCGATGGTGTGGCATCGCTACCGATTGTCGTTGGGTAAGTAGCCACCAGCTTATCGCCGTTATAAGCATATAATGTCTTATCGGCTTTATTGGCAACCACACGGTTAATGCGCTGCTTAAGTGGTGTACGGGTATTTAAAACAGTGATGGTTTCGCCCGCTTTATACTGCTTATTTTTATTCAGCTTATCTAAATAACGCACATCCATATGGAAGCGCTCACCAAACATCTCTTTAATGTCTTGATAGTATAAGCCTTTCATTTTGGACTTGGCTTCTGAACCTGCAGGTGTGCTAGCAAAGTTGGTCTTAATATCATCTTCAGTGATGGTGTAAGTCACGAGTACCGGTTTATTCGCTGGGATATTTTTATTTAACGCATCCCACGTTTTTTGATCCATTTTACCTGTGGCTGGCAGACCTTTCATGGTTTGAAAGTTGATCAGCGCTTTTTTACTGTTCATGCCCCAGCCGCCATCGATAGCGCCAGGAGAAGCATGGTTCCAATCAAGCAGTGCCTGCATTTTGATTGTCATTGCCGAGTTAACTTTCATATTCGGTGTCCATGTGGCACCGTTTACTTGTTTGGCATAATTCGACAAATTCAGCGTGGTATGTTTTTTACCATTAACATCTTCGATGCTTTTGATAGAAGTATCTGCTGGGCTAGTATCAGATATGGCTGCGGTAGGGGCAGCGACGGCTTGACCTTCACTAATATCGTCAGTGCTATCAGACTGCACATCCTTACGAGCCAGTTCTTCTACCGTCATGTTATCAGCACTGACTGCTTGTTGCGCTGTCTCTACATCGACTTCCTGCTTTTCGTCAATCAGCTGAGTCATACGGTCAGGCATATTAGGCTTTAAAGCAGGCGTGGCTACGACAGGAGCACGACCATCGATTGAGCTACTGCGATTCTCTTGTACATTAAGGCTGACTTTTTTGGCAATGCTAGGCATTGAGTCAGCGGTTCGTACTGGTAAGGTGCGCGTATTATCATCAGGTGCGGCAACGGCGCTGACACTGGCAGTAACGACAGCAATTGATATAGCGGTAATAAGAGGCTTCATTTTCATCATATTGGGATACTTATGGTTATAACTAATGGGGCTATTATGCGCATAATTTGAATGCTTCGCAAACTTTTGACACATCTTTTTTCATTAAAGTCTTGCCAAACGTCAACCGTTGACGTATTCACTACAGTTGGGCAATAACTGAGCGAGGGTATGCATAAGATGATGCGCTATTCTTACTTACAATCCTCATTATTCACATTGTTTTTAGAGCCATTTTTATGAATATAAAACTGCAAAAATTGGCGCAACTTAGCGTTTATGTCTATAATGGTGAATAAATTTTTATTTAATAGATCGGCTTTTAATAAAAGGCGTTTTAACCCATCCGCATGTAGTCAGTGAACATGTAATCAGCAAGGTGCGATATGTCAGAAGACCAAACAATGAGCGCAGAAGAATTTCAAAATCAATACTTCAATGACGATGGTCTAGAGAGTGAAATGGTGTTTGATTTAGAGAGTGGGATTCTGGGTGAAGACGATCAATTTGCCAATTTGCCTGCAGAATTAGAAGAGGCCCGCGAGCAATTGGTCAGTATTCGTGATTTTATTCGCTTTTCGGTCACCCAGCTCCGTAATTATGATGTGGTCGTTGCACAAGGCACCACCGATGAGTTTGCTGAAGCATCCGCCATTGTTTTGCATTCTCTGGCTTTAGACTGGTCAGCCAATGAGCAGATTCTCGATTGTCGCTTGACCATCTCAGAGAAGCAGTTGGTACTGAGTTTGTTAGAAGAGCGTATCGCTGAGCGTAAACCATTAAGCTATTTGATTAATTTATCATACTTCTGTGATTTGCCTTTTTATGTCGATGAGCGTGTACTAATTCCAAGATCGCCTATCGCAGAATTGATTCGTCAGCAGTTCCATCCATATTTTGATGTCAATGAGCTTGCCAAGCCACTTGGTAAGAGCGTCAACGAGCAGGCTGCTGTATTTTATGATCACGGTTTAGAGGTCAAGCAACTGTCGCAGCCTGAGCGTATTTTAGATTTATGCACTGGTTCTGGTTGTATTGCTATTGCACTTGCGACGCGTTTCGTTGATGCGCTGGTTGATGCTGTTGATATTGATAAAAGTGCGCTTGAAGTAGCCATGGTTAACGTCGATCATCATGATCTTGGGCATCAGGTTAATGTGATTGAGTCCGATCTGTTTGCTAAGATTCCTGCTGAACACCAGTATGAACTGATCGTCACCAATCCGCCGTATGTTGATGCGGCTATTATGGCAGAGCTGCCACCTGAATTTTTATATGAGCCAGAGCATGCGCTAGCCGCGGGTCAAGATGGGCTGGATTTGGTGCATCGTATTTTGTTTGAAGCGCCAGATTATCTGAGCCCTGAAGGCTTGTTAGTTTGTGAAGTAGGTGATAGTGAGTGGGCATTGAAGCAAGCCTATCCTGAAATTCAGTTTGATTGGTTGAAATTTGCCCACGGTGGTCACGGTGTCTTTGCGATTACTTATGATGAGCTCATGGCGCATCGTGAGCTGTTCAATGCTTACGTGCAACTGTTAGATAGCATTCAATAGAACTGTCAGGTAATAGAGCTATCGAGTACTAGAACTGTTGAGTAATAAAACCATCGAGATTTACGCGATACTCAAAAATTGACTTCATTTATTTAAGGATAAATATGGCAGGCAATAGCATTGGACAGGTTTTTACGGTCACCACGTGCGGCGAGTCGCATGGTGCAGGTCTTATGGCAATCGTCGATGGCGTGCCACCGGGTTTAGCCTTATCTGCAGATGATTTGCAAATCGATTTAGATCGCCGCAAACCGGGCACGTCTAAATACTCTACCCAGCGCCGCGAGTCCGATGAAGTTGAGATTATCTCTGGTGTGTTTGAGGGTAAGACGACTGGTACGTCTATTGGCCTGCTGATTCGTAATACCAATCAAAAATCCAAAGACTATGGCGAGATTAAAGACACGTTTCGCCCCGGTCATGCCGACTATACCTATAGCATGAAATATGGCTTTCGTGATTATCGTGGTGGTGGGCGCTCCTCAGCGCGCGAGACAGCGATGCGCGTGGCGGCAGGTGCTATCGCTAAGAAATATCTACAAGAGCGCTTAGGTGTGCAAGTCCGTGGTCACGTCACCCAAATTGGCAATGAGTACAGTAATGTCCTAAACCCAAGCCAAATTGATTGGGACTTTGTGAATAGCAATCCGTTTTTTTGCGCCGATGCCGATGCTGTCAGTCGTTTTGAGACCTTGATAGACAGTTTGCGCCGTGAAGGCACTAGCTGCGGTGCCCGTCTTGAGATTATCGCTAGCGGTGTGCCAGTCGGACTTGGCGAGCCAGTATTTGATCGTTTAGATGCGGATATTGCCCATGCGATGATGAGCATCAATGCTGTTAAAGGCGTTGAGGTCGGCGACGGCATGGCAGTGGCAGGGCAGTTCGGTCATAGCTCTCGTGATGAGCTGACGCCAGACGGTTTTACTGCAAATCATGCTGGTGGTATTTTGGGTGGCATCTCGTCAGGGCAAGACATCCGTGTCAGTATTGCGCTTAAGCCAACCTCTAGTATTACGACGGCTGGCAAGAGTATCAATACACAAGGCGAGTCGGTTGATATGCTGACCAAAGGTCGTCATGATCCTTGTGTTGGTGTACGTGCCACGCCTATCGCAGAAGCCATGCTAGCTATTGTCTTGCTCGATCACTATTTGCGCCATCGCGGCCAAAATGCAGATGTTAAGCCGCCGGTTGAATCGATTACTTAAATTGTTTGCCGTAAAATTATAAACCCTCTATCATATCTAACTAGTGTTTCTAACTAGATATGATAGAGGGTTTTTTTTTGACTGATTTTTTATAAATAATTAACAAGTCAGCAACTTAGTTGATAAGATTTAATCAGTAAATTGAATGAATTTTTAAGCCGCTACTTGATAGTGGTCAATAGCCACACATTGCTGGTGGCGAAATACCAATAGCAGTTGTTGACTGGGAATGGCTAACCAATGCCCAAAAGCGATACTATCAATCCCTTCACCTGACAGCGCTTGTAGGCAAAAATGACGACTACCGCCTAAGCAGTTTTTTATAATTTGATTTTGTTCAATAGCGTCTTTCATGGTCTTTCTATCCTTAATATGGGTTACGAATTTGAATAACGCTATCGTAAAACAAGCAGATAGAAAACCTGTGTAGGAATGATGGAAAATTCATGAACTGGCATTATTGCTAATCGAAAATAATTTAATGAATTTGAGTAACTGTCTATCTATCTTATCTAAGCCTCTATTCTTTAGTCAAAGGCAAGGTAATACTAACCATCACGCCTGAATATTGCTTAATAGCAGCGTTTTTTTCATTACTATTGTGACTACTGTCATCGCTATTTTCTTGAATATTAGTAATGGCAACATGACCGCCATGATGCTCAATAACTTGCTTCACAAGGGTTAAACCAAGGCCAGTGCCTTTTTTGAGGGTATTACTTGTGACATTGGGCTGCTGTGCTTGTTTGATTTCTAACTTGGAAGATTTATCTGGTGCATGCTCTGAGGCTTTTTCAGCAGCTTGGCTCTGATGCGATAAGCTAAAATAACGGTCAAACGCTTTATCAACGGCATACTCAGGGAGCAATTTACCATTATTAAAGATATCAATAGTCACAGTTTGCGCTGAACCATGTTGCGCGATGTTGTGCAGATAAATAACGACTGTGCTATCGGCAAAATGAATGGCATTGTCCAATACATTTTGCAGCACTTGTACCAACCAAAACTGGTCAGCGAAAACGCTGGTATTTGCCAAGGCATTTGGTGATAAAGTCGCTGTTTCAGTCACCCATTTATCATTAAGATAGATGTCGATAGGCGCTAGGTGCTGCTGTTGCAATTTAGCGCTATTGTTTTTTGCAAGGGTTTGCAACAACGGTAGTAGAGGGGTCAGCTGGCGATTCAGCTTAAAAGTCGGTTGCTCAACTTTGGCAAGTAATAGCAGCCGATCAATCAATTGCTGCATTTTGATACTTTGTTCACCAATGGACTGGATGAGCATCTGTTGATCTTCTTTATCAAGCCCGTCGTCTTCTAGCAACTCACTACTGGCACGAATGGCGGTTAACGGACTTTTGAGCTCATGGGTCAGGGTATGAACATAGTCAGTAACATAGGCGCGATTTTCCAATCGATGTTTCATAGACTCAATGGTATCCGTTAGGCTATTAAGTTCATGACCTAAGTAAAAATAGGGCTTTTTGGTGTCTTCTGCCAGTGCACTGGTATATTGGGTCACCAAACTGATGCTTTGCTTGAGCCACCATGCGACCAGTCCTGCTAATATAAGGGCAGCAATACTCATGAGCAGTGCTGTGATAAGCATGCGATTGCGCGTATCGTCCAAATAAGGCAACACGCTAGCGACAGGTTTGCCAACGCTGATGATACCAATCAAGTTGCCAGTTTCATCCTTTATCGGCTGTGCCACATACATCACCGTACCATCTCGCTGATTATGATCTAGCGTTGTACTTCTCGCGCCATATTGACCATTTAACGTTAGATAGACATCATTCCAGCGGCTGTAATCTTGTCCTTCATCATTGTCAGGTTCGGGTAGTGAGTCGTATATGACAACGCCTTTATCATCGGTGACATATATCCGAAAGCTGCTAGGGCTTTTATTTTTATATTCTGGATCTGTTGTTTTACTTATCGTGGGCGTGCCGATAAATGCCGCATCGAGTTTCGTTTGATACTGCTCATCGTATAGCTGTCCTGAAGATAGCGGCATCTGCAAACTTGCTGCCAGCAATTTGCTGGTATCTAACAACGTATCTTCGATCACTTGCTGCGCCGTCGGTTTGACATAACCAAACAGCTGAGTAAATGCGACCACACCGCAGATAATCAGCACTAACGCCAACGCGAGCCAAATCCTAAAAAATATACTTAAATTCAGCAGTCGTTTTGGTTTAGTCGTTTGCTGCGCGGTGCCGATAGGATGCAGTTTTGCATACCAATTGCTTTGGCTGGCATGCGCGCTGTTATCAGCCTTATTAATATGAGTATTAGGATGGCTGTTAGCACTATCGTTGGTTTTATGATTCATATTTTTAGGTGTATTATTTGACGTTATAGAAGGTCGGTTTTAATCAAAATATGGCTATGGGTAGTGCAGCTAGGCGGGACACAAGGCGTAACCCAAGCCGCGATGGGTATGGATAACATCAATGCTGGCATCGACGGTCGCTAGTTGCTTACGAATGGACTTGATATGACTGTCTATAGTTCTCGCCAAGCGATGATCAGGGTAATCGCTCACCGCGCTCAGCAGTTGCTCACGGCTAAAGACTTGATTGGGCGCTTTTAACAGGGTCAATAAGATTTTGCGTTCGGTGTTACTCAGCTCAAGCTTCTGCTCTTGCCACATTAACGAATAATTAAGTGGTTGGTAGTGCCAGATGCCAGACTGACATTCAAACGTTAAGGCTTGCCCCGACATATTGCTAGAAGAATTGTCATTAACGGTATTATCTGCTGCTGTTGTATGATTAGTAGACTGCTGGGACAATAATTGCTCACGTCGCCAAATGGCTTTTAGGCGAGCAACCAACTCGCGCGGGCTAAATGGCTTGGCACAATAGTCATCGCCGCCCATTTCCAAACCCAAAATACGATCGACCTCATCGCTACGAGCCGTCAAGAAGATGATAGGAATGTCCTTTAAGCCAGCAATATCAGGGGTGTGGCGTATTTGTTGACAGAGACTGAGACCATCACCATCTGGCAGCCCAACATCCAAAATAATTGCCGATAGATCTTGCGCTTCAGCACTATTATGTAAATTGCGCAGAAAAGGCAACACGCTACTGGCGTTATCAAGCCAAGTGATTTGCCAGCCTTCACGCTTGCAAGTGACTTTCAGTGACATCGCGATAGCAGGATCGTCTTCTACCAATAAAATATGGGTCATAAGCTCTATATCGCTATATAAAGAAAAACTGTTTAAGATAAAGGGGTTATTAATATCTAATGAGATAGGAACATTGAAAAATGAGTGTAGGGCATCATACAGTAGCTAGAGTCAGTAGCTATGTTAATAAATTTATCGTAGCACAAAAGTCGCACTCGCTTTTGCTATCAGGCCTTAAAAGATGTGAAAAGTTGATGGAAATTGGCATTATTAGCGAAGACTTTTTTGACTGGCGGTTTTGATGAAAGGCTGTAAAATAATCAGTATTATTATAAAAAATATTGAAATATAGTGCGAATATCAGTTTTACTAAAAATAAGTTTGATGTACCTACCATTTTTATTTAAAGGAATTTAAAAATATGAGTGACTATTTAGATGCGGTCATCGTTGAGCATAATCCAACGCAAAAAAAGATAGATAGAGCCGTTATTTGGCTACATGGTTTGGGCGCGAGTGGTCATGATTTTGAGCCAGTGGTACCACAGCTAGGTTTAGCGGATAATATGGCAGTGCGTTTTATTTTCCCGCATGCACCAAAGCGCCCAGTGACGGTGAATGGTGGTATGGTAATGCCAGCATGGTACGACATCTTAGAGATGAGCCTAGAGCGTAAAGTCGATGTCGCTCAGATTGAAGAGTCTGCGCAGCAAATCCGTGATTTGATCAGCCGTGAGATAGAGGGTGGCGTTAAGCCTGAACACATTGTGATCGCAGGATTTTCGCAAGGTGGGGCAGTGGCATATCATGTGGCACTTGGCTACCCGCAGCGTTTAGCTGGCTTGATGACACTCTCTACTTATCTAGCGACTAATGATAATATTAGCTATAGCGCTGCTAATAAAGATATGCCAATATTGATTGAGCATGGTACGCATGATCCAGTTGTTCCTGTAATTTTGGGCGAGCAGGCGCAGCAGTTATTATCCGCTAAAGGCTATAATGTTGCTTATCATACTTATCCGATGGCACATCAAGTTTGCATGCCGCAGATTCAAAATATTGGTAAGTGGTTCAATAAAGTACTGGCTTAGAGCGCGCAGCTGTAACGTAACGTAATGTAATATAGATATTATATATGTTGAAAGTCGACCTATAAGTCCTATATAATTGATGACCTTATTGGGGATGTTCTGGCTTCGACGCTGGTAATGAAACTCAATGATGCATGTCGAGAGTATATGTCCTCTCGTTAATCAAACATATATTGTTATAGTCGCAAACGACGAAAATTACGCTCTAGCAGCTTAAACCCTGTTTACATGGTTTAAACCTGTTTACTTAGTTGCTGATCACCTACAGTTGGTCAACTAAGTTGAAGCGTCCGCATGTAGGCTCGCCACAAGTGATTGTCTCAATCGCTTGGGTTCAAAAGTAGAGAATCGTCCAATCCATCCTGACTGTCGGATCGGTGCGGATTAAATCTAAAGACAGAAACTAAACATGTAGATTCATGAGCGTAATGCTGGCGGACGCGGGTTCAACTCCCGCCATCTCCACCAAATATTAAAAATCCGATCACTTAATGTGGTCGGATTTTTTTTTGGTTTAATTTTAAATGTAGATAGTTGAAATAAAAGTTAAAAGGGACAATCAACTGATTCTTCATTAGCAAAAAAAGTTATTTCGTAATTATAAGTATTATTGACGCAAATCTGTGCATCATTAACAGCATCAAATTGCTCGGCTGTTAAAGTGATAGCCATTGTAAAATCGATCACTTGCTGTGGCGATCTCAAATCTTTAGTTAAGTCATTAGCAGTAAAATGAATCTTAGCGATGTGGTTCTCAATTTTCACTGTAAAATTTTCATTGCCGAAATTACTAGACTCAAACCCTAGCTTTTTCTCCTCTGGTGTTAGACCGTTTAAGTATTCTTGAATCGCATTCTTAAGTGGCGATTCTTTATTCACAAATCTAATGACATAGTCTGAGTCATCTAGATTTGGGTTTTCAAAATAAACTTTCACAGCTAATTTGTCTTTAATTGACTGCTTGCTAATTTTATTAAGATAGCTTTTATAGTTTTTGGTATATATAAATGATATCTTAGTCATCATCGCATCAGCTAATTTAGGATTATCTCTTATAGTTGACTCTGTAGCAAAACCCCATAAAAATGGCTTAGAACAACTATCTTTATTACAGATTAAGTTGATAACTTCATTTCCATTTGATAGTTGGACTCTAGAATTTGGAAAAATATTAGCCTCATAACTCTTGTTTTTATAATACATATTTGTAGTTGTAAAAAAATTATATTCAGTCGGAGATAATTCATGGACTTCTATAAGCGAAGGGTAAATTTCATATTCTTGGATTTTTATCTCTTCCTTAAATTTCTCAGAGTTTTTCCAGTAGGTACATACAGTATTATCTAGATTAAACTGTGCGCATTTTAATTGAGGTTCGGATGTTTTTGATGATTGCATTTTTGGTTTATCTAAAAAAATATCTTCTTTATTAGTCTGAGGTAGCACTGATTGATTTTTATTCTCCGCATTACTGCAACCTGCTAATGTAATAGATAATATTGTCAGTAAAATCCTATAAATATTTTTTTTCATTTCTCATCCCTCAGGAAATCTTGGATCAAGTATAAGCTTACTATTATGATAAGGTGTGGGTTTGTTTCCAGAAGGAGGATTTGGTAAGTATTTTTTCATTAAAGCCACCAGTAAGTAATGGTGATCTTAGAGCAAATCAAGGCGCTAGGATTTTTCGATCATTACGTTTTCTTTAATACTTTAACACGTAAGCTATACAGTCAAAACGCCTTTATTAATACCCTATAAAATATAGGCTATAAAGGAGAAGTATTTTATTCAACTTTAAGGACTTTTTAACGTTTGATGAAGTAGGAGGAAGCAAGCTTGCCTAATGATTTAGACATCGTGTATTGTAGGTACATTTGAATAAAACTGAGAGTAAACAATACAATGAAAGCATTAAACCAATTATTTACATTTCTATCAGGTGTAATAACTTTGACTGTTTTTACTTTTGGAGTAGCAAATGCCCATAATGAATATGCCATGGCTGCAGCCAAACAACCTAGTGTAGAAGCATACACAAAAGCACACGCAGCAGAAAAAGTAGCTAGGGCAGAAGCCATTGCGAAAGCAGACGTAGCCATTGCAAAAGCGAACGCAGCCATTGCAAAAGTAGAATCTGCTAGGGCAGCAGAAAAAGCAGTTAGGGCAGAAGAGAAAATAGCTAGGGCTAAAGCATACGCAGCTTGGGCAGAGTCCAATGCAGAAGCAGCTAGGGTAAAACCAGAAAAGAGGATTGAGCGACTATCCACAGTTAAGCACTACAACCTACCATAAGTAATTGTAAGATAATAAAGTCCACAGCGTAGCAATGACCTATCAATACAAGGGCCAGAAAGGCGTGCCACTATGACATCGAACTATTAAAGATCAAATGCAATTATGAGCGCCCGAGCATGGGCAATGGTGGCTTTACGCCAATACAGAAACTAAACCATACAGCTTAATTCTATTTGATAAGTGTCTTATGGTTGGGATGATTACCTCTCCACCAAATATTAAAAATCCGATCGCTTAATGCAGTCGGATTTTTTTGGTTTTTTTATTAGCTTTTCTAGCTACTATCATCGGTAAAGCTTGTAATGAATGTCTTTGCCTCGAGTTAGTTTGGTATAGGCGTCAAATCACGCTTATCGATCCAACCAAATTTAGTACCATTTTTATAAGATACTTGTACCCAGTCTTCATTTTGATCAATAGCTTCAATAGTATCTTTTTGGATATAGTAATTTGGTGGTGATCTAGATTCAAAGGTGTCAGACAATATTTCTGCCTTATCTGACGTGACGACGTACTTGGTGGGTGGTGGGGTACAGGGCTTAGTATCATCAGCAGGCGGCATACTATTAGTATATTCTTTTATGTGTTTTTGATTATTATCAATACAATAATAATATTCTCCACTAGGCATAGACCCTCCCATCGTAGTGGTTGAAACATACCAATCTTTATTTTTAAAGGTAAAATAGTAATTAATGTTTGGTTGACCTTTACTTGAAAAATATGTGCCAAGAATAAAACCATTATAGTTCGGTCGAGGTAATATATCGTATAAAAAGTAACCTCCATCGCTGGCATAATTTGACGTACTCAAGCTCAATTTGTATTTACCACCTTTGTCTCCAATAAGAACATAAAGTTCGTCACCTTGATATAGATTAGCATTATCATTGATACGACTAATCACTAAATCATCTATGCCATCTGCAGTAACATCAAGAGTAAATATTTTAAACTGATTTTTTGTCAAATCCTTTTCGATTTCCTGCAGAGATAGTGGCCCATTAAATATGAATTCTTCAATGGTACCATCTATATTCCATGATTTAGAAATACCAAATCTTTTACCATTCTTATATTTACTGTCAGAGTGATAGATATTAGGATATAACGTGAATTTTGAATAACAGCGACCATTTTTGACACCATGGTCATAAGTGCATTCACCTGTTAGGTCACCTTGCTCATTCCATTTCTTAGATATACCATGCAAAACCCCATCTTTGTAAGTATCTTCACTCTTTTTTTGTCCATTTTCAAAATACTCAATCCAAGTCCCTGTTGGCAAATTATTTTTATAATAGGATTGTATTTTTTTACTACCAGACTCAAACAATACGGTTCTTATTCCTTCCCTTGGATAATAATTATTGGGATGGGCTACGTCCTCGTTATCGGTATAATCAAGCTTTCCCTCTGTCAATATATACGGATCTGTAAACTTATCTCCCAAGATAAAGAAATCCTGCACTAAATAACGATTATTAGATAATTTCTTAATGAGAACTCGATAATAATGCGCGTCTGACTTAGAGGATTGTTCAAGACCGGATAAATCATGAGCTTCCATATACAGAACGATATTTCTCTTAGCGTTAATGTCGCTGTTAACGTTAGCCACTTTAGCCGTGGTTATCGTTCCTTCATTGCTTGGTTGATGTTCTGAAGAAGTTGATTGTGCATTACAAGCAACGATAGAGATTGGGGCTATTAGCAAAAGAAGTGTTTTCAGCGTATTTTTCATTTAATTTGCTCTTACTAGAAATTCAAAAAAATTGCTACAACCACTCACAATCATCATTGTAAGATGAAAACAAATATCCATTATCTTTGCAATTAAACGTTTGGTTCATCTCATTCGATTCAGAGTTAAAAAAGCTTATTATATTTTTAATCACCTTAAAATCATCTGACTGAATGTCATAGGAAAAGCTCACAAACCTTTTACCATACTTGTTATCGTAGCAAGACATATATTCAATAGTAAACTTACCTGAGCTTGTACTGATATCTTCCAAACCGTCCATCATGCAGCCATTGATTGGATCCTTGAACATTAACGTGTTTTGTTGCCACAAATGACTTTTCCCGTTGACCGTTCGATATACGGAAATTTCAAGATCAAAGTTTCTATCGTCTTGTTCTTTAGGCTTTGCAACGCTTATGACATCGCTATCACCGTCCATATCTAAGTCAGCTTCTTTTTCTAAAATGACATTAGTAGGGTTATCACTAGATTGTAACTTGTCTATGGCTGAATCAACTGCATTTAAATTACTTACATGAACGTAACCAACATTGGACTTGTTATGAACAAAAAGCCAATCGCCTTCTATCCATAAAGCAGTAGCTTTACTACCATTATTAAACTTACCTACACGTTTAGAATTAGAGCTAGGTAATTCTCTAATATTAGTATTGCCATCTTTATCTGCTACGATATAGCTTGTATTAAGTATGCGAGGCGACATTGCTTGATAGAGCCCATAAAAAGTTTCAATAAATACTTCAAAAGACTGTGAGTTATTTGTCTTGAGGTAATATAGCTCGCTGGGAAATTCATCGTTCCAAATAACGTTACCAAAGTAAAATTTTGCAAAGCGTTTAAGTTCATCATTATTCAGATTGTCACTAATAATTATCAATAAGTTAGGATTATTAATGATTGTTTTTTGCATGTTGTGTTTGAACTGAGAAATTAAATCAACGTCCCATTCAATATTAGCGCCTATACTTGCAAACGAGTGAGTTAACTCACTAGTAGAGTAATCAGAAATACTATCGAAAAAATTATTAATCATGTCTATTTTTTCTTCATCACCATACTGATTGGTATCAAGAAATAGCCTAAATTCATGAGCGTCTTTAAAATGTAATGGGATATCAGATACTGACTGTTTTGGTGTAGTAATGCTACCGTCTGCATCCTTAGTCTCAGGTTTATTTGTATTACCCGTACTGTCACAGGATACTAAGGCGAGGGTAGTTACTAATAATACAGATGTAAATGCTTTCATTTAATAGCTCTCAGTTATCTTAACTCGGATTTTAGTAAGGTTAGAATTCTCGAATAGTTTATAAAAAGCAAATACAGTATTGGTGCTATTACCCACAAAGTCTTTACCCTTTGAGCTTCCTAGTAAAATACAGCCGTCGGTATCCTTTGGGTAATTTCCAATATGTATTAATATATACCTGTCAGCAGGAACATCATCATTGAAAAGAACAAAAGCTTTCCCCAAAGAACGATTTAGCTTTGTTTCATGCCATTTCACTTTATAAACTCCTGTAGGAACTCTTTTGCGCATATTCCTAGTAGTAGTATCAGGACCTGGTCTTTCTAGTACAAAGCCGTCGAAGTTATAATTTGGAATGGAAAGGGTGCCTACTGTTGATTGGGAGTTTTGACTAGTTCTATTAATAATTATCTCAACCGTAGAGCCCTCTAATGATGAAGTAGGAGGTTGTATTTTTTGACATTCATTAACTCGGAAGGTAATCCCCCCACTAAATAAGAACACTTAGAAATAGAGATTAACTGCTAAAATATATCAGCAGGAGAATCCTATGA